>JAEZED010000139.1 GCA_023417885.1 Planctomycetota bacterium
GGGGTCGTCGGGGGCCTCGTCTGCGAGTGCGGCGGTCGAACTGTCGTCCATCTCGGCTCGTTTGTGTATAGCTGGGAAGCCTTTGTGGCCCCGAAGGTCTGTCGCACCCGGCGAATCGTCCCGTGCCGGGTGCGGTAAACCAGTCTAGCAGGGAGTTGAACCACCGCAAGCCGGCGCGCTCTCCCGACGGGCGGGCGGCGGGGCAGGCGACCGCGTCACACCCTTGCTGCGAGCCTTCGGGCAAGGGTAACGGCTTTGATTGACACGGGCTGTTCAGCCATTAGACTTCACCCCGCCGAGCGCGTCGGGCGGGGGCGAAGGCTGGTCTTACGAGCCGGCGATGCGCAAGGTCGGGTCACCCCATGGTACCCGGCCCGAGGTCGATCTGTCGAAACCTGTCCTGTTGAAGCGTTTAACTGTCGACGCTCAACGACGCCTCCGCTTTCCCCGGAAGAGATTCCCCGCCGATCCATGAGCCGCCGCCACACCGCCCGCCGACTTCTCGAGTTCGCCTGCCTTGCCGTGCCGCTCGCCGCGGGCACCCATGCCGTCGGCGGGCCCGTGCCCGCCGAGTACGGCAACGTCTCGGCCCCCGCAACGCTCCAGCTCTTCGAGTCCTCCTGGGGCAACATGGAGCACCGGGCGGTCGACGCCTTCATGGCCGGCTATGGCGCCGTCTGGGTGCCCCCGCCGGGCCGGGCGGAGTCTGGAGGTTTCAGCGTCGGCTATGACCAGTACGACCGCTTCGACCTCGGCCGGCCGGGCGACCGCACGCTCTACGGCACGGAGCGCGGCCTGAAGAGCGCCATCGACACGTGGCACCGCTTCGGGGCCAACGTCTACGCCGATCTGGTCTGGAATCACAACGGCTTTGCCGACCTGGGCACCCCCGGCTTCCAGCAGGCGGGGGACTATCCCGGCTTCCTCCTCACTCACCCAGACGCCATCGACGGCGACTTCCACGGCGCGTTTGAGACCGGCGACCGCAACGGCCGCATCAGTGGGCTGATCGACATCGATCACTCGACCAACTTCCAGTACATCCGCAACCCGGTCGATCCGTCGGACCCGCGCAACCTCCCGCCGGGCGTCGCCTCCGGCTACCCGCGCATCGCCGACGTCGCCACCGAGGCCAACCGGCGCTTCTACCAGTCGCAGTCCGGACCGGGGCGACTCGTCTTCGATCCGAAGACGGGTGAGACTTTCACCGTCCACGACTTCGCCGGCGACGGAAGCGAGGCGACGAGCGGGGCGCCCGTCACCGAGAATGCCCTGGGCTACCTCATGCGCAACGCCCAGTGGTACGTGCAGGATGTCGGCTTCGACGGCTTCCGCCTCGACGCCACCAAGCACTACGAGCCCTGGGTGCTCAACTACCTCGACCGCGCCGTCTTCGAAGCCAGCCACCGCGACCATCTCGACGGCTCGAAGCGCCACGTCTTCTCCTTCGGGGAAGCGCTCGACGCCAACATGGGCCTGCTCCAGTCCTACGTCGACAAGGGCCTCAACCCCTTCCAGTCGAACGACCCTGGCCAGCCCCGCACCATCGGCGGAAATCGCGACACGCTCGACTTCCCGCTCCACTTCGCGCTGAAGGACAACCTCCGCTCCGCCGGCGTTGGCAACAGCTGGCACAACGTCATCAACGCCAGCTTCGACGTCAACGATGACGGCCTGGCGAACAACGGCTCACAGGGCGTCGCCTTCGACGCCAGCCACGACGACTTCGGCGCCGAGCTCGGCAACGTCGCCAACGCCTACCTCGCCCTCCGGCCCGGCAACTGGGTCGTCTACCACAACGCAAAGGAGTTCGGCGACGGGCGCGACTTCCCCAAGGACGGCCGCGGCGACGCGCTCGGCGGGCTCTACGGCGACACCGTCACCACCCTCGTCGGCATCCGCAACACCCACGGCCGCGGCAACTACCACAACCGCCTCGTCGAGAGCGAGAACCTCGCCTACGAGCGCGAGAAGTCCGCCATTGTGCTCCTCTCCAACCGCGGCGACGCCGGCTTCGACAGCCGCACCATCCAGACCGGCTTCGCCCCCGGCACCTGGCTCGTCGAACTCACCGGCAACGCCGAGACGCCCGCGCTCGGCGGCGTCGATCCACGCGACGACATCCCCTCCGCCGTCCAGGTCAATGCCGACGGCACGATCAACGCCCGCTTCCTGCGCAACGGCTCCTACGACACCGACGGCAACCCCTTCAGCCACGGCAAGGGGTACCTCGTCTATGGCCTCGCCACCCCGCAGGGGGAGCTCTCGCTCAGCAACGTCGCCCAGGTCCTCGCCGGCGGCACGCCCACGCCCGGCACCAACGGCACCACGCGCCTCGCTGACATCGAGGTCATCACCGCCGACACCTTCGACGTGCGCCTCCAGACGCAGCAGGTCAACATCCTCGGCCAGTTCCACGACCCGCACGCCGATGGGGACAACGCGCTGCTCCGCTTCAACGAGGGCCTCGACGTCAACCGCAACGGCGCCGTCGATCATGTCGATCCCGGAATCGCCACCTTCGACGACCTCACCGCCACGCGCGTCGAGTACGGCTTCGAGCAGTTCCTCGACAAGCGCAGCCCCCTCTGGGGCGGGGGCGACGGCGAGTTCCTCCAGACCGTCCACGCCGACGACCTCGTCGAGGGCCTGAACTTCCTGGAGGTCCGCGCCTTCCGCCACCGAGACGACGGCGGGCCGCCCGTCTACTCCAGCTTCAAGAAGGCCATCTACATCGACCGCTACGCCCCCGAGAGCGAGATCTGGGCCGTCGCCGGCGTCGATGACTTCCGCGAGTTCCAGGTCCGCAGCATCGACCGCACCGCCGACAGCGTCCACACCTTCCTCAATCTCCCCGCCAGCCTCTCCGACGCCGAGATCCTCGCCATGGTCTCCGGCGGCAACAAGGCCGGGCAGATCGACCGCGATCTCTTCGCCTACGGCTACGACGGCGTCGCCAGCGGAAACAACGTCCTCACCGTCGTCACCTGGGAGATCACCGGCAACGTCAATGTCCAGCGCTTCGCCGGCCTCGGGCTCGACACCACCCTCGGCGCCGGCCTCGGCGATCTCGACTTCGACGGCGCCTTCACCGCCGCAGACGTCTTCGGCGCCGGCGCCTTCGAGCAGTTCCTCTGGAGCCAGGACACGCAGTTCAACCCCGCCGGCGACCTGAACGGCGACGGCCGCACCGACACGCGCGATCTCTTCGCGCTCCGTCACCTCTACACTGCCGCCGGCGCGCCTGATGCCGCCGCCGAGGCGCGCCAGGCCGAGCTGCGCCGCGGAAACGTCAACCTCGACGCCACGACCGACCAGGCGGACATCGACTTCCTTCACGCCAGCCTCGGCCAGGCCGGCTGGATCCTCGACCTCGACAGCGACGCCCACCTCGGCGACCCCCTCGCCGACCGGCAGGACGTTGATACCCTCATCCGCGTCGTCCTCCTCTCCGAGTACGGCGACGCAGACCTCTCCCTCGCCGTCGACTGGGATGACTACCTCACCCTCCGCGACAACTACGGCCGCCCAGGCGGGTGGGCCATGGGCGATTTCAGCGGAAACGGCGTCGTGGACTGGCCCGACTTCCTTATCCTCCAGGAGTTCTACGGCTGGGGCACGCCCGGCGGCGTCGGCGGGGGGGACACCCTGCCCCCCGTCCCCGAGCCCGCAGCCGGCATCCTCGTCGCCGGCAGCCTGCTGCTGCTGCGTCGCAGGCAGGGCGGGCAGGGGCACGGCGGATGATTTGACGCCACCAGGGCCTTTTCCGACGCCAGCTGGTGTACCCTGCGAACAATAACCCGAACCACCCGGCCCGATTCCCCGGCCCAACCACACGCCTCCGCCCCTCCCGCCGCCAACCCCGCACACATCCCACGCGAGGTGATCCTGATGCACGCCAACCCCTCCCGACTCTCCCGCCGCGCCTTCACCCTCGTGGAGCTGCTCGTCGTCATCGGCATCGTCGCGCTGCTCATCAGCGTGCTCCTGCCCACCCTCGCCTCCGCCCGCTTCTCGGCGCGCGGGGTCAAGTGCCTCAGCAACCAGCGCCAGCTCGGCCAGGCGGGCATGCTCCAGGTCCAGGACATCAAGCGCCTCCAGACCACCACCGACACCTGGTGGTTCAGCGATTCCCAGCGCTCCCGAAGCGGGCTCCTCACGCGCACCGACAAGACCGACCCCAACAACCCCGAGATCATCGTCCTCGACTGGATCAGCGCCCTGGAGCGCTACGTCGGCGACGAGAAGGACCACGTCATCGGCAACCAGCGGATCAGCCCCGTCTTCGAGTGCCCCAATGACAAGTGGCTCGACCAGGATCCGCAGGGGTATCTCCCCGGCAACAACTTCCACGCCGCCACCGCCCCCTTCACCGACTACGTCCGCGCCAGCTACGGCATCAATGTCGACGTCACCGCCGACGTCTTTACCCAGAACGGGGAACGCCGCGGGCGCTACAACCAGGGCGGGGAGGTCGGCGTCTGGCGCGGGCCCAATACCTACCCCAACCACCAGTACGTCGGCGAACCCGCCGCGGGCAAGCTGACGCGCGTCAAGTCCGCCGCCACGACCCTGCTCCTGGCAGACTGCGGCGTGCGACCGTACGACCCCGCCGTCACCACCATGCTCGATCGCGGGGATCTCCTGGCCTACACGACCAACTACATGGAATACTCCGGCGACCCGGAGTGGGAGGAGATGGGCGGCACGCTCGAGGGCGTGCTCCGCACCTCGTGGCTCCGGTCGCGCATCCCGCTGGATCGCCACGACCGCGGCGCGACCGAGCCCAGCGTCGCCGACGCCGGCAGCGGCGGAAAGATCAACGTCACCTTCCTCGACGGCTCCGCCCGTCCCGTGGAGCGGGGCGAGTTCAAGGACGTCAAGGTCACGCCCTACGAGGCCGGCCCCAAGCCGTGACCCGCACGATTTCGGAGGTGGAGAAGACAGCGCCCGGGCCGCAAAGGCCCGGGCGTGTGTCATCTCCCGGTTCCTGTCCCGCCATCGACTGCCGCTGTCCCGGCAGCGACTGCCGCTGCCCCGGCACCGACTGCCGCTGTCCCGGCGCCGACTGCCGCTGTCCCGGCAACGAGTGCCGCTGTCCCGGCAGCAAGTGCCGCTGTCCCGGCAACGAGTGCCGCGGCCCCGGCAACGAGTGC
>JAEZED010000142.1 GCA_023417885.1 Planctomycetota bacterium
CCCCCCACGAGGCTGGCGGCGACGAGGCCGACGACGATCAGTCCCAAGGCCGAGAGGAGCTGGAGGGAATTGATGTAGTCGCGCGGTTGGAGCAGCGCCCAGACCGGCAGCACGCTCGCCACGAATCCGTACGCCAGCAGCACGCTCACCCACGCCCACGTCGGCCAGGCCGCCAGCGCCTGGTTGAACGTGTGCAGGAAGCCGACGTCGCCCCAGAACGTCGTGACGTACATGATCGCCAGCGCGATCAGCGACGGCACGAGCAGGCTCGCGCCGCGGCGGTGCAGCCAGAGGCCGATGACGACGGCGATCGGAATCTGCACGACGCACGGGAAGATCGCCTGCGGGTACTGCCTGAAGACGGCGGCGATGACGAGGCCGAAGATTGCGCACACGATCAGCAGGCAGACGAAGAGGATGCTGAGGAACAGGATCCGCACCCGGCGGTTGATGACCGTTCCGGCGATGTCGCCCACGCTCTTGCCCTGGTTGCGCAGGCTCACGACGAGTGACCCGAAGTCGTGGACGGCGCCGATGAAGATGCTCCCGAACACCACCCAGAGCAGGGCCGGCACCCACCCCCACATGATGGCGATGGCAGGCCCGACGATCGGCCCGGTGCCGGCGATGCTGGTGAAGTGGTGACCGAAGACGACGCTCTTCTTCGTCGGAACGTAGTCGTTGTCGTCGCGCAGTGCCCGGCTGGGGACGACGGCGTCGGCGGAGAGGGCAAAGATCTTCCGCCCGAGCCACCGCCCGTAGGAGTGATACGCCACCAGGAACCCCACCCCGGCCAGGACCGCGATCACCAGCGGATGCATGAGGCGCAATCTACCACAACCACGTTCCAGCGCGATCGCAAGCGCATCCAGGAGGCGCTCGACGATACCAACCCCGTGCACGCCAAGCCCAGCGATTGGAATCGCTGGGCGTGGTGCAAGCGCCCGCTATCCCGGAACCTTGAAGTACCCTTCGTCGTCGATGTTCACCGCGCCGTCCGGGCTCACGTGCGTGCGCATCGTGTCGGCCCAGAACTCATCGGCCCGGATGCGCGTTCCCACCGGCGCCCAGTGCACCGGGTTCGACGCCTCCAGGTCGCCCATCGATTGCACGCGGCCGTCGTAGAAGGCGACGTTCAGGCGGTAGTCATTGCCGCGCCCGCCCGGCACGCGCGCGCCGTGTCGCGCCCAGAGCACGCGCGTGTCGTCGGGCCCGATGCCGGAGAGATCATCCTGCCCCGCCGCCACGTTCTCCGGGGCGCGGTGACGCATGAAGGCGTTGGCCCACACGGTGAACGGGCCGTAGTCGGCGTAGTCCCCGCCCGTGCTCGTCATGATCGAGGCGTTGTACGTCGGGTAGAGCCCGCGGGCGTACCGCGCGCCGTCGGCAAGGAATGCCTTCTGCCCGGCGCTTCCGATCTTCGTCAGCCGCGGCGTGTAGCTTCGCGGGAGGCGATACGGACGGTTGTACGGGCTGACGTCCGGGTGAATCCGCTGGCGCAGGAACGGATGACTCGACCCGTACCCCGGGATCGACGCGCCGTACGGCCGGTAGAGGAAGAGGATGCCCGTGGAGTAGCTGTTCCACTGCACCGCCGGCGCCCCGGCGGAGAAGGGCGTGGCGATGACGCCGGCGTTCTCCGGGCAGAGGAACGGGTCGGCGTCGTTGAGGTGCGCCAGGCGCTCCAGCCGATCAGCCCGGGCGGCGCCGGCGTTGAACGGCGTCTCGAGGTAAGGCGCGAGCGGCGTCTTGTAGTCGAAGATGCTGATCCGCTCGGGGCAGTGGTCGTCAGAGTAGGTCGGATTCGTCATCAGGTGCAGCCCCGTGGTGTTCGGGCTGCCCGGAATGGCGTAGCGGTTCTCGCCCGCGTACATCAGCATCGCCTGCACGATCTGCCGCTGGTTGCTCGCGCACCTGATGCCCGCGGCGCCGCGCCGCGCGCGGCCCAGCGCCGGCAGCAGCACCGCCAGCATCAGCGCGATGATGCCGATCACGATCAGAAGCTCCGTGAGCGTGACTCCGCGGCGGGTCATGATGTGCCCCCTGCTCGCCCCCGTTCGCTGGAGCGCGCCGCGTACTCCCTGCTCGTCGGCGGAGCCTCCGGGCCCGCGGGGTTCAGCGGAACCACCAGGCGATCGCAGTCGGGGCAGAAGGTCGGCCCGGCGGACGGCTCCACCTTCACGCGCGGAAGCACCCATGTCGGCTCCGGCTTCAGCCGGCCGTCCGCAGTCCAGTAGCAGGGCTCGGCCTCGTACCCCACTGCCGCCCCGGCGGAGTGCGGGGAGGCCACGGGCACCATTTCACCTGCCGAAAGCGTGTGAACGAATGCTTCCCCTGTATGGGCGTCGATGAAAACGCGCTCGGCGCTGGTCGCCGCCACCCCGCCCCCGAGCTGCCGCGCCGCCAAGCCCAGCGCCACCACCCCCACCGCCGCTAGCCCGCACGCGGCGACGCGCCCGCCCCTGGAATGGATGTGCTCTCGTAACCCCGGCATGCGACTGATCCTGCGAGAGGCCAGCCTAATGGTCGGGCGACGACGATTCCCGGTCGCAGGCCCGCCTGCGGGCAAAATTCCCGCCCTTCGGCGCGCGGTCGGGGTTGGTCGTGACGCCTGGCGCGACAGGAGATTCTGGGCAGCGCCGCGCCGCCCGGCTCGATCGGATTTCCCGCACCGGGGCCACCTTAAGCGTTGACAGTCCTATCCCCTCGTTTTAGTTTGCGGCCCCCGCAGCACCGTATCGCCCACGCGATGCACTTACGGGGAAGGGGAAGTACCGGGCGCGCGGTCAACACCGCCCACCCCCTCGGGAGAACGCTGAATGCACCTGAAAACAATTCTTGCGCTGTCCGTGGCTCCTGTCCTCGTGATGGGAGCCGCCACCCAGGCCGACGCCTCGACCCATATCCACGACGGCGCCTGCCTCACCTGCGCCGGCGGGCTCCTGCCAGGCGGAACCACCGGCTACCAGCCCATCGACCGCTGGACTTCGACGTTTACGAACGGCGGGGGGATCGTGCAGGGCACGCCGATCACGCTGACCTGGAGCATCGTCCCCGACGGGACGGACATCTCCGGCGAGTCGTCCAACAGCAACCTCATCGGCGCGCTCGACAGCGCCTTCGGCTCCGGCGGCGGGAGCGACCTGACGACGCGTCCCTGGTTCTCGCTCTTCTCCCAGTCGTTCGACCGGTGGTCCGAGCTGGCCGGCCTGGACTACATCTACGTCACCGACGACGGCGCCCAGCACAGCAACAGCTTCCCCGGCTCCTCCACGCGCGGCGACGTCCGTATCGCGGGCGTGAACATCGACGGGGGCGGCGGCACCCTCGCCTACAACTACTTCCCCAACCGCGGGGACATGGTCATCGACACGGCCGACATGGGCTTCTTCGCGAGCGCCAACAACAACTTCCGGGCCGGGCGCAACATCGTGATGCACGAGCATGGGCACGGCATGGGCATCGCCCACGTCGTCTCCAACAACGCCAGCTTCCTCATGGAGCCGTCGATCAACACCAGCTTCGACGGGCCGCAGTTCGACGACATCCTCTCCGCCCAGCGCCTCTACGGCGACGTGCTCGAGAAGAACGGCGGCAACGACACGGCCGGCACCGCGACCAGCTTCGGCGCGCTGCCCCACGGCGCCGGCGTCTCGATCGGCTTCGACGCCAACGACGCCTTCGTGAGCGCGAACGACGTGAGCTTCGTGAGCATCGACGACGACTCCGACGTCGATTTCTACAGCTTCACGGTGGACGCCTTCACCGGCATCTCCATCCACCTCACGCCGCTGGGCCCGACCTACAACGAGGGGGCGCAGGGAGGCTCGCAGAGCCCGCTGGTCACCAGCGCCATGTCCGACCTCACCCTCGCCCTCTACGACACCGACGGCACGAGCCTCCTGGCCTCCGTGAACGAAGCCGGCCTCGGCGGGAGCGAGAGCATCCTCTTCGATCTCTTCGACGACGGCACCTACTTCATCCGCGTCGGCGGGCTCAACAACAGCATCCAGATGTACCAGCTCGACCTGCTGACCACCGCGATTCCCGAGCCCGCCGCCGGCGCGCTCCTCGCGGGTAGCCTGCTGCTCGCCCTCCGGCGCCGCCGCGCCGCGTGAACAGCTGCCGAACGTTCCGCAAGCTTCCCGGACGCCGCGAGCCAGTCTCGCGGCGTTCTCATCTCCGGCGCGCAAACGAAGAACGCCGCGGCCCGAGCGGGTCGCGGCGCCTTCGGCCATCTCACCGGCTTCACTGTCGCTCACACGTCACGCCGCCTCGCGGTTGCCCTCGTCGGCATCGATCTCGTCGATCACCGGCGTCCGCTCGCCCGGGCGCTTCTTCGGCTCCGACTTCCGGGTCCGCCGGCTGCGGCCGACCGTCTGCTGTTCGACGCTGGCGCGCTTGTGCGGGTTCTCCAGGGCGACCGTCACCGCGTCGCCGGGGTCGCGGGCAAAGAGATCGGCCCCGATCTCCTCTGCCAGCCCCTCGGCACGCTTGTAGATTCCGCCGCAGCACATGACCTGGAGGTTCGGCTGGCCGTTCACATCCCGCAGGTAGTCGATCAGCTTCCGCGCCGCCGGCATGTCCTGCGGGAGCGTCGCGAAGAGGCAAAGCAGGTCAGGACGCCAGTGCCCCAGGATGTGGAGCACCTCGTCGTTCGGGATCCCTCCGCCCAGGAACTTCACCTCGTATCCCGCGGCCTCGAACAGGTCGGCGGTGATCTGCGCGCCCAGTTCCTCCGGCTCGCCGTCACCGCAGACAACGATCGCCTTGCGGCCGTTGGAGCCGGACATGGGGAGGCTCCCGCAGATGCGGTCCACGGTGGCGCGGTTGAGGCGGGTGGCCATGTGGTGCGAGGCGAGGCTGATGCGGCTCTCGCGGTAAAGCTCGCGGATGGCTTCCTGTGCGGGCCAGCAGAGCTCGAGCAGGAGCTGCCTTGCGCCGAGGCCGCATTCGCTGGCTTTCTCGATCATCTCGCGGCACCGTGCGCGGTCGCCGACGAGGATCGTCTCGACGTAGAGGTTGAAGATCGGCGTGCGGGCAAGGCTGTTGGTCTGGCTGCTGAGGCTCATGGCGGCTCCGTTCCGTGTTCGGTTGGCAGGTCGCTTGCTGAGGGCGACGCCTGCCGGTGTTAAACTGGGGAAACTTGCGACACCGTGGCTATCGCCGTTTCTGCGCGTTTTGCATTACCCAGTTTCACACGGAGCCCGCGTCCGGAAACCTTGACGCCTCCCTCCCGAGTTATCGGCCGTGCTCGCGATCCCGTGGGCGTGCGGCGGGCCGATCCGGGCCGCTACCCTTTGCGCAGCCATGGCCGAACCTTCCAAGCCGCTCGTCGGTGTCATCATGGGCAGCGTCTCCGACTGGGAGACGATGCAGCACGCCTGCCAGACCCTGGCGGACCTGAACGTGCCGTTCGAGAAGGAAGTCGTCAGCGCCCACCGGACGCCCGACAAGCTCTTTGCCTACGCCGGCTCGGCGTCAGGACGGGGGCTGAAGGTGATCATCGCCGGCGCGGGCGGGGCGGCGCACCTGCCGGGCATGTGCGCCAGCAAGACCGCCCTGCCGGTGCTGGGCGTCCCGGTGCAGAGCAAGGCGCTCTCGGGGATGGACTCGCTGCTCTCGATCGTGCAGATGCCGGCCGGAATCCCGGTCGGCACCCTCGCCATCGGCCGAGCCGGCGCAGTGAACGCCGCCCTCCTCGCCGCCGCGATTCTCGCACTCGAGGACGGGGCGCTGGGCGCGCGGCTCGAGAGCTTCCGGGCGCGCCAGACCCAGGCAAGCATCGACACGACCTTGCCGGAACTCTCGTAGCGGAGCGGATCTTCAGCCGCCCACCGGGACCCCGCTCGTCGCGGGCGTTTCCTCTTCCGCCGGGTCGCCGAGCGCGATGCGGCCGATCTCGGCGGCGAGTTGCCGGATCGGCCCCACGCCCCTTCGGTTGGTGAGGATCGCGACGGCGAACCGTTCGCCGGGGATCATGTAGAGGATCGTCGTCGCCCCCTGCTGTCCCCCCGTGTGCCAGACCGAATCCGGGTGCATGCCCGGGCCGCCCAGTACCCAGCCATAGCCGTACTGGCGGACGCTCGTGTCCGCGCCGTTCTGGATCGTCGTCATCTGCTTCCACGACTCCGCGCCCAGCAACCGCCCTTCCTGGAGTGCGATCGCCAGCCGCGCCAGGTCCCCCGCCGGCGCGACGATGCCGCCGCCTGGCACCTTGTAGCTCGGGTCGAAGAGACCGGCGTTCACGAGGCGCCCGTCCTCGAGGTCGTAGCCACGCGCGCGGTTCGGGATGAGCGCGCCCAGGTCGTCGTCGCGCGTGCGTCGCATGCCGGACGGCTCCAGGACGTGCTCCCGGAGGTAGCTCATGAAGTCCTGCCCCGAAGCGCGCTCCACCGCCAGGCCCAGCAGCGTATAGCCGTAGGTGCTGTAGCCATACCGTGTGCCCGGCTCGAACAGCAGCGGATCGTCCTTGAAGATCTCCAGCGCCTCCACCATGTCGCGGTACCGGCGCGTGCTGCCGATCTCCCCGCCCCGGTAGTGACGGATGCCCGCCATGTGGCTCAGCAGGTCGCGCGGGGTCACCTCGTGCCGCTTCTCCGGGAACTCCGGCACGTACGTCTGGATCGGGGCGTCGAGATCCAGCTTCCCCGCTTCGGCGAGCTGCATGACCGCGATGGCCGTCAGGCTTTTTGAGATCGACGCCAGCCGGAACACGCTCTCGGGCCGCGCGGGGACGAAGTTCTCCAGGTCGGTGAAGCCGAAGCCGTCCTCCCATTGGAGCCGGCCGTCGGCCACCAGCGCTACCGACATACCGGGCACCTGGTGCTCCGACATGAACGTGCTTATTGCGTCCCGGACCCGCGAGAGCTGCTCATCCGACAGCGCCGCCGGCGCCTCTGCCGCGGGAGCGCCCGCGCGCTGTTGCATCGCCGCGGGAGCGGCCGGCGCGAGGAAGAGAAGCAATGCAAGAAGGAGCGCCGGCACGAATCGCAGGATCATGCGGGCAATATACCGGGCGGCCGGTCGATCCCAAGCACCCCCTCAGACTCGGCCCGCCAGGCGCGCCACCGCCGTAAGGAGCTGCATCGGATCCACCGGCTTGGGGAGGTGGAGGTCGAAGCCCGACAGCAGGGCGCGGCGCCGGTCGTCGGCGCGGGTGAAGGCGGTGACGGCCGCCGCAGGGACGTCGCCCCCGTCCTCCGGCGCAAGCCGGCGGACATGCCGGATGAAGTCATACCCGTCCTGGACGGGCATGCCGATGTCGCTGAGGACGACGTCGGGCACCTCGTCGGCGAGCGTTTCCAGCGCCTCCTGGGCGTTGGCGGCGGTGATGACGCTCGCCCCGCGGATCTCTAGGAAACGCTTCATGAGGCGACGCGCGTCCGGCTCGTCATCGACGACGAGCACGCGCACCCCGTCGAGACGGGGAAGGCTCGGGAAGACGCCGGTTTCGGTCTCGTTTCTCGACACCGGGGCGCAATCGACCGAATACCCTCCGGCGTAGATCAACATCAGCTGGCTCACTCGTCCTGCGGATACGCTCCCACGACCCCGTCAAGCCTACTGCGCAACCGGTGCCCGGGTGCCGTTCTGCGGTATGTCAGCTTGGCGGTCGGAAGGTAAATCCTTTGCCTGTCTCGGCTCCACACGGCCAACGTGACCGCGGTGTAAAGCCTCGTTGAGCGGAGCAAATGACAGGCCAGCACACCTCGATACCTCAGTAGGGCCGATCCAAAGCTCCCAGGCACTGCAACCCAGCCGGTTTCCGGGCGTACTACGAATGATGGCCTTCGGTGCGCCGGCCGCTATCGCCGGTTCGCGCGGGGATTCCCGTCGCCGCACCCGCCATGCCGCTGATGCCAATCCGTCTGGAGCACCTCTCACTCTGGCAGGCCGCGCTGCTCTACGCGGCGATGGCCACGCCAGTCGTGCTCCTGGCACTCCCGGCCCTTCAGGGAATGGACGCGGCCCGGCGATGGACGTCGCTCGCGCTGCGGCTGGCCCTGCTGATGGTGCTGGTGCTGCTTCTTGCCGGCGCGCAGGGAGAGCGCCGTGCGCGCGACCTCGCGGTCGTCGTACTGCGCGACCGCAGCGCCTCCGCCGAGCTGGCATCGCGCGCGGGCACGACAACACCCGACGCGTTCCTCGAGACCGCCCGGGCCGCATGCCCGCCGCAGGACCGGCTCGGCGCCGTCGACTTCGCGGCGGCGGCGCAGGTGCGGATGATCCCGTCGGCGCGTCCCGCTCCATCCACCACCGCTATCGCCAGCGCCGCAGCGGGCACCGATCCTGCCGCCGCCATCGAGCTGGGGATGGCGCTGCTCCCGCCCGACGCGATGCACCGCCTCATCCTCATGTGGGACGGGAACGCGACCGGCGGCGACCTCGACGACGCCCTGGCCGCCGCGGCGGAGCGAGGCATCCCGATCGACGTCGTCCCGTTGCGCTTCGGGCTGGATCGCGAGGTGTGGATCGACCGTTTCGTCACGCCCGCGGCCCGGCGCGAGGGGGAGCCCTTCTCGCTGGAGATCATCCTGCGCAATGCCGGCAGCACCGCGGTGACCGGCGTGCTGCGCGTCACGCGCGAGGGCCTGCCCGTCGACATGGACGAGGCGACGCCCGGCATTCAGGGCACGCGTCACGTCCGGCTTGCGCCCGGGGCGACAGTCGAGCGCCTGACAGCCCCGCCCGCCGACGGGGGCATCCACCGATTTCGCGCCGTGTTCGAGCCGGAGGGAGACGTGGCCGCCGTGCGGGGCGACACCCTTTTGGCCAACAACGCCGCCGACGCGGTCACGGTGGTGCACGGGCAGGGGCGCGTGCTCTACGTGGACAACGTGCGCGACGGCGACGGCTCGCTCCTTGAGCGGGCGCTGGCGCGGCAGGAGATCGCCGTCGATCGGATCGATCCGTCCCTCTTCCCGGCCGGCATCGGGGAGTTGCAGCAGTATGACGCGGTCGTGCTCGCGAACGTCCCGCTCGGCGCCGGCGGACTCACTCCGCGGCAGGACGCGATGCTGGCACGCTACGTCGAGGATCTCGGCGGCGGCCTCGTGATGATCGGCGGGCCTGACGCCTTCGGCGCAGGCGGCTGGATCGGCTCGGAGACGGCCGAGATCCTGCCCGTGAGCCCGGAGCTTCCGGGCCGGCGCGAGATGCCGGCCGGCGCGCTGGTGCTGGTGATCGACCATTCCGGCTCGATGGCACAGCCGGCGGGCGGCGGCGTCTCCAAGCTCCAGGTCGCCGCCGAGTCCGCGATCGCGGCGCTGCGCACGCTCATGCCGCGCGACAAGGTCGGCGTCGTTGGCTTCACGGGGCAGGCGAGCTGGATCGTTCCGCTGGGCTTGAACACCAGCAGCGCCGCGACGGCGGAGGCGATCCGCTCCGTCGGACCCGGCGGGGGGACGAACGTCTATCCCGGGCTCGAGCAGGCATACGAAGCCCTGGCCGGGCTGCCGGCGGAGGAGGCCGCGGTGCGGCACGTGATCGTTCTCACCGACGGCCGAAGCGCGGGGCACGATCCGTTGGAGATCGCCGCCCGCATGAAGGCGGAGGGGATCTCGCTCTCCGCAGTCGCGATCGGGAACGACGCCGACCGGCCGCTGCTCGAGCGCCTGGCGACTCTTGGCGGCGGCAGCTTCCATGACGTGACGGATCCGAGGACGCTTCCGCAGATCTTCATCAAGGAAGCGCGCATGCTGCGGCGCGCGCTGGTGCGTGAGCGTCCGTTCACGCCGGCCGTGTCCGACACCTCATCGCCCCTGGTGAGCGCGCTGGGCGCAACGCCCACGCTGGGCGGCCTGGTGGTGACCTGGCTGCGGCACGAGCCGGAGGTGACGACCGCGTTGGTTTCCGACGCCGGCGAGCCGGTGCTGGCCCACCGGCAATCGGGGCTCGGTCGCGTGGTGGCGTTCACGTCCGACGCGCACAACCGCTGGGGCGCGGCCTGGGCCGAGGCCTCCTTCTACGACCGCTTCTGGTCGGAGACGGTGCGCAGCGTCGCCCGAGCGCCGGTGCGCGACGACGTCGAGGCGCATGTCGAGGCAATCTCCCCGCAGCGGGCGCGCGTGGTCGTCGAGCGATTCGACGAAGAAGGCCGCCCCGCCGGCGGAAGCCAGGTGTGGGCCAGCGCCGTGGGCCCGGGTCAGCAGGCGGCTTCCGAATTGCTCCAGCTCGTGCAGGTGGCGCCGGGCCGCTACGAGGCGGAGTTCGCCACGCCCGATCCCGGCGCCTACGCGCTGGCAGTGCGCATCGCCGGCGCCGCGGACGACGGCGGAACGGGCTGGGTTCCCGCTGCCTACGTCGCGCAGGAGGGGGCGGAGCTGCGCGCGCTGGCGTCGGACGAGGAGGCGGTGCGCGAGGTGGCGCGGCGCACCGGCGGACGCATCCTGTCGCTGGACGACGCCGCGATGCTCTTCGAGCGCGAGGGGCTGCGCCCGCAGGTGGCGACGCTTCCGCTGAACGAGTTGCTGATCCTGCTCTCGTTCGCGATTTTCCTGGCGGATGTCGCGGCACGGCGCATCGCATGGAGTCGCGACACCGTCGCCTGGCTCGGCGGGCTGGCAACGGGGTATGTCAGGTCGCACACGGCCTCCGTGCGGCCGATGGGTGATGACCCAGGCTCCATCCGCGCCCTCCAGGAAGCCCGCCGCCGTGCCGCGGAGCTGGAAGCGACCGCGAAGACGACGCCGCGCGCGACCACGCCCGCCGCGGCCATGTCACCGGTGCCGAGGGCGCCTGTCCGAAAGCCACCGGCGCCATCGGCAGCGCCAGATCGAAGCGCACCGGCCTCGCCCGCGATGCAACACCTCGCCGCCGCCAAGCGCCGGGCAAGGCGGAAGATGGACGCAGAGCGCGACGACGCATGATGCAGATGATGGTCCCGACGCGCGCTCGGTCGCGCCGGCGCTCTCAACGCCTCTCCCTCCGGGAGAGGTGGCTGCGGAGCGAAGCGGAGCAGACGGAGAGGGCGCTCTGAGGCGCGGCTGGCACCAGACCCTCTCCGCCTCGGCCTGCGCCTCGGCACCTCTCCCGGAGGGAGAGGCGTTGAGCAGTCGGCGCGCATGCGTGCGGTCGCTGCGTTGCTACGCGACGCAGGTGACGCCCTCGCGTCATAATGATCCGGATACGCCTTGACCAACGAGTTAGCCGCAGCGCATTTGAGGCGCTGCGGCTTTATCGGATGTCGTCACAGGCCGGAGCGGAGAGGGAGGGATTCGAACCCTCGTGACCCTTGCGAGCCAACCGGTTTTCGAGACCGGCGCATTCAACCACTCTGCCACCTCTCCAGTCGCCCGACGCGCCTCACGAATCGCGCCGGCGGGCGGTCTGGACTCTAGGAACAGGCCCGTCGGGCGTCAAAGCTGGTTGTCGGACGTTCCCACTGGCCCGGCCGGCTGGGGGAGGCCCCGGATCGATCCGATGAATCCGGAGGAGGAGGCCTCCCCGTTCCCGCGAGCTGCGCCGGATCGGGAGCGGGCCCGCAAACGGGATCGAGGAGAGCCATGAGCCAGACGAGCAACCAGAAGAAGCCCGAGCAGGCGCCTGAGCATCAGGAGACGCCGCTGAACTTCAAGCGCGACGTCGTCGACCGCCGCACCGGCGCCGATCGACGCCAGATGAGCCGCGAGGAGTCGGGATACACCGGCCCGGAGCGGCGCGAGGCCAGCGCCGAGCGGCGCAGCGGCCTGGAGCGCCGTCGCGGCGCCGGGATCCGCCGCGAGGAGGATCGCCGCAGCGCCGAGGAAGGCGAAATGACGGCCGAGCAGTTCGAGTTCATCCGGGCGGTCGAGGTCTACAAGCGGGTGAACCACAAGCTCTTCCCCACGTGGACCGAGGTGCTGGAGGTCATCCTTCAGCTCGGTTACCGCAAGGTGGAGCCGCGCGACATCGATCTTCCCAACGTCCCCGAGCCGCGCCTCTACAAGCCCGACAAGGCCGCCTGAAGCACAAGCAACCTCCTGCGCAAGAAGAAGCCGGACCACGTGTCCGGCTTCTTCGCGTCGACTCGTCACGTGCGCCGCGGCGGTCAGGCCGGATACGTCAGCGGGCCGTTCACGCCCAGCGGGATGCCAAGGCCGACCCACGCCAGCAGGAGCAGCGTCCACACGACCAGGAAGATGATCGAGTAGGGCAGCATCATCGACACCAGCGTCCCCATCCCCGCGCCCTTGGCATAGCGCTGCATGAACATCAGGATGATCACAAGGTAGGCGTTCAGCGGCGTGATCACGTTCGTCGCGCTGTCGCCGATCCTGTAGCTCGCCTGCGTCAGCTCCGGGGAGATGCCGACGATCATCAGCATCGGCACGAAGATCGGAGCGACGATCGCGTACTTGGCGCTCATCGACCCGATGAACAGGTTGAAGAACGCGATCAGCAGGATGAACGACACCAGCAGCGCCCACGGCGGAAGCTGGGCCTGCGCCAGCGCCGATCCGCCGGCGAACGCCAGCATCCGGCCGAGCTGGGAATGATCCAGGTAGGCGATGAACTGCGCCGCGAAGAAGGCGAGAACGATGATCGGCGCGATGGCGGCGATCGACTCCACCATCGCCGTCGTCGCGTCCTTGCTGGAGCGGATGTTCCCCATGGCCACGCCGTAGAGCAGGCCCGGCAGCAGGAACATGAAGAAGATGATCGGTACGATCACCGCCACCCACCGGTCGAACACCGCCTGGCGGGGAGACTTGCCGTACAGCGGGCTGCCGGGGATGAGCACGAGCGCCACGACGATGGCCACCACGACCGCCATCGCCGTCACCGCGATCAGCAGGCCGCGCCGCTCGCGGGCATCGAGCCGCTGCGAGTCGATCTCCTCGGCGCTTCCGCCGGGACTCACCGGGCCGCCTTCCTCCGGGGTGCGTCGCGATAGGCGCGGCTCCACGAAGCGCGCCGTGACGAACCACCCCGTCCCGGTCATCACGAACGTCGAGGCAATCATGAACCACCAGTTGCACGGCGGCGCCACCTCGTAGTCCGGATCCACCACCTGCGCCCCGGCCGTCGACAGGCCCGCCAGCAGCGGATCCAGGCCGGTTACGAGCAGGTTGGCGTTGAAGCCGGCCGCCACGCCGGCGAAGACGGCGGCGATCCCCACCAGGGGGCTGCGCCCCACCGACGCATAGAGCGCCCCCGCGAGCGGCGGCAGCACCACGTAGCCGGCATCCAGCCCGAGCGAGCTCATGATCCCGAGGAAAACCATCGCGGGCGTGAACGCCCACGCCGGCACCACCAGCATGAACGCGCGCAGCAGCGCGCTGAACAGCCCCGTGCGCTCCGCCACACCGATGCCGATCATCCCCACCAGCACGACGCCCAGCGGCGGGAAGTTGATGAAGTTGGTGACCATCGTGTCCAGCGCCCAGAAGAGGCCGTCGCTGGACACCAGGTTGCGTGCGCGGATCTCCACCGGAGCGCCCGACGCGTCGGTCTGCTCGACGAACTCCAGCTTCGGCTGATTCGTCTCCGGATCGATGACGGTGTTGCCCGCCTCGTCCACCACCGGCGCCGCGACGAGCGGGCGGACCGTCCAGTCCTGCCACGCGGCCAAGGCGGAGATGAGCATCACCAGCGCCGCGCCAACGACGAAGAGCGCAGTCGGATCGGGCAGCGCGTTTCCGATCCACTCGATCCAGCCGAGCAGACCCCTGGGACGCTCGGGTTGCCCGGAGCCCTCGGCGGTCGCCTCGGCCATCGGCGGTGGGTCGTGCGGTTGCATGGGGAGCGATTCTGGCCCGCCGGCCACTCCCCCGCAAGCCAGCCGCGCCCGCGCGGCGACCCCGGGCGGTAGACTCTCGCAACCCGCACTCCCCCTCACGCCATGATCCGCCCTGCCACGCCTGACGACCTGGACACCATCATCACCTTCATCCGCGAGCTGGCGGAGTACGAGAAGGAGCCGGAGGCGGTGGTGCTCGATCGCGAGACGTTCCGACGCCAGGTGTTCGAGGAGCAGGCGGCGCGCGTGCTGATCGCGGAGGAGGACGAGACGGGCCGGCCGGTGGGGTTTGCGCTCTACTTTTTCAACTTCTCCACCTGGCTCGGCCGGCGCGGGCTCTACCTCGAGGACCTGTTCGTCCGCCCCTCGGAGCGCGGCAAGGGGCACGGCAAGGCCCTGCTGCGCGAGCTGGCGCGCATCGCGATCGCCAACGACTGCGGCCGGATGGAGTGGTGGGTGCTCGACTGGAACGCCCCCGCCATCGGCTTCTACCAGTCGCTCGGCGCCGTTCCGATGGAGGAATGGACCGTCTTCCGCCTGACCGGCGAGCCACTGGCCGCGCTGGCGGATCGCTGACGACCCTCTGGTTGTAGCAGCGGCGACCCGCCGCTGCCCAA
>JAEZED010000147.1 GCA_023417885.1 Planctomycetota bacterium
CGGCAAAGGGGTCGGCGGGGGCTTTGGGGTTGAAGCGGGGACGGGTCAAAGGGACACTGTCACTAACGTCCATGCGTTCCGGGGGGTCTAGCGAAGGAGCGAGCCGCGTCGTGTGCGACGCGTCTACCCAGGCACCGGCACGGATGCCCCGGAGGAAAGAGGAAGGCTGTATATCCAAGCATGACGGGGCGTTGTTCCAATTCCGGCTACTGGCTGCGCGCGCCAAGCAAGCGTCACGAGGCCTCGGCATCGAGCCGGGTCTCTTGGCCGTTGGTCGCTGTCGCACTGAGCGCCGCGGTAACCTTTGCCGGTTATACCGCTGCCCCGATGGCTCTCGGGCAGGAGGCGAGCGGTCGCCCCGCGACGGGCCCCGCCGAGGTCACCGACACCGTCAGCCACGCCGCCAACGTGGGCGTCGGCGAGCGTCGATCCGGCACCGGACGTGCCGTCGACACCCCTGACACCGCCGCCGAGCCTCAGGGTCGCCGCGCCACGGGACGTTCCGCCTCGCCAACCGCCCAAGGGACTGCGCAGGACCGCGCCTCCCGCGGCGAACTCATCAGTGCCGCCGTCGAGTCGGCCGTGGAGTTCTGCCTGCGGGAGATCGAGCAGCGCTCAATCACGGCGGACATGTCCGTCGGCGATCTGCTCGATGCCTTGGGGCCGGAGGCGCGGCCCGAGCTGCGCCGCCTGCTCCGCGGCAGCCCGCAGATCGGCGGACCACGATTCCTGATGCCGCAAACCGCGCAGGTGCAGCTCCATGTCTCCGGAGAAGCGGTCGCGCAACTGCTCCTCGACCTCACGCAGGCCGCGGGCGAAAGCGCGCCGATCAGTGCCCGCGAACTGGAGAACCGGCTGGGCGACTTGCGCGGCTGGTCGGTTTCCCGCACCGGTACGAGCATCAGCCCGCGTGCGGCCATGCTCTATCGCCCCGGCTCCGACGTCCTGCCGCGCGGCTGGGCCGGTGTCACCGAGGAGGCCCGGCGCAACGCCTTCTCCGCGGCCCAGGACGATGCGATCAGCCAGATCCTGACGGCGGCCCGTCCCGTGATCGTCTCCGAGCGCAGCGGCGCGGGTTCGCAGGATCAATCCAGCGAGGGTGAAGCCGGTCGCCCGCAGAGGCCGGTGGAGCCGACCACGCTCGAGGTCGTGCTGCGCAACGACACCATCGAAGCCGAAACGCGCCAGTGGCTGCGCGATCGCCCGCTCACCCGGCTCCGCTACGCGGAGAACCGCCGCGTGGAGGTGAAGCTCGCGGTGGAGCCGGCGGAGTTTGCGCGGCACCTTCGGGTGACGATGTCGAAGCCGGACACGGGGATGCCCATTCTCCTCGACGAGGAGTGGGAGGCGTTCGAGGGCCGGCTCGGCGATCACTTCCGCAACGAGCAGGTCATCAGCATCATCGGACAGGCGACCGCGGTCGAGACACTGGCGAACACGCCCCCGCCGCTGAACCTGCCCGCGCGTCCGCCTGAATGGACGCGCCTGCCGATCAACGCATCGGGTTCCAGTACCTACGCGCTGGACCTTCGCGGCCCCGAGCAGGCCAAGGCCAAGCTCCAGGCGCAGTCCGAAGCGCGTGAGGCGGCCCGGCAGAAGCTCCGGACAACGCTGTCGGCCCTGCCCGTGGGCGAGCAGACGCTGGGTGAACTCGCGGCGCGGAGCCCGGGCGTCGCGGCGCTGATCGACAGCGCCGTCTCCACTGCCAGTCTCGGCAAGTCGGAGTACATCAACGGCACGTGCACCGCGCGCCTGGCGGTCAATCCGGAGAGCATCTGGAAGGCGCTGGAGAACCACGCCGCCCGGACGGCCCCTTCAAGATAAAGGTCGGGCACGTCCCGTCACGGCCGGCCCGCGAGCGCGGCCCGGACGTACGGGTTGCTGCGCCGCTCCTCGCCGATCGTCGAAGGCTCCCCGTGTCCCGGGAGCAGGCGCGTCTCGTCCGGAAGCTCCATCGCCCGCCGAAGGCTCCTGACCATTGCTTGCGGGTCGCTGTCGGGCAGGTCCACGCGGCCGATCGCCCCGCCGATGATCAGGTCGCCGCCGATCACCACCTTCTCCTTCTCGAAGTGGTACATCACGTGCCCGGGCGAGTGGCCCGGGGTGAAGATCACGCGGCACGAGAGCCCGCCGAAGCTGAGAACCTGGCCGTCGGTGACGAACTCATCCGGCTCGCGCGGGGGGATGGTGAACGGAAGCGGAAACATCCGGCTGCCGGGCTCGCGGAGCTTGGGTGCGTCCAGCTCATGGATCAGGACCCTGGCGCCGGGGAAGCGGTCGGTGACCACCTTGTGATCGGCCAGGTGGTCGAAATGGCCATGCGTGAGCCAGAGGCCCACGACATCCCACCCCCGCTCCGCGGCGGCGTCCAGGAGCGGCTCGACGGTGTGATCCGGCGCGTCGAAGAGGACCGCCTGCTTCGCCTCCTCGTCTGCGACGAGGAAGCAGTTGGTCATCGCCAATCCGCCGGTTTCGGAGAGGATGGAGATCCTTGCCATGACCGAGTGTACAGGCGGCGCCAGCGCGCCGGCTGCGCGTCTAGTGGAGCACCTTCAGGAGCGCAAAGCCTCCGACCAGCAGGATGATGAACAGGATGCTGAGCAGGTTGAAGTACTTGTCGATGAACGGAACGATCCGGTCGCCGAAGAACCACATCAGCCCCGCCACTGCGTAGAAGCGCAGGCCGCGCCCGATGAAGGAGATGAGGATGAACAGCGGCAGGTTCTGCCCGAGCACCCCGCCGGCGATCGTGAAGACCTTGTACGGGATGGGCGTGAGGGCGGCGGCGAACAGGATGAGGATGCCCCACTCGTTGTAGAGGCCGACGACCTGGTCGAACTTCTCCGGCGTGAAGCCGGGAATGATGTCGAACCAGAATCCCTTGGTCGCCTCCCAGGCGAAGTAGCCGATCACCCAACCCAGCACCCCGCCGACCACGCTGGCGAGTGTGCAGACCGTCGCGAACCAGATCGCCTTGGCACGGTTCCCCAGCGCCAGCGGCATCAGCAGCACGTCCGGCGGAATCGGGAAGAAGCTGCTCTCGGCGAAGCTGAGGATCGCCAGGGCCGCCGTGGAATGCTTGTGGTGGGCGAAACCGATCACCCAGTTGTAGAGGCGGCGGTGAAGCGCCCACTTGCTGACCGGCGCCGGCTTCCGCGCCGCCTCCTCGTCGCTTTCGTAGACCATGGTGCCCGCAGCGGCGGCGGCGCGCTCGGCGGGCGACAGCGTCGCCGCGTTCGGCGCGTCTGCGGGTGTGTGAGCGGCTGCGTCGTCGTGCGGGGTCATGGGAGCAGTATCGGCAAGGGGCGGAGTTGCGAGCGCGGACGAGGGTAGGCACCATGACGCAGGACGCCCAGAAGGGATCCTGGCGTTCCGTGTGAGCCCCCCATCGCAGGAGGATCGATGCACACCCGTCGCACATTTCTCACGACCGCGATTGCCGCAAGTGCCGCTACTGCTGTCGTGCGGGGTCCGGAAGCTGTGGGAGGTGGTGGAGGACAGCGCCTTCGTGCCCTGCGCGGTGACGTATGCCGCGGATGAGGAAGGCGTAGTGATGACAGGCTCGCGCCCGAAGTCTTCCAGATCCCGACACCGCCGAACGAGGTCGCCTTCTGGCTCTCCCTGCACACACCCGAACGCACCCGCGCATTTCAGCGGCACTGGGAGGCGAACGAGCACGACCGGCCACCGGTCGGCCCGCACATCTCCATCCAGCCGTCGCACGAACGCTTCTTCGATCCCGCGAAGGGCGATTGAGAGCGCGGTAGCTCCGGGTCGGCCCAGCGCGGGATGCCATACGTGGGCTGCCGCCGCCGGCGCGAGCGTTGCACTCCTCTGGACGTACGGGTAATGTTCGGGATATGGACGGTGGGCCAGGCAATGTGGAGCGGGAGTGGCGCGATGCGCTGCCGGATGGGCCGGCGCACCGGCGCGCCGCCGGGCTCAACCCAGGAAACCGCTTCGAGAAGCACCGCTTCCATCTCAGCGGCGAGGAGATCGACCGGCGGCTCGCCGAGCGGCGCGAGGAGGGGGAGGAGGATCGCCCGCCGCGGGCGAAGCTGACGGTCCTCCCCGACTCGACCGGGCGAATCATCAACCGCGTCCAGTCCACCAGCGACGTGCCGTTCGACTGGACGGTCAACCCTTACCGCGGGTGCGAGCATGGGTGCATCTACTGCTTCGCCCGGCCTTACCACGAGTTCCTGGGGTTCTCCTGTGGGCTGGATTTCGAGACGAAGATCGTCGCCAAGCACGAGGCGCCCGAGCTGCTGAAGCGCGAGCTGATGTCCCCCGGCTGGCGCGGCGAGCCGATCGTGATGTCGGCGATCACCGACGTCTACCAGCCGCTGGAGCACGACCTGAGGCTCACGCGGCGCTGCCTGGAGGTGATGGCCGACTGCGGACAGGCGGTCTCCACTATGACCAAGGGGTCGCTGGTGCTGCGTGACATCGACCTGTGGCAGCGTCTTGCGGCGACGAACAGCGGGCGGGTGACGGTGACGCTGGTGACGCTGGACGACGAGCTGGCCAAGAAGCTGGAGCCGCGTGCCGCCAGCCCCGCGCGGCGGCTGCGGATGATCCGCGAGCTGCGGGAGGCGGGGATTCCGACGAGCGTGAACATCGCGCCGGTGATTCCAGGCCTGACGGACATGGAGGTTCCGCGGCTGCTGGAGGCGGTGGCGGACGCGGGGGCCCAGAGCATCGGCTGGGTGCTGCTGCGGCTCCCGTACCAGTTGAAGGACCTGTTTCTCGACTGGCTGAAGCGTTCGGTGCACCCGGATCGTGCGCGGCACGTGGAGTCGCTGATCCGCCAGACGCGCGGGGGGAAGCTCTACGACGCCTCCCCGGGCGTCCGTGGGCGCGGCTCGGGGGAGGTGGCGGCCCAGGTCCGGCGCATTTTCGAGGTGTTCACGAAGAAGTACGGGCTTGGCCGTGACTATCGGCCCCTGGACACCAGCGCCTTCCGACGCCCTACGATCGACGGCCAGATGAGCCTCTTCGACGGGCGGTGATCAGGAGTTGCGCGTCGCGGCGTTGCCCGGAAGCGGGCACGAACGCCGGGGTCGCGCCGGCGTACTACCGGTAGTCGCATCGGCAGACGGGCGGATGGCAAATCATGCCGCACCCCCCGAAGGGCCGATGCCAAGCCGGTGGCCCGGCCGTTGCTGGGCGTGCAGGCTTGATGTGGATTGAAGCTGTTCTAAGAATGAAGTTGAACCGGCCGGCGTCCGATGTGGACAGACCGGCCGGACACACGCGGGACGGGAATCACAGGCGGCACCGATGCACCTGAGGACCCGGCCCATCCGCCGGAACGGGATGTTCCCGGCATACGGAGATCCGACCCATGTTTGAACGATTCACGGATCGCGCCCGGAAGGTGATGGCCCTGGCGAACCAGGAGGCCCAGCGCTTCAACCATGAGTACATCGGCACGGAGCACATTCTCCTTGGCCTGGTCAAGGAAGGCTCGGGTGTCGGCGCCAATGTCCTGAAAAACCTGGACGTCGACCTGCGCAAGGTGCGGGTCGAGGTCGAAAAGCTTGTCAAGAGTGGCCCGGAAATGGTCACCATGGGCAAGCTGCCCCAGACTCCGCGGGCCAAGAAGGTGATCGAGTACGCCATCGAGGAAGCCCGCAACCTCAACCACAACTACGTCGGAACCGAGCACCTCCTGCTCGGCCTCCTGCGCGAGCACGACGGCGTCGCCGCCCAGGTGCTCATGAACCTCGGCCTCAAGCTCGAGGAGGTCCGCGAGGAGGTCCTCAACCTGCTCGGCGCCGGCGCCGAGGGGGAGGAGGAGGCCGCAACCCCCGCGGGGGCCGCAGGGCCCAGCGGTAAGGGTGGAAAGGCCCGCAAGAGCCAGACGCCCGCCCTCGACTCGTTCGGCCGCGATCTCACCGAGCTGGCCAAGGAGAACCAGCTCGACCCGGTGATCGGCCGCAGCAACGAGATCGAGCGCGTCATCCAGATCCTGTGCCGCCGGCAGAAGAACAACCCCGTTCTGCTGGGCGAGGCCGGTGTTGGCAAGACGGCGATCGTCGAGGGCCTGGCCCAGATGATCGTGAGCAACAACGTGCCGGAGATCCTCTACGACCGCCGGCTGGTGGTGCTGGACCTGGCGATGATGGTCGCCGGGAC
The DNA here is from genome assembly GCA_023417885.1 of Planctomycetota bacterium. GTDB lineage: Bacteria > Planctomycetota > Phycisphaerae > Tepidisphaerales > Tepidisphaeraceae > JAEZED01. The sequence continues at coordinate 6,142 of JAEZED010000147.1, forward strand.
GAAGTACCGCGGGCAGTTGGAGGAGCGGATCAAGGCGGTGATGAACGAGGTTCGTCGCGCCAAGAACGTGATCCTCTTCATCGACGAGCTTCACACGCTGGTTGGCGCCGGCGGCGCCGAGGGCGCGATCGACGCCAGCAACGTGCTGAAGCCGGCGCTGTCGCGCGGCGAGATCCAGTGCATCGGCGCGACGACCTTCGACGAGTACCGCAAGTACATCGAGAAGGACGCGGCGCTGGCGCGGCGCTTCCAGCCGATCACGGTTGACCAGCCGAGCAAGGCCGACGCCGTCCGGATCCTGACCGGCCTGCGCGAGCGATACGAGGATCATCACCGCGTGAAGATCACCGATGACGCGCTCCAGGCGGCCGTCGACATGAGCGACCGCTACATCAGCGGGCGCGCCCTGCCTGACAAGGCGATCGACGTGCTGGACGAGGCGGGCGCCCGCATCCGCCTGCGCAGCATGACCAAGCCGCCGAACCTCGCGGAGCTGGAGGAGCAGATCGAGCGCCTCAGCATCGAGAAGGACAACGCGGTGAAGAACGCCGAGTACGAGGAGGCCGCCAAGCTCCGCGACGAGGCCGAGCGTCTCCGCGCCAAGAAGGAGGAGATGCAGCGGCAGTGGCGCGAGAAGAGCAAGGAAGTCGACGGCGTGGTCGACGAGGAGGTCGTGGCGGAGGTCATCAGCAAGATGACCGGCGTTCCGCTGACGCGCCTGGAGAAGGAGGAGGCCGAGCGCCTGCTGGAGCTGGAGAACGAGCTGCACAAGCGGGTCGTTTCCCAGAACGAGGCGATCAACGCGATCGCCAAGACGATCCGGCGCGCCCGCAGCGGGCTGAAGGATCCGAACCGGCCGATGGGCTCGTTCCTGTTCCTGGGCCCGTCGGGCGTGGGCAAGACGCTGCTCTCCAAGGCGCTGGCCGAGTTCATGTTCGGCGACGAGGAGGCCCTCGTCCAGATCGACATGAGCGAGTACATGGAGAAGCACAACGTCTCCCGGCTCATCGGCGCGCCTCCCGGCTACGTCGGGTACGAGGAGGGTGGCCAGCTCACGGAGCGCATCCGCCGCCGGCCTTACAGCGTCGTGCTCCTCGACGAGGTCGAGAAGGCCCATCCGGACGTCTTCAACATGCTGCTCCAGATCATGGAGGAGGGGCGGCTGACCGACTCGTTCGGGCGCCACGTCGACTTCCGCAACGTCGTGATGATCATGACGAGCAACATCGGGGCCGAGCTCATCAAGGGCGGCGTCACCCCCTTCGGCCTCCAGGGCCGCAAGACGGGCACCGCCGAGGAGCAGAGCTACAACAAGATGAAGGACACGCTCATGAAGGAGATCGAGCGTTACTTCCGTCCCGAATTCATCGGGCGCCTCGATGACGTGATCGTCTTCCGCCCGCTCAACGTCGAGCACCTCAAGTCGATCATCGAGCTGGAGCTCAACAAGGTGACCAAGCGCCTTGTCGATCACGGCCTGACGATCGAGCTGGGGGACGACGCCAAGGAGTTCCTCATCGAGAAGGGAACCAACGCCGACTTCGGCGCCCGGCCGCTCCGCCGCGCGATCGAGCAGTTCGTCGAGGACCCGCTCAGCGAGGACATCCTCCGGGGCGCGTACAAGGACAAGGACACGATCATCATCACCCGCGCCAAGGACGACGAGGGGACGCCCAAGGACCACCTGCACTTCGATGCCCGCAAGACCAAGGGCGCAGAGCCGCAGGAGGCCGCCGTCGCCGCCCAGTCCGCCGACGCGACGTGATGTGATGTTCAAACGCAACATCTGAACGCGAGGAGGCAGGCTTCGGCCTGCCTCCTCTTCATTTGCGCGCGCCCTACTCGATCCAATGCGCTATCGAACCTCGGCGCGGCATGCCACCGACACCCGCAGCCTTCGGAGCGCCGCGGCATCGCCTGTGGCCGCTCCGCTTGGATGATCGCCCGCCATAGCCGACAATGACGGCGATGACCGTCGATCCGATGACGCTCGCGGAGGCAAGGGCCGGGAAGAAGGAGGCGCTGACCCACGTCCTCGCCACCAGCTATCCGCAGGTCTGGCGGATGGCGGTCAACCTCTCCGGTCGCGAGACGATCGGCCGCGACATCGCCGCCGCGGTCATGCGTCGTTCCCTGTCGGCCGCCGAGACGTGGGAGCACGACGAGGCGCCGGCGCGCTGGTTTCGGCACCACACGGTGCTGATGACGCGGGACAAGGCGCCGGCCACCCCGCCGGCGGACGATGTGCTGATGATTCACGGACCGGCCGACCCGGCATACGGCGCGTTCGTCCGCGCGATCCGCGGGCTGCCGCACCAGCAGCGGGAGGCCTTCCTGCTCAACCACGGCGAGGACTTCGACCTGCGCCTGCTCGGCATCGCGATGGATTGCAGTGTCGAGGCCGCCGGCGTCCACCTGCGCCATGCGACCACGTCGCTCCAGGCGCTGGCGGGGGACGACTTCGGTCGCTTCGCGCAGCTGGTGCGCGGCGCCTACAAGGCGAGCGCACCCGACGAGTCGCTCGCCCTGCCGTACGCGCGCCGGCTCGTGCGCCCCTCCATCCTTGGGAGGATTGTCTGGCTTCTCGGCTGGCTGATCCTGATCGCGCTGGTGCTGGGAATCGCCTACGGGCTATGGTGGATCTGGCCGCGACTGGTGCTCTAGCGAGTGCATCACCTCCAGCCGCGTACGCCGGCCGCGAGCGAGCCGGTGCTCCACGACGTGGGCCGCCGCATCGAGCACGATCTTCAGCAGCACGAGCACCGCGAGCAGCGCCACCGGCTGCCCGGTGGCGGCGATGAAGAATCCGCCGGCGATGATCGCGATGTGCATCACGATCATCCGCGGGTAGGGGCGCGCCATCTCGGCGCCAACGGAGCTGTGCTTCCACTCCCCGCCCTTGAGGAAGTTGCGCACGAACGAGACGCCGTGGCTGACCAGCAGCGCCGCCAGCGCCCACGGGGAGAGTTGCGCGAAGAACGCGCTGGTCGGAAAGCCGGAGGCGCCGGCCTTGTTGGGCGCCTGAAAGCCTGAGCCTTCCCACTCCACGCGGTTCCAGTCCACCGCCTCTGTCATCACGTACACGAAGATCAGGTGTACGAACGTGAAGATCCCGAAGTGGACGCAGAAGAAGAGGATCGTCGGCACCGCACCGGGTCCGCCGACGACCAGCATGCGCGCGGCCGCCCAGAGCGCGACCACAACGTTCTCCGCCCAGTAGAGCAGGAGCACGCTGCGCAGATCCCAGTCGAGCCAGAAGACGCCGGCGAGCGGCAGCAGGTTCGCGACGATGAGCGCGATCAGCGGAATGGCGGGCACCCCGAGGATCCGGGGGCCAGCGCTCAGCACCTGCTCATATTCGCGGATGCTCACGTCGCGCATCCTACTGCCGCGGGCGCCGGGGACCTCGCACCTGTCTCCTGCGCGTCGCTACGGCAGCAGCACGATCTTCCCATGGCTCCGGCCGGTCATCACCATCTCCCAGGCGGACTCCGCCTCGCGAAGCGGCACCTCCGCCTGGATCACCGGCCTGATGTCCCCCGCCTCGATCCCCTGGACGATCGCGTCCAGCGCTCGCCGCACCGCCTTCGGCCCGTCGGTGAAGTAGTTCACCCCATGGATCGCCGCCTGCTTGCCCATCAGCAGCCGCGGATTGATCGTGATCTCCCCGCGGTTGCCGATGACCACGATCCGCCCGTGGCTGCCGATCAGCTCCATGTCACGGGCAAGGTTCACGTTCGCCAGCATCTCGAGGATCACCGTCGGCGGGTCGTCCTTCAACTCGTCGAGATACCCCTCGGCCGTGTGGTCGAGCACGACGTCCGCCCCCTGCCGCCGCAGCAACTCGCGCCCCTCCTCGCTTCCGCCCGTGCCGATCACGAAGAGCTTGTGGGCCTTGGCGATCTGGAGCGCCGCCAGCCCCACACCGCCCGTGGCGCCGTGGATCAGCACGCGCTCACCCGCCCGCGCCCGCGCCACGTCGAACAGCGCCCGGAACGCCGTCACGTGCGTGATGTTGATCGCAGCCCCCTCGCCGAAACTCAGGTTCGACGGCAGCGGCCAGACCCAGTCGGCCTCGCAGAGGCACTGCTCCGCGTAACACCCCTGGAGCCGCCCCGACGTCGTCTGCCCGACGATGACGCGATCGCCCACGTTCCATGTGGTCACGCCCTCGCCGACCAACTTGATCGTCCCGGCGCCGTCCTGACCCGGAATGCACGGAAGCGGGGGTTTGACCGCGTAGTTGCCTCCGGCGAGGTACGTGTCGGCCGGGTTCACGCCCGCCGCCTCGACTTCCACGACCACCTGCCCCGGGCCCGGGACCAGATCGGGAACCTCGTCGTAGCTGCACCGCGGCGGCTGGCCGTACTCGTGGATTCGGAAGGCGTGCATCGCCCCAAGGGTAGCCCCGCCCTCTAGCGACGCCCAAGCGCGCCTCGTTGTGCCGGTGCGTGAAGTGCAGGCGTCAGCGCCTGAACCACGCGGGTATCCGGCCGGTGAAGGCCCACCAGAGCAGCACCACGCCGAGCACGATGGCCGCCGCCGGTCCGCGGCCTCCCTCGGTCTTGAGCGCGACGAAGCCCGAGAGCGCCAGCGGCACCGCGACCAGCGCCGCGCCGGCACGCGCGATCGGATGGGCCAGCAGTGCCGCCGGCGACCAAGCCGCGCGCGCCTCGATGGACATCGACTCCGGCACGGGCTCGACCATGACCGGCTCCGCCATGAGCGGCTCGCGCCCGCCCGGCCGCGGACGCAGCTCCATCAGAATGCCGACAATGAAGCCCACCACGAGGCCGAGCGGCCCGGTAATGAAGATGCCCAGCAGCGGGCCCTGGTTCGCATCGGGAACGACGATGATCGGGCCCACGAACCCGATCAGGAAGGCGACGAAGCCGATGCCAAACGTCCTGGCAGTGATGCGTCCGATCATGTGCGACCTCCCGGGGCCGCTGCGTAACGGCGGCCCCGGGAGGTATCGGCGCGATCGATGAGGCACCCGACGCAAAATTGTGCCAGCGGGGGCCGAAGCTAGTCCGCGATGACCGGCTTCACCGCCAGCTCCAGTCGCTCGCGGCGGCGCAGGACCACGAGCGGCGCGGGGACGTCGGCGCGGTCGTCGGTCAGCAGGCGCTGGAGCGCGTCGAGGGAGTCGACCGGCTCGCCCGCGAAGCCCACGACGATGTCGTGCATCTGCACGCCCGCCGAAGCCGCAGGGCCCTGCTCCTCAAGGTGCAGCACAACCACCCCGCCATTCACCGGCAGGTCGTGGAAGCGCACGAGGCGCCTGTGGAGCGGCACGGTCTGCCCGCCGATCCCCAGGCGGGTGCGGCGAATCTTGCCGTCGCGGATCAGGCGCGCTGCGACCCACTTGGCCGTGTTCACCGGAACCGCAAAGCACAGCCCCTGCGCCCCGGCGATGACGGCGGTGTTGATGCCGATCACCTCGCCCGCCGAGTTGACCAGCGGCCCGCCCGAGTTGCCGGGATTCAGCGCCGCGTCGGTCTGGATGATGTTGTCGATCAGCCGGCCGGTGTAGCCGCGCAGGGAGCGGGCGGTGGCGCTGACTACGCCGGCTGTCACCGTCGCCTGGAAGCCCAGCGGGTTGCCAAGGGCGATGGCGAGCTGTCCGACGCGCAGGGAGTCGCTGTCGCCGAGTTCGGCGTGCGGGAAGTCCCCGTCGCCGTCGGCGCGCTGGATGCGGATCACGGCCAGATCGGTCGCCGGATCGTCCCCGACGAGATGGGCGGAGCGCTCGGTGCCGTCCTGGAGCGTCACGCGGATCGCCTTGGCGGCCCCGACCACGTGGCTGTTGGTCAGCGTGAATCCGTCGGGGGTGAAGATGACGCCGCTTCCGTTGCCGTGCGCGGCCCGCCCGCCAGGGGCGGTGACGGCGACGTCGATGTTCACCACCGCCGGCCCGACCGTGTCGACCGCGGAGGTGACGGCGCGGCTGTAGGCGTCGAGGATGGGCCCTTCATCGACCGGCACGCGGGAGGGCGTGGCGCCGGCGGTGGCGGTGGGACTATCCCCGTTCACAAGTCGGAAACGATGGCTGTTGATCGTGAGGGGCAAAGGCAGGCTCCTTTAGATGGCCATCTAATAATACGGCCGGGGCGGGAGCCTGTTCGCCGGTGGCGAAGCCCGGCGGATCACGGCCAGTCGTCGTCTTCCTTGAAGATATCGACGAGATCGTCGTCCTCGTCGGCCGGCGCCGAGCGGCTGGGCGCAGGCTCCTCCTCCCCCATGGATGGGCTGGGAATGGCCGGCTCTTCGGGCCGCTTCTGCGGGCGGGCCGACCGTGTCTCCGGCGCCGTCTGCTCCGCGGCGGCGGTGAACTCGGGGTCGCCCTCGGCCGGCTTGCCGTCGATCTGGACGATGAAGCGGAAGGATCCGATGCGGATCTGGTCGCCGGGCCGGAGGGGGGTCTCCTGGATGCGCTTGCCGTTGACGTAGGTTCCGTTGCTGCTGCCGAGGTCCTGGACGAGCACCTGCCCCTCCGACTGGACGATGGAGCAGTGCCGGCGCGAGACCTCCCCCAGCGGGATGCGCAGGTCGCACGCCTCGCTGCGTCCGATCGTCGTGACGTCGTTGGGAAGTGCAAAACGCCTGCGATCGGCTTGGTCGCGCAAGAGCACCAGCGCCACGTCCATTCACGCTCCGGGTCTGGGACAGCTTCGGGCCGGCGGCCGGGAGTGCCGCGCGGCGGGAATCGGGCTCACCGTAAATCAAGCCACGGTACCGGGCAAATCCCGAGGCGCAGTTCCTGCGCGTCGTGGGGTCCTGTCGTCCGGTTCCCGCACCAGTCTACCCGTCGCCGCCGAACCTTGCCGGCGCGAGGGCATCAAAACGGTCGCATGTTGCCGCGCGGTCGAGGCCCGATAACGTTGAGCCACCTTCAGCGCCATCGTGTACTTTAGTCGATGAAACGGGAAGTGAAGCAGGTCCGATTTGCCGTGGTGACGCCGGTGGCGACGCCGCGGAGCCCTGCCCCAAGCGTGCCCGAGCGAGGAAACCTGTGCCGAACAATCCAGAGGACCGTACTCGTCCGACTCCCACCCCCCGCCGGCGCCGCGCCGCGCCGGCGCCGCGTGGCATCTTCGAACCCCTCGAGCGGCGGCAACTACTCGCGGCGCTCCCCTTCCATCTCGACTTCGACGCCGACGCGGGCGGGATCCTCGACAAGGACGGCCAGGGCACCGGCTTCGTCAGCATCCAGCCGAACAAGAACGGCAACCAGTACCAGCCGAGCCTGATCGATCTCCAGACGGCCGGTGGACTGCTGTGGATGACGACCAACGGCACTTCCACCAGCGGCGGGAACGCGCGGCTCGACAACACGCTGGTCAACGCGCTCCAGGTCGACTTCGACGGAACAGGGCAGGTCTTCGAGATCCGCACCCGCATCAGCCAGGGGCTGTCGGACATCTCGACCGGCTATGAGCAGGCGGGAATCTTCTTCGGGCCTGACCAGGACAACTACCTCAAGCTCGTCGCCCTCTGGCACACCGACGACGGCGGCTCGCGCCTGGAGTTCACCGACGAATACAGCGACGGCGTCGGCGGCACCTACTCCACCGTGAGCAACGGCCGCGTCTTCGTCGGAAGCTGGAGCGAGGTCGACACGCTGGATCTCCGCCTCGTCGCGAACCCGACGACGGGTGTGGTGACGGCGTGGTACAAGCTGGACGGCGCCGCCGACTGGTCGCAGGTGCCGCACTCGATCACTGTCCCGACCGACAAGCGCAGCGCCTTCTTCACCAACCTCGCCAAGGCGGGACTGATCCAGTTCGACAAGAGCGACGCGCAGAACCTGACGGTCGCGTACGACTGGTTCACGGTCGAGCGGCAGGCGCCGGCGACGGGCCCCAGCGTGCGCTCGATGCGCCCGGCTCCCGGCTCGACCAACGTCCTGCGCGACGCGTTCGTCGCGGTCGACCTGAATCTCCCCAACGGCGCGCTCGATCCCAGCACCGTCAACGGCGCCAGCGTCCACCTGATCAACAACGCCAACGGGCAGCTCGTCGCCGCCACCGTCAACACCACCGGCGGAGGCGACGCGATCACCCTCACCCCCTCGGGCATTCTCGTCGCCAACACCAGTTACACGTTCCACATCACCTCGAACGTCAAGGACGTCAGCGGCGCTTCGTTCCAGCACTTCAGCGGCAGCTTCACGACCGGCACCAGCGTCGCCGAGAGCGATCCGCGCATCGCCTTCGACCGCACAATCCAGGCCGCCACCGTCGGCATCGGCTGGACGGGCGCCACCGTGGGGCCCGACGGAAAGCTCTACGGTGTCACCGACGGCGGAGAGATACACCGCTTCGACATCGCCGCCGACGGCTCGCTGACGAACCGCACGCTCCTGTTTAGCTACGAGGCCGCCACCGGCCAGAAGCGGCTGATCACCGGCCTGGCGTTCGATGTCGACGAGGGTTCGGGCGCGGGGATGACCGCATATGTCAGCCACGGGCAGTGGATCGACCCGGGCGACGACAGCGATCGAAGCGCCGCCGACTGGACCGGCGTCATCACGCGCTTCACCGGCGCCGTCCTCGGGTCGCGCCAGGACGTCATCGTCAACCTGCCGCGCAGCGTCTACGACCATCTGAACAACCAGCCCGTCTTCGGGCCCGACGGCCGGCTCTATTTCGTCATGGCGAGCAACTCCGCCATGGGCGCGCCCGACAGCACCTGGGGCAACCGCTCCGAGCGCCTGCTCAGCGGCGCCGTGCTCGCCGCCGATGTGCGCGGCATCGGCGGGACGCCCGTGGACGTGAAGACAGAGGACGGCGGGAGCTACGACCCCTACGCGCCGAACGCCCCCGTCCAGATCTACGCCACCGGCATCCGCAACGGATGGGACCTCGTCTGGACGAGCGACGGACACCTCTTCGTCCCCGCCAATGGCAGCGCCGCCGGCGGAAACACGCCCGCGGGGCCGGGGAACAACCCCCCCGCCATCAACGGCGTCACGCAGACGCAGAACGACTTCCTCTTCCGCGTCGTCGAAGGGGGCTACTACGGGCACCCCAACCCGCTGCGCGGCGAGTACATCCTCAACGGCGGCAACCCGACCTCCGGGCCCGACCCTGCCGAGGTGAGTCAGTACCCCGTCGGCACGACGCCCCCGCCGAACTATGGCGGGTTCGCATACGACTTCGGGCGCAACGTCAGCCCCAATGGCGTGATCGAATACGACTCCGCCGGCGCCCACTTCGGCGGAGCACTCGACGGCAAGCTCCTCGTCGTCCGGTACAGCGGCGGCGACGACATCCTGATCCTGGACGTGGCGCCCGACGGCTCGGTCTCCAAGGCGTACGGCGGAAGCTTCGGGATGACGGGCATGACCGACCCGCTCGACATTGTCCAGGATCCGGCGACGGGGAACATCTACGTCGTCGAAGCCGGCTTCCGCAGCGACGGCGGAAACCCCGCCGGGCTGCGCATCAGCCTGCTGAAGCCGATCGCGGCCGCGACGGCGACGGTGGCCTCGCCGCGCATGCTCGACTTCGGCGCCGGAACCGCGCTGCACTTCAGCGACATCTTCGGCGACGCCACGCCCGGCATCGCCCACCGCATCACGATCACCAACACCGGCGCCGGGCCGCTCGCCCTGCCGGCGGACGCCTTCGCCATCACGGGCGACGACGCGGCGCGGTTCAGCCTTTCGGGCGTCCCCGCCCTGCCGTCGACGCTCGCCGCCGGCGCGAGCCTGGACATCGACGTCAACTTCACCGCGGCGGCGAAGGGCGTGGTGTCGGCGCAGCTGGTCATCAAGACCAACGACTTCTCGCAGCCGACGCGGACGATCGCGCTCCGCGGCCTGGGAACGGTCGGTGAGGGGGGGAGCAACGAGCCCTCGCTCCAGCGCATCCTCGATCTCTACGGCCTGCCTGTCGTGGTCGGTGATCCGGATCCGGAGACGACTGACTACCCGGCGCAGACGAACGTCTCCGGCAGCGACGAGGTGATCCTCCAGACGCTGCGCAAGGCGGGCAGCGGCCCTGTGACCATCCAGCTGCTGGCGAGCATGGGGACTGCCAACGTCAACGGGTTCACCGACACGTCTGCCCTCTCCTACTACAACCCGACGACGGCGGCGAAGGTGGAGCTGGCGCGCATCGCCAAGACGTACGCGCAGACGGTGAACGTCACCCACTCCGGCACGCTCAGCTTCAGCCCGGGGGGTGACTTCGGACTCGTCGGCACCTTCTTCGACTTCGGCCCGAGAGACGTCTGGAGCCAGGACGCCCGCAACACCTGGGAGAGCACCGCCGACGAGCGCCGGAAGGTGCGCTTCTTCCCGCTGAAGGACGCGGACGGGCAGGTCGTCCCCAACGCGTATGTCTTCGCCTTCGAGGAGTATCACCTCGCGACGGACCAGAACGACATCGTCGGGGTTATCTACAACGTCCAGGCGGCCGGCAGCCCCGCGAACGCCGCGATCACCAACAAGGATGGTGTTCCGTTCCACGACCGGCTGATCTTCAGCCGCATCCGCGACCTCGACGCCGGCCTGCCGAACAAGGTCCACGACACCGCGACCTTCACGATCACGAATTCCGGCGGGCAGACGCTGACGATCACGAGCATCGGCGTCTCGAACGGCGACTTCCAGGTGATCTCCGGCGGGACGGGCGGGGGCGCCGTGCAGGTGGCGCCCGGCGCCTCGCACGACGTGACGGTGAAGTTCGTCTACAACCACCCGAGCGACCGCGGCTCGAAGGTGCGCAGCGCTACGCTGACGATCCAGAGCAACGACGCCGACTCGCCGAACCAGTCGGTCGAGCTGCGCGGCCTCTGGCAGAGCGACAGCGAGACGGGCGACAACGCCACCAGCCAGGAGCCGAACCTATACGAGCTCGTCCAGGTGCTGGGCTATGCCATCGACGTCGGCCCGAACCTCGGGCGCGACCACGACACCGGCACCAACACCGGCGGGAGCGTCGAGCGCATCGGCACCGAGACCCTCAGCGCATACTGGCGCAAGGCTGATTCGGGCCGGCCTGTCGAGATCCTCCAGCTCGCCGCCTGGCACCGCCAGACGACGACCACCAACACGCGCACGCGCTGGTACCTCCAGAGCAATCCCAACAGCCCCACCTTCCTCTTCCAGCACGACGCCGAGTACAGCCAGAGCTTCCTCCCGCCGCTGGTGGGCAGCAGCGCCCAGTCGCGCGCCACGTTCGACCCCGGGAGCAATGCGTTCGGCCTGAAATTCGACGCCCACTTCTCCGACCCGGCCCTCAACGCCAACCAGAACGACGACGGCCACGCCATGCGCTGGTGGGCGCTGCACGACCGCGAGGGAAACCGCATCGAGGATGCATGGCTCGTCGGCCACGACTACACCGGCACGACCTTCGCCAACTACGACTACCAGGACAATCTCTACATCGTCTACAACGCCCGTCCCGTCAGCGGGCCCACGGCGCCGCAGGGACTTGACGCCACCGGCGACAGCAGCGGCAACATCCTCGAGTGGTCTAAGAACACCGAGGGCAACCTCGCCGGGTACAACGTCTACCGCTCCGACAGCCCCACCGGCACCTTCACGAAGCTCAACGCCTCGCTCATCACCGCCGCCGGCAGCGACGTCAGCTACACCGACACCACGGCGCCCGTCGGCGAGGTGAGCTACTACCGCGTCGTGCCCGTGGACGAGCACGGCACCGAAGGCGCCGCCGCCACCGCCGACGCGCTGCGCCCCAGCGGCCCGAGCGTTCCGGCGGCCCCCGGCGGGCTGCACGCGACGACCGTGGAGTACAACCGCGTCGTCCTCGCCTGGACGGACAACAGCGACAACGAGACGGGCTTCCGGATCGAGCGGGCGATCGGCGCCGGGGCCTTCACCCTCGTCGGCACCGTCGGGCCCAACGTCGCAGGCTTCACCGACAACACCGTCGATCCACTCACCGGCTACCGATACCGCGTCCTGGCCTACAACGCCGCGGGCAACAGCAACCCGAGCAACGTCGTCTCCGTCGACACCCCCGCCGACCCGACGCAGATCGCGGCCCCCGACGACCTGCGCCTGGCGGAGGAGGCCGGCCCCTACCGCGTCGCCCTCGCCTGGGACGACAACAGCGGCAACGAAACGGGCTTCCGCATCGAACGCGCCACCGGGGCCGGCGTGTTCAGCGTGCTGGCGACCATCCAGGCCGCTGACGTCACCAGCTTCGCGGACGAGACGGTGCAGCCGCGCACCGACTACCGCTACCGCGTGATCGCGTTCAACACCGTCGCCTCGAGCGCGGCCAGCAACGTGCTGGAGGTCTCGACGCCCGGCGACCCGACGCAGATCGCCGCCCCTACCGGCCTCTCCGCGGTCGCGGCCGGCCCGGGGCAGGTGAACCTCTCCTGGACCGACAACGCCGACAACGAGAGCTCGTTCGTCGTCGAGCGCCGCACCTCCGGCGGGGCGTGGGAGCAGATCGCCATCGTCGGCCAGGACGCGCAGGCCTACGTGGACGTTGCCGTCGGTCCTGAGACCGACTACGTCTACCGCGTCCACGCGCGCAACGCCCTGGCACGCAGCGCCGATTCCAACGAGGCCGCCGTCACCACGCCGGCGAGCGACGGGTACATCAACGACAACATCGGCGACGCCACCGGCACGACGACCATCGTCACGCCCGGCATCGACCATGACATCACAGCGACCGGCAGCGGGATGGGCGGCAGCGCCGACAATCTCCGCTTCATGCACCGGCTCGTCATCGGCGACTTCGACTTCGTCGTCCGGGTGAGCGACCTCGACCCCGCGGATCCGTCCTCGGCCGCCGGGCTGATGGTGCGGCTCTCGACAGATCCGGGCGCTCCGGCCCTCTTCCTGAACACGACCTCCTCCGGCGTCACGCTTACCCATCGCGCCACTGCAGGCGCCGCCGCGGGCAGCACCGGGTCCGCCAGTCCCGGCGTGCCGGTGTCGTTGCGACTGGTGCGCTCCGGCGACACCTTCACCGCGTTCCATAGCGCTGACGGCACGACATGGACGCAGCTGGCCCAGGTGGACATCGCCCTGCCGCCGGCCGTGCGTCTCGGCATTGCGGTGGCCAGCGGGTCGAACGATCCGACGGCCGCGGAGTTCCGCGGGCTGGGGATCGCCCAGGAGGAGTCTCCTGCGGCGCCCACGGGGCTCGCGGCGCAGGTGCAGGGGAGCCACAGTGTCCAGCTCACATGGAACGACGCGGCCTTCAACGAGACGGCCTACCGCGTCGAGCGTCGCAACGCCGGCGGTACGACCTGGCAGGTGCTGACGGCCCTCGCCGACGGGACGACCATCTTCACCGACAGCAGCGTCCTTCCCGGCTCGGGATACGAGTACCGCGTGCTGGCGGTGAACGACGTGGGCGAGGCGGCCAGCGACGTCGTCTCTGCCGACGTGCCCAACGCCGATCCGAACCCCCCCACCAACCTGAACGGCTCCGCCGGGAGCGACACGCGCCGCGGCGTGGTGCTGCGCTGGGGCGGAGAGAACGTGCACAGCTACCGCATCGAACGCCGCATCAACGCCGGCGGCGAGTGGGGGGCGTGGGAGGAAGTGACGACGGTCAGCGGCGTCGCCCGCAGCCTGCGCGACGCCTCGGCGCGCCCCGGCCAGACCTACCAGTACCGGGTGATCGCGCTCGGCGCCGGCGGCGAGGAGAGCGGGCCTTCGGGCGTGGTCACCGTCGCCACGGCGCAGTCCCCCGCCCTGCCGTCGCCCGACCTGACAGCGAATGCGCTGAGTGATCGCACGATTCGCCTGGCATGGGACGACACGAGCGAGGGAGAGACGGGGTACCGCGTTCAGCGCCGCTCGCCCGGGGGCACCTGGTATGACCTCGGCATCGCGCCCGCAGGGTCCACGATGTATCTCGATCAGGGCCTTTCGGGCGGAAACCTCTACGCCTACCGCGTGCGCGCCGAGGGGAACGGTTCCGTCGGCCCCTGGTCGGGCGTCGTCATCGCCGAGACGCCCGCCCCCGCGCAGTGGCAACACGTGGCCGTCGGCGGGGTCACGAGCGGCTCGACCGACATTCGCCCCGGCGCCCACTACGACCTCGTCGCCGGTGGCTCGGATGTCGGCGGAGCGGCCGACGCCTTCGGGTATGTCTATCGCCACGTCAGCGGCGACTTCGACTATGCCGTCCGCCTGATCAGCCTCGACGGCGCCGACCCGGAACGGATGGCCGGGCTGATGGCCCGGACGTCTCTCGACGCCGGCAGCCGCAATGTCTTCATGAAGCTGCGAGAAAGCGACGCAGCACTTAGCACCCGCGCAACCGACGGCGGAGAGACCACCAGCGCCGGTGACACCGCGACCACGCCCGGGCAGAACTGGGTCCGATTGCAGCGCACCGGCAATGAGCTTGTTGGCTACGTCGGCGCGGGAGACGGCATGTGGGCTGAGGTGGCGCGAGTCACGCTCGACCTCGGCGCCAACATCCTGCTCGGCCTCGCCACCAGCGCCCACAGCGACGACGGTGCCGCCACCGCCAGGTTCCGTGACCTGACGGACCTCCGCGCCACCGGCAAGCTGCCGGCGCCCCCCACGGGCCTCGCCGGGTCAACGGAGGATGGTGCGATCCAGCTCACGTGGAACGACTCCAGCGGCGGCCGAAGCGGCTTCCGCCTCCAACGCCGTGAGGTGGGCGGCCTGTGGGAGGATCTCGGCTTCGTCAGCGCGGGCGTCACCAACTACGCCGACGATGATGTCACGACGGGGCGATTCTACGAGTATCGCCTTGCCGGCGAGTCGCCCGCGGGCGTCGGCCGGTTCGGCAGTGCGATCATGGTCGAAGCGTAATAACCCAATCCATGACAGCCTCGGGGCGGGGGGGGGGGGGGGGGGGGCGGGGCGCGCCGGGG
>JAEZED010000164.1 GCA_023417885.1 Planctomycetota bacterium
GTCGGACCCTTCGGCACGGTCACACGACCGCGACCTGGTAAGGTCGCAGCTACGGGTGGGTCGCGGTCAGGGTTCAGACCACGCGCACCTCGCTGAACATGCCGAGCTGACCGTCCGCGGCGGCGTAGACGCGGTAGAACGTCTCCTCCTGCGGCGCCGCGACATTCGTGAAGAAGTCGCGGGTGATGAAGCCCGTGTGCATCTTCTGGAAGTTGTCGGGGGCGCCGATGCTGCGGTAGACGGCGAAGCTGTCGGCGCCGGGTTCCGCGCCCCAGTCGAGGATGATCTGCCCGTCGCGCCGGAAGCCGGAGAGGCCCGTCGGCGCCGGCGCCTCGCCCGCCGCGTTGCTGGCGGGACGCATGTTGCGGATGATGTAGAGGTTGTCGTTGTAGTCGAAGTTGAAGCCGATGAAGTCCATCGTCATCAGCCAGGTGTCCTCGATGTGGTTCCCCTGCGCGTCGCGCAGCGGGAAGAACCGCATGTGGTGACCCTGGTCCTCCGAGTCCTGGAAGTTCTCCGCCGGGTCCGAGTCCTCGCCGCTGACGCGGATGCCGAAGACCGTCTCGCCCGGCTCGAAAGAACCGACCGCCGGGCCCGACCCGTCGTTGATGGCGGGCATCACCGACTGAGCCCAGAGCCCCTCGTTGCGGAAGACGATGTTCGACCCGCCGCCCGTGGAGGCGTCGTACCAGCCGAAGCTGTCCTCCGTCGGCACCTGGTGGTACGCCACGATCTGCATCACCTCGATCGGCTGATCAACGCCCGTCGCCTGCCAGAACGGGCTGAGCACCTCGTCGCCCACCGCCTCGACGATGCCGTTGTTGTCGAGCTGGTCGGCCGTCCCGACGTCGATCTGGTAGCCGAAGGCCGCGAGGATCTCGGTGAACGTGGGCTCCGCCTGCACCGGCGGGGAGACGCCGACCGGCAGGCCGTCTTCCGTGTGCCGCTGGAGGATGCCGACCAGCGGCACCGATACGTCGGCGAGCGAGCCCGCATTGTCGGTGACGGTGAGGGTGCCCTCGAGGATGGCATTGACCTGGTCGGCCTCCAGGTCCGAGGCGTCGGCGGTGAAGTTGACGTTGAACGTCGCGCTCTGCCCCGGGGCCAGCGTCGACTCAGTGAAGCCACTGACGCTGAAGAGGCCGGTCGTGCTGGCGCCTTCGAGCGTGATCGTGCTGCTGCCGATGTTGCGCACGGTGACCGGGATCGTCTCGCGCGCCTGCTGCCCGGGCTCGCGACCGGCGTCGTCGATCGTGCTGAAGACCAGCCGGTCCGTGTAGGGCGTGGCGAACGGCGAGCTCACCTGGAGCTTGGGCCCGCTCTCGGCCACCACTTCCACGTTGCGCAGGATCAGCACCACGTCGTTGGCGTCCGTCTCGTTGGCGAACTCCTCGAACACCACGATGTAGCTGTCCGGCACAGGCGTGCCGTCCGCCAGCGTCAGCGGCCAGGTGAACACCTTCTGCCGCTCCGCCGATACCGGCTCCCAGAGGTTGAGCTGGTTCTCGGAGTAGATGCGGCGGGAGTTGCCGGAGTCGAGGAATGTCGGCGTCTGCATGTAGAGGCCGAACGTCTCCGAGCCGGTCATCGCCGTCGGGTCGAACTTCACCGCGCCGGTGAAGGAGGGATCGACCGACTGCACGCCCGTGATCCGCTGGAGCTGGTAGAGGTCGTCTGCGCGCCCGGACGGATAAAGCCCGATGTTGGCCGCCGGGTCGGCGTCGGGGCCGAAGCTGGCGATCGGCACGATCGTGACCGCCTGGTTCGGGTCCTTCTGCCGGAAGAGCGAGGCATCGACCAGGTCGCCGCCGGGGGTGATGGCGTTGTCCGAAGGGTCGTCGTCACCCGTGTCGACGCCGAAGCCGTAAATGTCGAGGATGCGCTGGAGGCTCGGCTCGTTGGCCCCCTCCTCGCCGCTGGTCACGAGGCCGAAGAGGCGCGTCGTCACTTCCGGCGCGTTCGGGTCGTTCGTGCGCACGCTGACGGCGGCGGTGAAGATCTCGCCCGGGTCGGCGTCGGCCGGCGGCTGGAAGAGCACCTCGTAAGTGTGCGTGGCGCCGGGCGGGACGGCGACGGCCTGGGTCGGGTTGTCGTCGATGCTGAAGAACGACCGATCCTCGCCCGTAAGGGAGAGCGTGTAGCTGGAAAGCAGCAGCGGGGCGGTGCCGGCGTTGCGAATCGTGAAGCGCGCCGGCTGACCCGTGCCGCCCGAGGGACTGTTGGCGAAGGCGCGGCGGTTCTGCACCTCGGCAGCGCCGCCGCTCTCGACGGGGCGGAGCAGCGTGATCTCCTGGTCGCCGAACTCCGCGACGTAGAGCGCTCCGTTGGCGCTCTGCGCGAGGTCGAGCGGGTCGTCGAAGCCGGTGAAGCCGTGAATCCCCTCCTGCACGTTGGAGACGCGCCCCTGTCCGTCCAGCTCGAGTACCACCAGGTCATCCCCGCCGCTGTAGCGGGCGACGATGAGCCGATTGTTCAGTGCGCCCCCGAAGGCATTGGCGTTGTACTCGATCACGCCGTTGGGGCTCTTGTTCTTCTCGAAGTCGAAGGCGAAGCCGCGCCAATTGCGGTCCGGCTGCGTGCCGACCGGGTAAGCCGTCACCTCTGCCGGGTCGGCGTTGCTCGTGGGATTGCCGCCGTTCAGGACCCACTCGTCTCGCGTGGGGTTGGGGTGGCCGTAGTAGCCGCCCTGCACGACGTCGAAGAGGTAGTCGTTCTGCGTCTGGGGGACGTTGTTCAGCCCGGGGATGAAGTCTCCCGTGAAGGGGCCGTTGATGTCCAGGTCCACGCGGTCGTCGCCGAACTCCGCGGTGCCGGGCTGGGGCGACTGCGGCGTGTTCCCGCCGGCGGCCGAGCCGTTGGTGGGGACGTAGAGCCGGCCATTGGAATGCCAGACCATGTCGTAGGCATTCCGAATGCCGGTGGCGTAGAGCGTGACGGGCGCGCCGGGGGCGAACGGGTCGTACGGGTCGCCGTCCTCGGTGTGAACGTCGATCGTGTCGTCGCCGATGGCGTCGACGTCGATCGCGAGGATCGCGGCGTTGAGCAGGTGCTCGCTGCGGAAGCCCCAGGCGGCGTCGGGCTCGCCCATGGCGTTGTTGGCGCCCTGCGGCACGTAGAGCCGCCCGTCCGGGCCGAAGCTGGCCTGGTTGGTCAGGTGATCGCGGATGGAGCGCGGCAGGCCCACGACCAAGTCCTGTACGTTCTGAAGGTTGGCGCCGGTGAGGCGCGTGACCTTGCCGGTGAAGTCCTGCCCCAGCTCGTCCGGCTGGTCGGTGGTCACGTCGTTGAAGTCGGTGTGCGTGACGTAGGCGATCAGGTTGTCGGCTGTCGCGTCCGGGTCGAAGACGATGCCCGTCATCACGCGGTTGTCCCCCTCGGCGTCGATGATGCTCGTGATCGTCTGGGCGGAGCCGAGGGTGCCGTTGGCGTTGATGTCCCAGCGGACGATCTTGCCGTCGGCCGTCGTGGCGTAGAGGCGGTTGTCCGGGCCGATCTCGACGCCGGTCCAGAGCTCGCCCTGCGTGCCGGAGAGCGTGACCTGGTCGAAGGCGACGCCGCTGGCGCCCGAGGCGATGCCGAAGCCCGTGGTGAACGTCTCGCTGTACGGCTCGGCGGCGATGCCGAAGAGATCCTCGACGCCGCTGGTGATCTCGAAGCGGTATTCCGTCTCGGCGTCGAGGACGCGTGCGGGCTGGAGGATGATGGCGTCGCCCCCGCCGGTCGTATTGAGGCGCGCCTCCACCTGCTGGCCGTCGCTGACGCGGATGAGCCGGACGTTGTCGCTCGTGAGCGTGCTCTCGTCGATGCCGGCGTTCGGCAGGGCCAGATCGACGGCGATGAATGCGTCGCGATCCACATCGGTCTCATCCGGTGCGGGGCGGGCCTCCTCGACGGCCGGGCGGTTGCTGGGCAGCCCCTGGCGCAGCACGCCGAACTCGTCGAAGGCGGCGGTGATCGGCCCGTCGTCGTGGCGATGCTGGACGATGACGCCGGCCCGGGCGTTGCTGGAGCGGAAGAAGCTGGAGCCGCTGAAGTCGAGCGTCTCGTCGAACCGAATCGTCTGCCCCCCCTCCACGCGATACTGCGCGCTGATGACGCCGGTCTCCGGGTTGCCGCTCAGCCACAGGTCCACGTAGTCGGCATTCGCCAGGTTCACCCCCTGCACGCCGGTCACCACGCTCTTGAAGCCGTCCTGCCCGGCGGGGTAGTTGAAGCTGCTGCCGTCGTGCGTCTCGGCGACGAACTGGACGATCGTGTTGTCCCCGTCGTGTCCGAAGACGAGCTTGATGAAGTTGTCCTGCGTCGGGCCGAAGAGGATGCCCGCCTGCTCGAACGCCTGGTCGAACTGCGTCAGCGGGGCGTTGGCGGCGCTGATGCGCGCGTGGATCGTCCACGTCCCGTTGAGCGCGTCGAACGGAAGCTGAAGGCCGTTGGCGAGCGTGTTGTCGCTGCCGAAGTTTCCGCCGTTGGCGGCGTTGCCGCGCGAGGTGAGCAGGAGAAGGCCGCTGTCGAGGTCCAGGTCGATCAGGTCCTGCTGGTACTCATCGCCCGCGGTGTTTCCCTGCACGATGGGGAAGCCGGTGTTCTGTTCGTCCTTGTCCTCGATCCCGTGGCGCTCGGCGGAGAAGTCGTTGACGAACGGGAGCTCGAAGTTGGCGCCGGAGAAGGCCAGGAGGCGGCGCTGCTCGAGGGTCTCGAGGACGGCCCTGCGGATGGGCGGGCTGGTGCGGGCGGGGGAACGGTTGCTGTGCAGGTCGGCAGGGACGGCGTGGGAGTTCACGTGTGGATTCTCCGTTGGTTGTTCCGATCAGGATCGGGCGGTGGAGCCGGGGCCGCATGCGTGGATGCGGCGCGTGGGCCTGTAGGGTAAGGCGGGGGAGGGATCGGGGGAAGCGTGGAAGTGGAGAGTGTGCCGGGAGTGCTCGTGCCCGGCGGCACGTCCGGCGCTGCTCGCCAGCCGTGGCGCGGAGCGGG
Source organism: Planctomycetota bacterium (assembly GCA_023417885.1). Taxonomy (GTDB): domain Bacteria; phylum Planctomycetota; class Phycisphaerae; order Tepidisphaerales; family Tepidisphaeraceae; genus JAEZED01. The sequence continues at coordinate 4,975 of JAEZED010000164.1, forward strand.
TTGTGGTGGCCTCGACGGCCGATCGCTCCGGATCGGGAGGCAGGTTGGGCGCTATGGTTAACGCTGCCCCGACTGGAGAACCCTTGGAGAAGACTTTGGATAGGTCCACCGATACCGCATCCCGGGCGCTGGCGACGGCCATGCCGTCGGCGCGATGGTCCACGACGCTCATCCCTACGCAGAAAAACGACCCGGCGGAGGCAACGCTCGCCAGTCACAAGCTCCTGGTGCGCGGCGGGTTCATCCGGCAGCTCCAGGCCGGCGTCTACGACTTCCTTCCCTTGGGGTGGCGCTGTCTCTACAAGGTGATGAACATCGTCCGCGAGGAGATGAACCGCACCGGCGCCGCCGAGTGCTTCCTCCCCGTGCTCCAGCCGATCGAGTTGTGGGAGAAGAGCGGGCGAAACGCAATCTACGGCCCGGACATGCTCCGCGCCGTGGACCGGCACGAGCGGGCGAACGCGCTGGCCCCCACGCACGAGGAGTGCATCACCGAGGCGATCGGGGCGTACGTCAGCAGCTACAAGCAGCTTCCACTGACGCTCTACCAGATCCAGACGAAGTTCCGCGATGAGCCGCGCCCCCGGTCGGGGCTGCTGCGCGTGCGCGAGTTCATCATGAAGGACGCGTACAGCTTCGACGCCGACGAGGCCGGGCTGGACAAGAGCTACTGGACGATGTTCCACGCCTACGAGCGGATTTACGCCCGCTGCGGGATTCCCGCGCTGCCGGTGGAGGCCGAAAGCGGCCCGATCGGCGGATCGGCGAGCCATGAGTTCACCGTGCCGTGCGACGCGGGGGAGGACATCATCCTCACGAGCGACAAGGGGAACTACGCGGCGAACGTGGAGAAGGCGGAGACGGGGGAGCGGGCGTGGAGCTTCGATGGAGCACCGACCGGCGAGCTTCAGAAGGTGCACACGCCGGGAATGAAGAGCATCGACGAGGTGTCGAAGTTCATGAAGGTCAAGCCCGAGCACATGCTGAAGACTCGCCTCTACGAGATAGACGGGGTTACGCCGCTGCTCGCCGTAGTCCGCGGCGATCATGAGGTCAATGAGGCGAAGCTCGCCGCATTACTGTTAGGCTCATCGCTTCGCGTCGTTGACGAGAAGGAGGAGAAGTACCGCGGCTTGACGTTCGGCTTCATGGGACCATTCGCAATCGGCGACGGTCGCGGATGTGCCGTCGTCGTGGACCCGGACGCAGCACAGGGCGGGAAGTTCTGGGCGGCTGGTGCAGGCGAACAGGACCACCACGTCAAGCACTTTGACTGGCAGCGTGCCATCAAGGAGCGAGGCGACGTCGAGATCCGTGACGCGCGCCGCGATGAGGTACAGGTGGGCGGCGACACGTTGCTCGTCGCCGACATCCGCAACGCCGTCGCCGGCGATCCGTCGCCCAAGAACGACGGCGGCGTGCTGCGCGAGTCGCGCGGGGTCGAGGTCGGCCATGTCTTCAAGCTCGGCACGCGCTACAGCGAGCTACTCGACGCCAACTTCCTCGACGAGAACAACCAGTCCCGCCCCGTCATCATGGGGTGCTACGGCATCGGCGTCGGGCGCATCGTCCTCTCCGCCGTCGAGGTCGGGCACGACGAGCGCGGCATCATCTGGCCCGCTTCCATCGCGCCCTACAGCGTCGTCGTCACGCCCATCAAGTACGAAGGCGAAATGAAATCGGCCGCAGAGCGTTTGTTCGACGAGCTCTCCGCCGCCGGGGTCGATGTCCTGCTGGACGACCGCGACGACCGGCCCGGCTCCAAGTTCGCCGACGCCGACCTGATCGGCATCCCGATCCGCGTGACAGTGGGCGACCGGGGGCTGAAGGAGGGGCAGGTGGAGGTGAAGGTGCGGAAGACCGGCGAGGTCACCAACATCCCCGTCGCCGAGGCCGCGGGGCGCGTCCGGGAGATGCTTTCGGGCCTGATCCCCGCTGCCGGCTCCGCCTGAGGCATTGCGTCGCGGGGTTGGGCCTTCGCGGCCCCCTCTGCCGATAGAACACGCACGAAGATCACCGGAAGCGGTGAAGATAGGGGGCGCTGCGGCGCGGCTTTCGCGTATCATTCCGTTTCACCCCCAACCGCCCCAAGGGCGAAACGCCCAATGCCCCCTCCGGACAGTCTCGACAACGTCAACCCGCCCGACCTGTCATCGAAGTCGCCACAGGGATCGCTCGCCCTCGGCGAGGCCGCGACCCTCATCGAGGCGCTCAACGAGACCATGTCGATCGAGGGCAGCGCCGCCGAGAAGGCGAAGCACATGCTCGTGCGCCTCCAGGAGCTGCTCGGTGGGGACGCCGATCTGGAGTTGATCCTCCAGACGGAGGTCAGCCGGGATCCGGGGCCGCGCATCATCGAGCGCATCTGCGTCGGGCCGACCTTTGACCGCATCGAGCCGCGCCCCCACAGCGCCGTGCAGGCGTTGGTGGACGAGTCGGGCGACGCCCTGGCGATGATCATCCCCGACGTCGTCCGCAAGCCGCGCACGCCCAAGACGATCGACATCGGCAAGGACATCCCCCACAAGGATTGGTTCGAGCGGATCCGGGAGCACTACCTCAAGCAGCACGGCTGGGTCAACTTCGTCCTCGGCACCTGGGCCTCACACGACGACCTGCTCGTCATGCTCGCCCTCCCACAGCGCGAGGATCAGCCTGCGTGGTCCGCCGAGGCCAGGCGCCTCGTCTCGCTCGGCCTTCGCGCCATCGCCCCCATCCTCGACCGCGGCATGTTCGACGAGGTCGAGCAGGGGCCCGCCGGCACCAACGCCCTGTTGAGCGGCAAGGAGCTCTCCGGCCGGCAGACCGACGTCCTCCACCTGCTGCTTCGCGGCATGAGCGAGAAGGAAGTCGCCCGGGAACTCGGCGTCAGCACCCACACCGTCCATACCCACGTCAAGAAGCTCTACACCGAGTTTCAGGTCAGCAGCCGCGGCGAGCTCCTGGCGCTCTTCGTCGACCAGCGCATCCTGAAACTGACCGGCTAGCCGCGGCACGGCTGTGCCGCAGGTCATCAAGATCCGGGGCTCAAGGCCGCCGCCCTACGCGGACTCCCCCTCCGACGCGTTCACCTGGAACGCGATCTGCTCGAGCTGCACGACCAGGTCCACGCTGTTCACCGCAACCCCCTCCGGAACCTTCAGCGTCACCGGCGCGAAGTTCAGGATCCCGCGGACGCCTGCCGCCACCAGTGCGTCGCACGCCCGCTGCGCCGCCTCCGCGGGGACGGCCATTACCGCCAGCTTCGCGCCCAGCCGCCGCACCGTCGGCACCATCTCCTGAGGCGACTGCACCTTCACCCCGCCGAACTCCTGACCGTGCAGGCGCGTGTCGGAGTCGAAAACCGCCACCAGGCGGAATCCCTTCTCCGCGAACGGGCGAAACGCCAGCAGGGCCCGGCCGACGTTGCCGGCGCCCATCAACACGACGTCCCAGGAGCGATCGGTTCCGAGGATCCGGCGGAGCCGGCCGATCAGCTCCTCCACGCGGTATCCCACGCCCGATTGGCCGAAGCTGCCGAAGTTGGCCAGGTCCTTGCGGACCTGGGCGTCCCCCAGCCCCAGCGCACGCCCGAGGTCGCGGCTGGAAACGGTGTGACGCCCCTGGCCGGCGAACGTTTCGAGCTGCCGCAGGTAGAGGCTCAACCGCCGGACGGCGGGGTGGGGCATGCTGGCCGGGGCCGTGCCGGGCGCCTCCGGCGGTGGTTGCTCGGAGGGGGAGGAGGAACGATCGGAATCATGAACAGCCATTGAGTCTGGGAGAGGATGGCGGGGCGGGCAATCCGGATCAACAGGCGGCCCCGCGAGGCCGGGGACGTGACAACATTACCAGTCGTTGCCTGCCACGCCCCGGGGGCGGAGGCATTCTTGCAAAGCCGGACGTGCTCTGATACCGTCCGCCGCCTGCCGCGTCGCGGTTAATGCCGGTGGTGCCCGTGGCTGCGCGAGGTGTCGTGGGCACGAGCGTCCGCGACCCGGAGCGCCACGAGCGGACGGAGCGACTGCCGCGCGGGCGAGGGATCGTCCCGGTGCGCCGGCCGGCCGGCGACACCCAACCGGCTGCACCGCGGCCCCGGCGTGTCACCCGCACGCCACCCGCCATGCCCGACCTTCCTGACCCTCCCGCTCGCACAAGTCGCCATGCCTGAGCAACCAAGCTCCATGAGCCATCTCTTCCGCCCCACCCTTCGCCTTCCGAACCTCCGCCGCTTCGCGGTGGTCTCTTTTGTCGCAGCCGCCGCGGTTCTCCCGCTCGCGGACGCCCGCCCGGCATGGGCGGCCCAGGACGTGCCCAACCTGTCGGCGCGCATCCGCGGAAGCGAGGAGCCTGTCGCCTTCCGGAACGAGATCGACGCCTTCCTTGATTACCACGTCAGCCGGCTCCTCGGCGATGACCCGGTCGCCGTCGGCCAGGCCCGCGAGGCTTTGAGCAACCAGGTGGGCGACCAGCAGGCGACCATCTCGTTCAAGAACCTCTATGCCGATCTGCTCGTCAACCGCCTCCAGCGGGCGGCGGCCAACGAGGCCACTTTCAACCAGCTCAACATCGCGATCGTCGCCGAGCGGCTGGCGCGCCTCACCGGCAGCACCCGCCTCGGTCCGCTGATCACGACGCTCGCCGAGGACGACGACGCCCAGGTGGCCTTGTGGGCGGCGCAGGCGGCACAGCCGATCTTTCCGGAGCTTCTGTCGGCGGCGGGCTCCGGCGACACGAACCGGCTCACCCGCGCGATGGTGGAGTCGGTGAAGCGCTTCCCCGGCAACGGCCCCCTCGCCGAAGACGTCTACGAGACGCTTTCGATGCGAATCACGGAGGCCCGTCCGCCGTCCCGGGCGGTCCTTGAGCGCGGGGCATCGACGGTTGTCCCAGCCCTGCACGACCTGATGGCATTCCGCACCGGGCTCGTGACGCCCAGCGCTCCGGCACCGCATCCGCGTGCGGAGCTGCCGGCCCTGGTGCTCATCGTTCACCCCTTCACCTGGCCGGTGCAGACGCAGGAGCAGAAGACCGCCACCGTCGTCCGGTTGCGCGACCTGATGGTGCGGCTCGCGGAGACCGCCGGCAACATGGAAGGGGATCCGCGGCGCGAGGTGATCGAGGTGCTGACCCGCATCGGGTCGGGCTTTGAGACGATCAGCGGACCGACCGTGCCGAACGGCCCGCCGCAGCTTCCGGAGCTCTACCCCGCGGCGCAGCAGCTACGCCGCGCGCCCCCGACCGTGGCGCAACGGCAGCTGGAGGAGTACGTGGCCGGCATCGTCGATGCGCTGGCGTCGACCTATCCGGACCTCCCCGCGCCGCAACTCGCCTCTCAGCCGGACGCGGGTGGCCCGGACACCCAGCCCACGCAGCCGGCCGCCGGCGGAAACTGACAAATCCCGTCTCACCAGACCAGGGGTCGCCCCGCAAGCCGGAGCGGCCTCTTTCGTTTCGTCAAGTGAAGGCGTTCCCTGCACAGGTGAGGCCGTTTCGCGACACATGTGGTTGAAGGGCGGCCGGGAATGTGCCACACTGCCCCTCCGGCCAATCACGGCTCGGAGGGCCTCCGCGGCGGCCGTTATCGCCGACCATGACCGCGGAAGCGCCTAGAGTGCCCTTGCAGCGCGTGTCCCCAACGGGGGTTCGTGCGAGGCCGCCCAGAAGGTGCCTCGGGCGGCGGGACGGATTTCCTGATCAAAGCACCCTTAGCCCCATCAAGACGCCAATGACGAACCCCTGTCCGCACCGTCGTCTGCGCCGGTCGTTCTCGTGGTCCGCCGCCGTCCTCGTGGCGCTGGCCGTCGGCCTGATCTCCGGCTGCGACGGCGGGGATCGGGGGCAGGGGGTGAGCACGAGCGACAACCCGAACGCGGAGGCGGAGTTCGTCTTCGCCAACCGCGGAAAGGTCAGCACGCTCGACCCTAACCAGATGTCCTGGATGCAGGACATCCGGATCGCCCAGACGCTCTTCGAGGGGATCTACTCGCTCGACCCGGTGACGCTCGACACCATCTACGGCGCCGCCGAGGAGGTGACGCACGACGACACCTTCACCCAGTGGACGATCCGGTTGAAGGAGAACGCGAAGTGGAGCAACGGCGATCCGCTCATCGTCGATGACTTCATCTTCTCCTGGCGCCGCATGATGGAGCAGCCCGGCTACTACAGCTACCTCGTCAACGACTACATCAAGGGAGCCGGCGCGTACGCCGAGGCTTACCGCTCCGACCCGCGCTCGGCCGACTTCGGCACGGTGGGCGTGCGGAAGGTCGACGACAAGACGCTGGAGGTGTCGCTCGATCACCCGACGCCCTTCTTCCCCGACCTGCTGGCCTTCCCCGCCTACTACCCGCTGCACGCCGCCAGCATGGAGCCTTACAAGCGCGTGGACGAGGAGACCGGCCGCGTGCGCTACGAGTCGAGCTTCGCCTCGGCGGGGAACCTGGTCAGCAACGGCGCCTACCGCCTGGCCCGCTGGGACCAGAACACGGGACAGACGCTCGTGATGAACGAGCACTACTGGGACAGCCAGAGCGTCAAGAGCCGCACCGTGCGCGCCCTCGACAGCGACGACTTCAACCTCGCCTTTGCACGCTACCGCGAGGGGCTGATCGACTGGATCAGCGAGGTGCCCGGCCTCAACGCCTACGAGATGCGCCGCGCCGGCCGGGAGGACATCCACGTCTTCCCCGCTTACGGCACCTACTTCTGGACGTTCAACACCAGCCCCACTTTCAACGACGGCTCCTCCAACCCGCTGTCGGACGTGCTCGTCCGCCGCGCCCTGTCGGCCGCCGTGGACAAGCAGGAGATCGTTGACACAATCAGCCGCAACGACGAGATGCCGACGGACGTGTTCGTCCCGAAGAACGGCGAGTACTTCCCGGGCTACCCGCACCCCACGGGCACGCAGTACGACGTCGAGGAGGCCAAGCGCCTGCTCGCGGAGGCGGGCTATCCCAACGGCGAAGGGTTCCCGCGCCTGGCGCTGACCTACGACACCGACAACCCGGTGCACGGAATGGTCGCCCAGAACCTGGCCCGGCAGTGGCGCCAGAAGCTCGGCGTGGAGTTCGACCTGCGAGGCATGGAGCACCTCCAGTTCCGCAGCGTCTACAAGCCGTCGATGGTCGACGGGAAGCTCAAGGCGGGCGACTTCGCCATCAGCCGCGGGTCGTGGTACGGCGACTACCTCGACGTCACCACCTTCCTCGACATGTTCATGCCGCTGTCGCTGAACAACACGGCCGTCTGGGTGAACCAGGAGTACGCGCGGCTCTGCAACGAGG
>JAEZED010000191.1 GCA_023417885.1 Planctomycetota bacterium
GCGCAGGCTCGCGCTCGGCGCGCACCTGGCCGTTGGAAGCAGCCGTGTCGTCCGCGTTGTCGCGGCGACCGCGCCTGCGACGACGCCGACGGCGGCCGCCCTCGCGAGCGCCTTCACCCTGCTGCCCGGGCTCGCCCGTAGCGGCCGGCTGCGACTCCGCCTCCTCGACGGCCTCCGCGTCCTCCGATTCTTCGGAGACGGCTTCGGCATCCTCGGCCTCGGCCTGTTGAGCGGCCACGGCGGGGCTCTCGTCGTCGCGACGCCCACGGCGCCGACGGCGACGGCGACGACCGCCCTGCTCCTCTTCCTTCGCCTGCGGCGCCGGCTCCCCGTCTGAGGGCTGGCTCTCCCCCTCGTCGTCGTCGAGCAGCGCCCCGGAGCGCAGGGCATCGAGGATGATCTTCTGGGGATCCTGCGTCATCGCCTCGCGCGCCGCCTGCTCCCCGGCGGCAAGCTCGTCCACGAGCTTCTCAACCTCGTCCAGCTTCAGCTCGCCGAGCTCCACCAGGTCCGCCAGGTGGATCAGGCCGCCCTCCTCTTCGCGGGCCGCCTTTTCCGAACCCTGCGACTTGGCACCATCCCCCTCGCCGCCCCGGCGACGACGGCGACGACGGCGACGACCACCCGAATCGGGCTGCTCGGCAGCGACCGGCTGAAGCGCCTCGATCTGCACGATGCCGTCCCGGTCGTCCAGGAGTTCGATCGCGACGTCGTCGGCGGCGAGGCTCTCGTCCTGCCGGATCGTGATCGCCTTGCCGCTGGCGCGCTCGAGATCCGCCAAAGCCTGTCGCTTGCTGTTGAGCACGTGCAGCGCGGCGCTCGGAAAGAGCCGCACGCTGATGGCGCGCACCCGATCGTCCGCCGCCGCGACGCGCAGGCGACGCATCACGTCCAGCGCCATGCTCTCGGGCGTCTTGATGTAGCCGGTGCCGCCGGACCACGGGCAGGGCATGAAGACGCTCTTCTTCAGGTCCGGCCGCATGCGCTGGCGGGTGATCGAGACGATGCCGAACTCGTTCATCGGCAGGTGCCGGCTCTTGGCCTTGTCCTGCTTGAAGAGGTCCGTCAGCTTGTTGAACAGCGACTCGCGGTGCCGGCTGTAGCGCAGGTCGATGAAGTCGACGATCACCACGCCGCCCAGGTCGCGCAGGCGGAGCTGGCGGCAGATCTCTTCGGCCGCCTCCATGTCGGTGCGGAAGGCGGTCTCTTCGGCGTCGTCATGCTCGCGGAACTTGCCGGAGTTCACGTCGATGGCGACGACGGCCTCCGTCGAGTCGATGACGAGCGAGCCGCCGCTGGGAAGCGGGACGTGCCGGCTGAACATCGTCTCGATCTCGGCCTCGATGCCGGCGGCGTGGAAGAGGGGGACGTGGCCCTGGTAGAGCTGCACGTTCACCTTCGTCCGCGGCATCAGGAGCCGGAAGAACTGCTTGATGCGGAGGGCCGTCTCCGGCTCGTCGCAGATGACACGATCCACGTCGCTGCTCCAGACGTCGCGCACCGTGCGGGTGACGAGGTCCCCTTCGCTGTAGAGCAGCGTGGGGGGCCGGGCATTCTTGCGGTGGTGCTCGATCTGCTCGTAGAGGCGCGTGAGGTACTTGAAGTCGCGTTCCAGCTCCGCCTTGGTCTTGCCCATGCCGGCGGTGCGGATGATGAATCCGACGTCCTTCGGCGGCTTCAGGCCGTCGAGCACCTTGCGGAGCCGGCGGCGCTCGGTCTCGTCCTCGATGTTCTTGCTGACGCCCATCTGGGCGACGCCGGGCATCATGACGAGGAAGCGTCCCGGGATGCTGGGATAGCTGGTGAGGGTCGGCCCCTTGGTGCCGATCCCCTCCTTGATGATCTGCACGACGATGTGGTCGCCGCGGCGCAGGCAGTCCTGGATCGGCGGGCGGTCGCGCCGGCCGATCTTCTTGCCGACGCGCTCCTGCATCTTGTCCCAGCGTCCGCCCTCGGGGAAGTAGTCGGGGTGGAGGTCCTGGACATGCAGGAAGCCGTTGCGGCCGTAGCCGAAGTCGACGAAGGCGGCCTGGATGGAACCCTCGACGTTGGTGACTTTGCCGAGGTAGATGTTTCCGACGTTCGAGGCGGCGGAGTCGCGCTCGAGGTAGATCTCCTCGAGCCTTCCGTCTTCGACCAGGGCGACGCGCACTTCCTCGCCCCGGGAGACGTTCACAAGTAGTTCTTTAGCCATTCATGTCGTCGCCGGAGACCTGGCGCGACGGGGAGACGCAAGCCCGATGGGGTTGATTGTCCGGAAGGGAGCGGCCGTTTCCCCGGCTTAACGGGTGGCGGCTCTACCTGCCGTTCGGCGAGGCCTACATCGGCCTGCCCTGCGTTTACCGTCGTGCGGCCCCGGTCAACCCCTTCTGGAAGGTGGTATTGATCAGGGTGAGGGGCTGCGGGCCTCCTATGCCCGAGCTGATCGCCCTCGCGGCAGGCCTGTTCGGCCCGCATCTGCCCTCGCGGGGCAGGCGGCCAGCAAGGCCGCCCGATCCGGGGCATCTCCTTTCATACGCTCGCGGGCTCAATACGTTTCCGGAAGAATCTTTCGCAGCTCTTCCTGGAGGTAGTGAGTGACCTGCCGCTCCGAGTCGAAGCTCATGACGCGGCGGGCAACCTCGCGGGCATGCCTGGCGGTCGTCGTCCGGATGACTTTCTTCACCTCCGGCACGTCCGGCCCGTTCATGCTGAAGGCCGTCAGGCCCAGCCCCAGCAACAGCAGAGTATACAGCGGGTCGCCTGCCATTTCACCACAGACGCTCACGCCAACGTTGTTCCTGTTCGCCGCCCGGATCACGTCGCGGATCAGGCTCAGCACCGCCGGATGGGCCGGATTGAACAGGCCGGCCACCCGCTCGTTGGTCCGATCGACGGCCAGTGTGTACTGGATCAGGTCATTCGTCCCGATACTGAAGAAATTGACCTCCCGGGCGAAGTTATTGGCCATCAGGGCCGCGCTCGGAACCTCGATCATCATCCCCACCGGGATCCCGCGGCGGTACTGCACACCCTCGTCCTCCAGCTCCTCCTCGACGTCCCGCAGCACCATCTTCGCCTGGCGAAGCTCCATGATCGTGCTGATCATCGGGAACATGATCCGCAGATCCGCCTCCGCCACCACGCCGCTTGCACGCAGGATCGCACGCAGCTGCCGCTTGAACATCGGCAGGTCATGCAGGCACAGCCGGATGCTCCGATCGCCCAGGAACGGGTTACGCTCCGGGCTGCGGGCCTGATCCTGGCTGTATTTATCCGCCCCCAGGTCGAGCGTGCGGATCACCAGCGGACGGCCCGCCAGGCGCTGCATCGCGTCGGTGTAAGCCTGGAAATGCTCCTCCTCCGTCGGCTCCGTCCCGCCGGAGAGGTAGAGGAACTCCGTCCGGTAGAGCCCAATCCCCTGGGCGCCGCGATCCAGCGCGTCCTCGATCTCCGTCGGAAACTCGATGTTCGCCAGCAGCTCCACCTGCACGCCGTCCACCGTCCGGGCCGGCAAGTCGCGCAGGGTCGCCAGGTCCGCCTCCACCACCGCCTGGCGCCGTGCGTATTCCCGGTAGTCCTCGAGCTGCTCCGGCTCCGGATCGACGATCACCAGGCCGCGCGTGCCGTCGATGATGACGGTGTCCCCTCCGTTCACGGCCATCGTCGCGTTGCCGAGACCGACGACGGCCGGGATGTTCATCGCCCTGGCGACGATGGCCGTGTGGCTCGTGCGACCCCCGACATCGGTGGCGAACCCCTTGACATGGCTGCGGTCCAGGGCCGCGGTCTGACTGGGGAGCAGGTCGTGGGCGATGACGGCGATGTCGCGGTCCAGGCGGGTCAGCCCCTCGTGCTTGGCGCCGATCAGCGTGCGCAGCAGGCGCTTCTCGACGTCGAAGATGTCCTTCACCCGCTCCGAGAGGTAGCGGTCGGGCATCGCGTCGAACTGCTGCGCCAGCCGGCGCATCACCTGGCTCGTGGCATACTCGGCGGTGATCTGCCGCTCCCGCACCGCCTGGGCCATCTGCTTCTCGAGCGACGGGTCGCTGAGGATTCCGACGTGGAAGTCGAAGATTCCGCCGATCTCCTTGCCGTGCTTGAGCGTGATCTCCGCGGAGAAGCGGCGCAGCTCGTCGCGGGCGCTGACGAAGGCCTCGTGGAGCCGCACGACCTCCGCCTCGACCTGCTCGGCGGGCACCGCGCGGCGAGGGATCACGATGTCCTCCGCGTCCAGCACCACGGCGGTGCTGGTCGTGATCCCGGGAGAGACGCCGATACCCTTGATGATCTCCATGGTGCTCACGTCCGGGGCGGCGATGCTGAGGGCCGGGAGGCCGCCCGGGCGTCCGTGAGTGTACCGCCTTCGTGCGGCCGCCGCGCGTCGGCGGCGGGAGCCGTCACTCCTCCTCGCCGAAGCACGCCTCGAAAAGGCGGCTGATCTCTTCGGCAGCCTCCTCCGCGTCCTCGCCGTCGGCGACCAGCCGCAGCCGGGTGCCCTGGGTTGCGGCGAGGGTGATGACCGCCATCACGCTCTTGGCGTCGGCGGCGGTCTCCGGGGGCTCCTGGGACTCGGCGCGGCAGAGGGTGATGTCGCTGCGGAACCGGTTGGCCATGTCGACCAGCTGCATCGCGGGTCGCGCGTGCAGGCCGTGCCGGTTTTTCACGACGAGTTCGCGCTCTGCCTTGACCAAGGGCTCGCTCCTGACATCGCGGCTCACGTCCATGCGATCCCCCCTTCGCTGATGCCGGTCACATTCCCTGCTCGCCAAGCAGTTCGATGATGTCCTGGCTGGTGCGGGACTGGCGAAGGAACTTGCGGAACCGATCGTTGTTGAGCTTCGGCCAGATGACATTCATGGCGGCCAGATGCTCGTCGGCGTTGTCGGGCGAGAGAAGGAGCACGACGCTGAAGACGGGCTGTCCGTCAAGGCTCCGGAAGTCGATCCCCCCCTGGCTGTTGCCGACGGCCGCGACGGCCCGGGGGACGCTCTTGTGCTTCACGTGGGGGATGGCCACGCCCTTTCCGAAGCCCGTGGAGCCCTTCTTCTCGCGCTCGATGACGCCGCGGGCCAGGGCCGGGGCGTCGTCCGCGGTGATGGCGCCGGCGGCGACGAGGGCGTCCACCAGTTCGCGAATGACACCGTCGCGGTCGGCGGACTTGAGATCGGGGATGACTGCTTCGGGCTTGACGAGATCGGAGAAGGTCATGAGGCGCGGGTTCGGAGAGGATCGCGGGGAAAAGAGCGTTCGACGGCCGGCCCCGGAGGGCGCCGGAACGCCTCAGACAGGGGTATGCCGGATGGTGCTCGCCTCGGCCCCCTGCTCCGGATGCTTCCGGTTGCGGTGACGGTTCTTGTGCTCGGTGAGCTGCCGCTCCAGCTTATCGAAGCAGGCGTCGACGCACGCCTCGATCGAATCGGCCCGCGCACTGGCGACGAACATGTTGCGATGCTCCGCGTTGACGATCATTTCAACCTGGAACGCCCCCTTCTCCGCCTCGTGGATGGTGACCTCGATCTCCTGGATCAGGTCGTAGTACTTGACGAGCCGGCCTGCCTTCTCCTCGGCGTAGGTCTTTGTCTCGGAGGTCAGGTCGATATGACGGGCGGTAATCAACACGTGCATGTGGCTGGGCTCCTTCCGGAGGTCTTCTCTGTCCACGGAACCGCTGGACGATGCAGCAACCCGCTCCGGGACATCCACCTTCGCTGAGTTCTGGTATCGGATCATCAGAGGCTCCGGTACGGCGTGAAATGCGGCCTGCAGCCGCTCGGCGGCGATTGTAGCCGGGTCGGGCGTTCTTGCTGACCAGCGTTCTGGATCGCGGTTATCGCCCGCTGCCCGCCGGAAACGCCCGTTCGCCCCGCTCACGTCGGCTCGGCGGCGATCGAACGCTGGGGCGCCTCCACCGGCGACCCCGGCGCCGCGGGCGAAGAACGCGCCGCGCCGGCCGCGCGCGCGGGGCGCGAGCGCGCTTCGCGGGAGCCCGATCCGGAGAGCGCGCCCCGCGGGCCGATCACCCCGCCGCTGATCAGGAGGCGCATCGCCTCCTCCACGGTCATGGGAAGCTCGACGACGCCCGAGCGCGGCACGACCATCACGTATCCGCTGAAGGCCGTCGGGCTGCTCGGAATGAAGACTGTCACCATCTCCTGCTGCGTCGTCTCCGACAGCGCCGGCAGGCCAGGACCGGTGACGAGGCCGACCGACCAGATCTCGCTGGCATGCGGCTTCACCGCCACCACGCGGCTGCCGGTGAACTGCGTGTCGCGCTCGGTCAGCAGGAAGTCGGTCACCTGCTTCACCGCCGGGTAGAGGGCGCGTACGACGGGCACCCTCAGCACGAGGCGCTCCAGCAGGCGGTAGAAGGCGCGGCCGATGAAGTTGCCGACCAGCAGCCCCACGAGATAGATCAGCACCAGCGCCAGGAGCACGCCCAGCGGCTTGGAATACCACGCATCGTCGAGGATGCGCCGGATGTGACCGGCGCTGGTCGGCTCGACCCACCCCTGCTCGACCGCGAGATACCAGAGCCGGCCGATGGCCCAGATGATGTACCAGCCGATCGAGTCCCAGAGGAAGTTGAGGACGTACCAGATCAGCGCGATCGTGATGACGGTCGGCAGGAGCGTGCCCAGGCCGCGCAGGAAGAAGCGCTGGAAATCCTCCGAGAAACCGGATCGCCTCCGCGTGCGGCGAACGGGCGCTTCGGAATGGCTCGGGCTGGGGAGGGTCATCGGCGGGGCGCCAACGGCAGCGAAGGGGAAACTTTCCGAGTTTACCGCCACTCTCCGCGCCGCATCAAACGCATCCCGTCGGGCCCTCAGGGACCTGCGGGCACGGGCGACGGCACGGCGCCGGGTCCCGGCTGGGTGGCGGGCTGCGTCGCCGGACGCTGGCGGTTGTAGACCAGCACGTTGCGCGCGAAGGCGCGCGCGGTGGCGTCGGGGTCGTTCTCCGCCAGCGGCGCCACGAGCTGCTCGACGAGATCGGCGTCGGGAATGAGCGTGGAGGCGGCCAGCATGCCCACGATGCGCGCCTCGAACGCTTCGGCGGCGAGCAGTTGCCGGGCGACGCGCACGCGATCTTCGGGGGCGACGGACGCGGCGGTGGAGTACTTCAGCCACGCGTTGGCGGCGGCATCCCGGCCGGAGAGGCCGACGTTGGATCCGGCGCGGCGCAGCGCGTTCTGAAGCTGCCCAGCGACGGAACGCAGGGGCGCCAGCTCGGAATCGGGGGCGTTCTCCTGCTGCCGGCGCGTGATGTACTGCACGAGCCAGTCAAGCTGGCCCTGCGCCCACTGCGCCGTGCGCATGCGCACGAGCGGCTCACCCGTCCGCAGCAGCTCCAGGCGCTGCTCCATCACGCCGGCGAAGTTCGGGTTGTTCAGGTCCAGCGCGAAACCGCTGCGCGTCAGCACGCGGCTGAGACGCTGGCTCTGGCCGCCCGGGGCGGTGGCGAGCGCCACGCCCTGCTCCGTCTGCACCGTCGCCGGGTTGGTCGAGACATCGCCGAAGATCGTCAGGCTCAGTTGAGGGGCCTGCCGCATCAGCGCTGAAAGGCGCGGGCCGTCCAGCCGAACCACCTGCGTGATCTTCTCGCCCGGATCCAGCCGCACGCCGCCCCAGATCTCCACGACGTTCGCCGCCGGCACCGGCTGCTCCTGCGGAAGCTGGCCGCGCACCCGCGCGTCAAGCCGCAGCGTCGGATGAATCAGACCCTCGGGGCCGATCGTGATCGGGTGACGACCCGAGTTGCGGATCGAGACCTCCACGAGCATCGGCTCGCCATATTCGTGCCGCACGACCTGCGGTACCCCGACGAGGCTGTAGAAGTCGCTCACCTCCGCCGGATCGAGCAGGCCGAAGAGCTCTGGCGGAAGCGTCTGCATCGCCTCCCGCACCTCCGGCGCGTCCTCATGCGGCTCCACGCGCGCCCCATAGGGACGCAGCGCATCGGCGAGGAAAGCACGCACGAGTCCCGTCGGGCTGCTCGTCAGAAGGGCCTGGGCACGATCCTCCATGCCCTCCTCGCCGTCGGTCATCAGCAGCAGCGCCAGGTGCGAGAGCGCATCCTGCGACGACACCATCTCGAGGCGGGCCCGCGCCTCCTCCGGCTGGTTCTGCCGCCAGAGCTGCCACCCCTCGAGCCGGGCGAGCGTCGCGCTGTCGGCCGGCACCAGCAACGCCAGCGCCTCCAGGATCGCCGGGTCGGTCGGCTGGGCGCGGTAGTAGAGGTCGAGCCACGCCAGGTCCGCGAGCGACACCGCGTAACGTGCCGCCAGCGCCCGGCGCTGGGGCGGGAGATCGTCCGCCGAAAGCTGCCGCGCCTCGGCGACGACATCCGGCAGCGCCGTCTCCGGCACGGGCGGAATGCCCTGCTGCTGATCGGCCGGCGCTGCCGCGGGAGGCTGCGGCTGGCCCGCCAGCTCCCGGCTGATCGGCATGAGGCCGCGCGCGCGGATGAGATTGCCGCTGCGGTCGGCGGCGGCGATGCGGGCCACCTGGTTCGCGCCGCCCGCATCTGCCACCATCGGCTCCAGCAGCACGGCGTCTCCCTGCGCCGGCGCCAGGCCGGGCACTTCCGTCCCGTCCCAGGCGGTGAGCGGCTGCTGCTCCAGTGCAAGCAGGACCTGCTGCGCCGCCTGAGGGCGCCCGGTGACGAGCTGGATCGCCGCGACGTCGCGCATCAGCTCCGCGGGCGGCGCCATCCCCAGCGACCGGTAGACCTGCCCGACGCGCTGGTACATCTGGTGCGCGTCCTCGACGAGGCCGGCCAATGCCAGTTCCTCGGCGATGCGCGCCAGCACGGTCGGCTGGAAGAGGTTGCTGCGGGCCAGCATCGCCAGCGCGTCGACGCGCTGGGCGGGCGTCGCGCCCGTCGCCAGCTGCCGCTCGTAGAAGAGCTGAAGCGCCTGCGGGCTGTACGGATTCAGCGCCACCGCCTGCTCGAGCATCACGTCGGCGCCCGAGTCGTCCATCGCCTCGCGCAGCAGCAGCGACGCCATGGTCGCGGCGTGGCTGCGAACCTCTTCCGGCACCCGGTCACTCGCCGCGACGCGCGTCAGGTAGCTCAGGCGATCGTCCGCGACTTCCATCCGGTCGGCGCTGAGATCGATGTAGCGGATCTGCGCCAGCACGTCGTCCGGCCGCAGCCGGCGGTAGTGCTCCAGCGCCTCGAGCGCCCCCTCGCGATCTCCCGTTGCCAGGCGCATCTCCACCAGTTCACGCGCCAGCCGCGCGTCCTCCGGCGCAAGACGCACGGCCGCCGTCTGGAGCGTGGCGGCCTGGTCGATCATCGCCGCCGAGGGCGACTCCGTGTGAAGGGTGCCGGCGGCGAACTCCGCGAAGAGTTGCGCCAGGGCCTGCCCGTCCGGCGTGGGGGTCTCGACGAACACGAGCGTCGGCTCGCGCTCGGTGGGCGCGGCCTGGGTGGTCGGTCCCGTCGTCGGCTGCGTGGCGGGCTCGGTCGTGGGCGAGGTGGTGGGCGCTGTGCTCGGCCCGGTCGCGGGACGCGTGGCGGGCCCGGTCGCGGGGCCGGTGGTCGATCGGGTGGCCGGCCGCGTGGTCTGGCGCGTCGCCGGACGCGTGGTCGGATCCTGGGTGCTTCGCGTGCCGGGGCGCGACGGCAGCTCGGGCCACGTCGGCTCAACCGGCTCCTCC
>JAEZED010000196.1 GCA_023417885.1 Planctomycetota bacterium
CGTCGTGCGGCTGCAGGTCCGGCAGGACGGTCGCTGGCGCACGACGGTCCGCGTTCGTGCTGACGCGACGGGCCGCTGGACGTCGCTCGTGCCGATCGGCGTGCGGCATCGCGTGGTCGCGCTCGGCGTCGCCGGGCCGATCGTCGAAGCCGAATAGCGGCCGGCCGCTCAACGCCGAACGGCGACCCGAGGGCCGCCGTTCATGGTTCCTGCGAGCGGGTGCGGTGTCGAGGCGCCTGCTCTGGAACGGGGGCCTGGCCGTGTGTCCCGCACGGCAGGTGGCCCCGGAAACCGTGTCGGTGGCAGCCCTTCCCCTAACGATGGGTTGCCGTGACGCAGTGGGTATGTGGCCTCGAGGCTCGGAGTAGCTGCGAGGCGGTGCCTTCAACCCTAGGGTCCTTCGGAGTACCAGTACACGGTCAGCCACGGGCGTACCCCTTGCTGCGCGATGCATCGTCGCGCGGTGCAACGCTGTTATGTAGGGCGTCTGGCGGAACCTGAAACCTGGGTATCAATGGTGACGGGCGGACGGCGCCAAAAGTGTTGTTGAGCCGCCATGTAATGTCTCGTTGACGTCAATGAGCGGCACGTTCTACAGCTGGGTCTCGATCGTGGAGCGCGCGCTCCGCGAAGAGGGCGTCGACCTGCGCGGCGAACTTGCGCTGCAGGGCGTCGCGATCCCGCGCGATCCGACCTCTCGCCTTGACGTGGCGACGACGCGGGCGATCTGGCGGGTCGCCGACCGCCACACCCTGCCGCCCGCGTTCGGCATCCGCATCGCGCGCGGCCTCACCTACGGCCACTTCGAGGACCTAGGCGTCGCGCTCGCGTCGGTCAGCTCGATGGAGGACGCGATTCGCCACATCGTGCGCTACCACCGGCTGCTCACCGACCAGGTTCGCGTCTCGGTCACGAGCGACGAGCGGCGCATCGTGATCGAACTTGCTGATGAGGGCACCGACCACTGGCGGGTCCACGAGTTTGCGGCGGCCATCGTCGTTCGCGTCGTCCGTGCCAGGTTTGGTCGGGGGATCGATCCCCTGTCGGTCTCGCTCGCCGTCGACTCGCCTGAGGCGTATACGGCCTATCGGCGCTACTTCAAGTGTCCGGTGCACCAGCGGGTCCCCGCCAGCGAGGTCGTCTTCGCCGCCGAGCTGCCCGGCCAGTCCGACGTCGGCCCGCTTGGCGTTGCCGACCGCATCGAGGCCCTCCTGGATGCGGCGTACCGCGACATGGAGGCGAGCACCACGTGGTCGCGGCAGGTGCACGCCGCGGTGTTGCGCGCCCCCGCAGGCCAGATGACGTCGATCGACCATGTGGCGGCGCAGTTCCACGTCAGCGCGCGTACGTTGCAGCGGCACTTGGCCAGCGAGAGCACGTCCTTCCGGCAGATCGTCGACCTGGCCCGCAAAGACCTCGCGATGCGACTCGTGCGCGAAGGGATCCTGACCCTCTCGCAGATCGCCGACACGTTGGGCTTCCAGAGTGCCAGCGCCTTCTCGCAGTCCTTTCGGCGGTGGTATGGCCTGCCCCCGTCGCGGGTGCGCGACAAGCCGCCCGCCGACGACGCGCCGGAGGCGCGCTTACGGCGGCGTGACCGCTGCGCTGGCTAGCGGCGGACGCCAGCGGCCGGGAGCGGCCCGGATAGACGCGGAACTGCTGGGGCGTTACGACGATGCGCTCGCGGTAATCCGCCGCGAGCTGGACGCGCAACGCTATGCTGCCCTGGTCCAGGACCTCGGCAGCCTGGCAGCGGACCCGCAGTTCACCGGCCCGGCGGGAAAATCCGCGCGGAAGGTTGGCCGGCGGCTGCTCCTCCGCGACCTGCGCAGGCTGCGGAACAGTGTCCGCGCTGCGAAGCGGGAGCCCGCCGACGAGCGGCGGGCAGAGGCCTTCCACGAGGCCCGGAAGGACGCCAAGCGGCTGCGCTATGCCGCGGAGGCATACGTGCCGGTGGGCGGGGCACGTGCCGCGGCGATGGTGGAGGCGGCCGAGGGTGTCCAGAAGGCACTCGGAGAACACCAGGACAGTGTTGTCACCCGGCAGCTGCTGGCGAAGCTCGGTGCACATCCCGGACGCGGGGGCAGCGGCTTTACCTACGGACGGCTGCATGCCGTCGAGGAACGTCAGGGCCGCGTAGCGGAGAAACAGTTCCGCCGACTGTGGAAGGGTTTTGCCGGGACGCACGGCTGGTGATCGCGGCGCCGCTCTATGGACTCCGCAGTATCCGCAGACCTACCCTGCCAGTGAGGGCGCGCGGGTCCGTGGATGCCACCCCGGCCGGGAGCGCCGCCCCCGACGGAGGAATCCGATGGAATCTCCCTGGGCGCCGCTGAAGAACCGGTGGTTCCTGATCCTGTGGCTGGCGCAGCTGGGATCCAACGTCGGAAGCTGGATGCAGACCGTTGGCGCCCAGTGGTACCTCGTGGAGAGCGGGGCGAGTCCGGTCCTCGTCTCCCTGGTGCAGTCAGCATCACTGGCCCCTGCACTGCTGCTGGGACTGGTGGCCGGTGTCCTGGCGGACGCCTTCAACCGCCGCCGCCTGATCCTGGGCAGCAACCTGTTTGCCGCCGGTGCCGGCTGCCTGCTCACCGCAATCGCTGCCCTGGGCCTGCTGGGGCCGGACTCACTGCTGCTCTACACATTCCTGATCGGCTGCGGCGTGGCGCTGAGTTCCCCGGCCTGGCAGGCAGTGACTCCCTCCCTGGTGCCGCGCGATCAGATCAGGTCTGCGTCAGCACTCGGGTCCGTTGCAGTCAACTCGGCCCGCGCCGTGGGCCCTGCGCTCGGCGGTGTGCTGGTCTCGGCCGCCGGCCCTGCCTTCGTCTTCGGACTCAACGCGCTGTCCTTCCTCGGTACAGCGCTGGCCGTCTTCCTCTGGCGCAGCGCACCGCAGAGCCCCGAGGACCGCGAGCAGCTTGGCGAAGCGCTCGCAGCAGGAATGCGCTATATCCGGGCGGCACCGCGGATCCGCCGCATCCTGCTGCGCTGCATCCTGTTCCTGGTTCCGGCCAGCGCCCTCTATGCGCTGCTCCCTGTTGCCGTGAACGGGCATTTGGGCATGGGGTCCTCCGGATACGGACTGCTGCTGGGGGCCCTGGGAAGCGGAGCCATCCTGGGAGTGGCGCTGCTGGGAAGGACCCGGAAACTGTTTGGTGACACGGCTCTGCTGGGCGCATCCGCCGCG
>JAEZED010000010.1 GCA_023417885.1 Planctomycetota bacterium
CGAAGTCCATCAGGTCGTGCATCGTGCCGTCGATGTAGACGAACGCCTTGGTGACCCACTCCCCCTCTACGTCGCCGAAGGCGCGACCGACGATGATTCCCTCGTCGTTGATGGCGCTCGCCCACGACTCCCCCAGGCCCAGGTGACCCAGGCCGACGTACGTCCCGTCACCGTTGAAGATGGCCGCCTCGGGGGCGCCGCTGCCGTCGTTCTGGTAGCCGACCATGACCCCGGCCTCGTTCACGTCCAGGCCCATGCCCATCGAGAACTGCGCCTGCGGGGAGATGTCGATCACCTCCAGCACCCCCTCCTGCCCCATGGCCGCGTGGAAGGGGGAGAAGAGCCGGTAGCCCGTCCCGACGAACTTCCCGCTCTCGTTGGCGGCGTTGAAGCCGGCGAAGTACTGCGCGTTGTCGGAGTCGAAGCTGCCGTAATCGACCAACCCGCCTGCCGCCGTCCAGGTGAAGGCGTGCTGCCCCCCGGCGCCCAGCGTGCTGGAGCCGACGACCAGGCCGCCGTCGGTGATGTCGTTGGCGAAGCTGTATCCACCGCCCGGCAGCGCGCCGATCGGAACGATCGAGCCGTCGGCGTTCCACATCGCGGCCTGCTCCGAGCCGCCGTCGCTCATCGAGAGGCCGACGATCTGCCCGAGGTTGTTGATGCGGTACGCCTCGCTGTGGCGCGCCTGCCCGGCGTCGGGAAGCACATTCGCGACGCCGTCGTCCCATCGGACGGCGCGGCGGTTGCCCGAGGCGTCGAAGATGTAGCCGACGGCCTGGCCGGCGTTGTTGATGTCGGTGGCGTAGACGTCGGTCATCCCCTCGACCGGGCCCAGCGGCTGGATGTCGAAGGTGCCCGCCGATGCGGCGCCGGCGAGCGAAAGGACGGCCACGACGGCCGCGGTGGTGATCTGGACTCTCATCATCTTCTCCGGAAGTGAACGGGGGCGGGTGGTTGAAAGAAGTCAGGAGGAAGCACGCGAGGTAGTGCCGGCATTGCGGCCGGCGGGCATGGTGCTGCGCACGACCACGGAGACCGGGATCGGCGGGTAGCGCATGCGGACGCGGTAGAGGTCGAAGGCGGCCATGTCCCAGCCGACGCGCGACATGGCGTGGGCGACCAGCTCGTCGTAGCGCGGCACGTCGGCGGTGGCGATCCGCTCGGCGGCGGGGCCCAGCGCCTGGAGCCGGTCGGCCACGGGAATACGGTCGCGCTCGTCGCGCGACAGCGGGGTGACGAGCTCGCCGAAGACGCAGAGCTCGCGCTGCGCGCCCTTCAGCAGGTCGCGGTGAAGCAGGAGGTCGCTCACGAGCAGCTCGCCGGGCGTGCGCACGCCCGTGCCGAAGTTGTTCACCGCGCCGGGCGACTCGTCCAGCGGGGCGACCTCGCGCAGGATCTCGCCCGTGACGATGTTCGCCGCGGCCCGCTGGCCCACCGGCCCCGGCAGCAGCTCATCCTCCACGACGCCGCGCGCGTTGGTCGAGCGCTGCACCGGCGGAAGGGGCCGTGAGCAGAAGTCGGGCAGCAGGGGAACGCCCGTCTCGCGCACGGCCGGGGCGTCCTCATCGAGCGGGCGGCGGTCGAACTGGTACGGGTTTCCGTCGCGATCCCGGATGAAGAGCTGCGCAAAGGGCCAGCGGACGCTCGCCCGCGTCCGTACCAGGCCGAACAGGCCCTGGATGCGCAGCAGGTCGAAGTAGCCCGCACGCGTCGAGGGCGCCACCACGCCCACCGCAAGCAGCCGGTGTGCGCGCACGCCCCAGATGAAGGCATTGGCGGCGAACGCCTGCTTGCGCCAGCGCGCCTCGGCCGCCTCGTCGGGCGTGCCGTCGCCGCCTCCGCCCGCCTCGACAAGCACCTCGAGCATCTCCCGGTCGCCCGCGTGACGCTCGACTGCCTGGTGAAACTGCCCAAGCGCCTCGTCGAGCCGCGCCAAGGCGTCGGCGGCAACGCCCTTTGCCTCGGCCGCGGCGCGCCAGACCCGCATCGACCGCTGTGCGGGGAGGTAGCGCGTCGCGGCGAGGGGGTCGTCCGTGTAAACCACGTTCCAGATCTGCCAGCCGAGCTTGCGGTAGACGCCGAAGGCGTCGGTGACGTCCTGCGCCCGCGGGCTGCCCCCGCAGACACCCTCGACGATCGCCCCCAGGCGCCGGCGGACCGTCCCGAAGACGGCGCCGACTTCGCCGTGGAAGTCGCCGGCGCCCCGCCTGCGGCGGGCGGGGGACGAAGCGGGTTTGGCGACGCGCTTTGCCAAGTGCGGCGGAGGGTAACGCCGGCCCCCACACCATGCAAGAAGTTTCTGAAATTGTTCCTGAGCGACGCGGGGATGGCGGTTATTCAAGGATTTCCGAGGCGTAGGCACGATAAATCCGCGGCAGATCCCCCTTCTCCGGCCCACGCCGAAGCTCCCGGATCAGCGCCTCTATCCGCGGGGGAATCACCAGCAGATACCGTGCGTCGATCGCCTCGTACGTGTGCGGCACGCCGGCCGGGACGAACACCGTGCCCCCAGCGCCCACTTCCACCGTCCGATCCGCGAAGCGAAAGCGGAGCGTCCCCTCGAGTACGTGCCACGCCTCGTCGTCGTCGTGGTGCACGTGAAGCGACCGGGGACCGCTGTCACGCCACTCGTGGATGGCGAACGACCGGCCCGCCACGCCCAATCCCTCTCGTGGCGATCCAGCCGCATCACCGCCGGGCATCCAGATCACTGGCTCGCGCACCTTTGCCTCCGAATCCAAACGGCGGCGGGGCGTAATCGACGCCATCGCCTCCGCCTGAAAGATTGGCGCGATCGGCGTGACGAAGGTGCCACGTATTCATCAAGCGGCCGTTCCGACCTCCCTTACCGCGAGTATCGGATACGCAGTCGACGCCTCGTGGAGCGCATCATGCCGTCCTTCGAGGGTCGTAGCCCGGCCGGTCATCGCTCCTGCCGCAGTCGCTTCAGCGCTCCGCCCCAGGCGATGAGCTCGTCGATCATCTTGTGCAGTATCTTCTCGTGGTGGGGAGCGGGCTTGAAGGTCGTGAGCTTCTCGAAGTCCGTGAAGAGTGACAGTCCAACCTGGCTGCGCACCGTCGCGACTTGGAGGTTCGCCATGACCAGTCGGAGCTGCTCCACCGCGCGCACCGCGCCGACGCTGCCGTAGCCGACGAAGCCGGCCGCCTTGTCGTTCCACTCCCGGTAGAGGAAGTCGATCGCGTTTTTCAACGCGCCGGCAATGCCGTGGTTGTACTCGGGCGTCACGATCACATAGGCGTCGAACGACGCGATCTTCGCCGACCAGGCCTTCGTGTGGGGCTGCGTGTACTTGTTCTGCGACGCCGGAAGCGGCTCGTCCAGCAGCGGCAACTCGAAGTCGCGGAGGTCCACCAGCTCAAACTCCGCATCCCCGCGCTGCCGCGCCAGCTCGTGCGTCCACCGCGCCACCGCCTCGCCGATGCGCCCCGGGCGCGTGCTGCCGAGAATGATCGCGACCCTAAGCATGGAGCCATGGTCGCCGGATCACCCCAAACAGGCAATGCGCCGCCTGCTGCGCGCGCGTGGTGGCAAGCGCCCGCCGCCGACAGCCGACGTATTCCGTCACGACGCAACCGCCGATCAGCGCAATCACGATGATGATCCATCGCAGCCATCGCATGGCGGGATGACGACCAGCATACCGTGGCCATCGTTCAGTTTTCAGGCTATGCCGCGCCGTATGACTCGCCGCAGGCGCTGTGACTTGCCCCGCGGTAGGAGTTTCGTCGGGCGGAACCGCTCGTGATCGGCGAATGACCCAGATGAGCGGCAGCGGCATCGCGAGCAGCAGCGGATAGGCCAGGCTGAGCGACAGCGTCCAGATCGACCTGCCGTCCGGCCAGCGGATCATCCGGTAGTAGATGCCCGCGACGTCCCCAATGCCGGAGACCTTCGGCCCGTTCGGATCGCCCGCGATTCCGATGACGCCTCCGCCATAGGGCCCGTAGCTTGAATCGTTGAAGACCTGCACGCGTGCGTCCGCGCCGCGGGCATGGATGCTCAGATGGCAGCCGTCTGAGAGGCTCACGAACTGCCTTCGCGGATCCACCGTGCCGGCGGCGCACCAGGCAACGGCGACAAGACAGATCACGATCGCGGAAGCTGCGGCGGCGATGTTGAAGAGGCGGCTCAACATAGCGGTGCGGCGGCAGGTTCTGGGCGCATCAACTCCACAAAGTCACCCGCCACCTTACCACGGAAGCCTCCGCACGCCCGCAGCGAACGAACACGCAAAACCGGCAGGGTTCACCCGGAGTGCACCGCGCGCAGCGGGCTGCAGCGCCGCCTGGGGGTTTAACGTCGGCAGTTGCCAAGCGTGCGTCGGCGTCGTGTGCGGCAATGTCGACGCGACGTTTCTGAGCGGCGCGGCATGCCGGGCGAAGGGCGCCGCAAAGTCGCTGGGGCGCGCGGCAAAATCATTTTGCCGCGACACGCACCGCCTGTGCCGCGCCTCACAGGAACCTGGCGTTGGCACGATAAAGATTTTCGTGGCACGGCCGGGGCGGCCCGGCTGCCTTGCCGCGGCCGCAGGGATGGATTTTCCCGGACGCGGCGATTCGACGGACACGACACGACTCCAGCCGCACCCGCAAGGGGTCGATGCAGCCGCCATGCGAACCGTTCCCAGGACAAAGCACGCGCGAATCGAGTTCTATGCCACGCGCCTTCAGAAGTGGGTGGAGCAGGCCGAGGTCCTGGGCCTCGATCCGGGACAGCTCGCCCGCATGCAGGCGCAGGTGGATGCCGCCCGCGCGGCGCTTGGCGCGCAGTACGCAGCACGCATGCGCGCCCAGGCAAAAACCTTCGCCCTCCGGAACGCCATGCAGGAGATGAGCGCCGAGGGGGCCAGCATCCTCAGGCAGATCCGCGCCCGCTCCGTCGAACTCGGGCCGCAGGCCTACATCCTCGGGAGCATCTCCGCGCCGGAGAAGGGCTCACCCATCGCTCCGCCCGGTACCCCGCACTCCTTCACCAACGAGCTCACCACCCTCGGCACGGTCGTCCTCCGCTGGAAGTGCGACAACCCGCGCGGAGCGCGGGGAACGACCTACCACGTCAGCCGCCGACTGCCTGGTGGCGAGATGGCCTTCCTCGGCATCGCAGGCCGGAAGAAATTCGAGGACGCGACGCTCCCGCCCGGCGCCGCCTTCGCCGAATACCGCGTGCAGGCCTTCCGCTCCACCACCGTCGGCAAGCCCGCCATCCACACCGTCAACTTCGGATTCTCCGACCACGGCCTGCCAGTCCCCGGCCCCCTCCAGCTCCGCCGCGACCGCGCAGCATGAGCGGGCACGCACTCAGGCCGTGGCGCCGGCGTCGGCCGCGGTGTTGTCGGGCCCCACCAGCAGGGCGCGCACGCTCGCCGACGGGACGACGGGGACGATCTCGAAGTCGACCAGGTCGCGCCACTGCAGGATCCACTCCATCAGCAGGCGCGCATCGTCGCACTCCATCACCTGGAAGCAGCGGTCGAAGTTGGGCTCGACCCAGCTGTCGACGTACCGCAACCCCGCAGGCAGCGACCGCCCCGACTCGCCCACGCGGCGGTAGACCGGCACGGGATCGCGGTCCTTGAACCGCTCGATGACCATGAAGAGCATGGGTTACTCGGGAGAACGGCGTCGCCGCAGAAGCGCGGGGGCCGCCAAGGCACAGAGGCCCAGCCCGACAGGCTCTGGGACAACGGAGCTGTAGCTCGTTCCCCAACGGAGCTCATCAAACCCGCCGGTGGTGTGATCGGGGCCCGAGAAGGTGAACTGCGTAAAGGCACCGTGGTGCGTGATAAGCAGGTCACTGGTGGCCACGGTGACCTGGGCGCTGGCAACGCCGGGCTCGCCTGCTGCAATGGTCGGGTCGAGGAAGACGCTAACGACGTCGGGCGCCAGCGGGTTGAACTCGTACTTCATCACGACAAAGTGCACGCCCTCCAGCGCCTCAAGCGTCAGGCCTCCCCCATTCACGGCGACGCTGGTGGTGCCGCTGGCGGTCGTCACGCCGAGCGTCAGTTCATTGACGTCGGAGAAGTGGTTCACGAAGAGCTGCACGGCAACGTTGGCGTCACCGACGCCGCCGTTCCACAGCTCGTGACCACGGAATCCGAAATCGCTGGGTGCGTCCGTGCCCTGAGTCCCGAAGTCGATCAGGAAGCTCTGGTAGATGGTCTGAGCTGCGCCGAAGCCCAGCCCCCCGGCGATCGGCCTCGCGGAGCGACCGAAGGTGCAGCAATCGAACTCGAGCGTCTCCTGCAACCGCCCCCCCAGGCCGCCCGGAAGCCCCGGGTAGGCATAGGACGGAAGGTTCTTGACGGCCTGCGCATCGCCGCCGCTCTGGATCCAGGGTCCGGCATAGAACGAGGTCGGTCCAATCACGGGGTTCTGCCCGCCGATGACATTCACGCCCGTGCTGTCATCCCCCGGCAGGTATTGGCCAAGGGCCGGGTTGTCGCCCAGCACGAAAGGGTCATAGGCGAGCAGATCCGCCCGGGCCGCAGTGCCGGAGAAGAGCGAGAACACGACGACCATGGCCGCCGTCGAAAACGGGCGGTACTCGTCTCGCGGGGTGTAGCGCAGCGCAGTAGACATTTGCATCTCTCCTCTTGGGAAAATCGCCGGCCTCAGGCCGGGTTCAAATGCTAAACATGAGCGCACGCACAACCTGCGCGTTATAGCAATGTTGCGGCAATCTAAATCGGTCCCGGGCGCTTGTCAAAGGAGTCGTGCCCGTTGCCCCGACGTGGGCGGATCGTAAGTCGGTCACCCGGGGCCAAGCGGGTGCTTGCGACTGCGCATCCCTACGGTTTATCCGGATGATTGCGGTTGGGACGATCGTCGCGATAGTCCGGCTCGATCCGACATCGGTACTGCCCGACCCGTGGACAGCGTCACGGCGCCTTCTCCACGTTGATAAGCAGAGAGGCGCACACGGGACTGCCAACCTGTTTTCCTGCGGGGGATGAGAGATTCACAGCAGGAACCAGTCGAGGATGCGCTCGAAGAGCGCATCGAACGGCGCAGCACCTGGTTGCGACCCGTCGGCGGGGACGTAGCCGTGATCGACCCCTGCAATGCGCTCGACGACGACGTCCCGGCCATGTGCCGCCAGCTCGGCGCGCAGCACATCCAGCGACCCGACGTAGGAGGACCGGTCCGCCGTGCCATGTGCAAGGTAGATCCGTGCTCGGCTTCGCAGCAGCTCTGCCACGCTGCTGTAGCGGCAGAAGCTCGACCACCGCCGGTGCGGATGGCCCATCCAGAACTCTGTCGTGCTGTCGGGATCCTCCATCAGCTCCCGCCACTGCGCGTAAACCATCTCCCGCCGCCGATCGCCGTCGCCGGGCTCGTCGCCGGGCTGCGGCTGGGCGGCCAGCTCCGCCAGGCTGTAAAGCTGGGTCGGCCCGGCGCTGGCCAGCGGGGCGACATGGGTGACCTGCGGCAGCTCAGCCGCCACGCGCGCGGCGGTCAGGGCACCCTCGGAATGGCCGATCACCAGCGTCCGGGTGGGGTCGACGTCCGGGAGTGTCCAGGCGGCCCGAAGGGCGGCGGCGTTGGCCTCGGCCCAGCGGGGGAGGGTGTGCTCCTCCAGGAACTCGGTGGTGGCCCCCTCCGCCGCCCCCGGTCGCGGGGGCATATCGAGGAACGCCACGCCCGGCTTTTCCACGCACAGCACGCGAAAACGGTCCCGGGCCATCTTGAAAAGCAGGTTCTGCAAGCCCCCGCCGACCTTACCCTCCGGTGATTTCATAAATAACGACTGGCATCCGGAACCCTGGATCCACAGCACGATCGGCAACGTCCCGGCGGCGTCCTCTGGCGGCTGCGAGAGGTAGGCCGTGATTCTGCGCCCGAGATCGTCAGTGGTCGTAAACCGCTGGAAGGGAACAGGCAGAGGCTCCTCGTCAACCCGCACCGATGGGGAGGCCGCCGGTCCATCTGGCGGAGGCTGGGTGGCGGCTTGCGGCAGTAGGCACATGAACCAGACGACCAGGCAGCGGGTTCTAATCATGGGGAGGAGCGATAGACTGGAGGGCTCACGAGGCGGCGCACGGTCCACCCTGGACCATTGCCCGCCAGGCAAGACGCGGTTCAAGCCATCGATCCAACGCGAAAACGGTGAGGAAGAGCGCCTGCGCTGTCGCCGCTGCTCGGCCACCGTCATTGCCTCCCGTGCGCCGGTAGGGCGGGTGTTGGGTGCGCCGCTCCCTTCAGGGACGTCGGTTAGAGTCCATACTCCCGCCAACGCCTCTCCACCAGCTTCCGCGTCGCCTCGTCGAACGCCAGTTCCTTCGGCCACCGCCGTACGCCGCGGCCGTTGGCCTCCGCAGGGAGCTTGCGGGTCGCGTCGAAGCCCATCTTGCTGCCGACGCCGAGCATTGGGCTGGCGTGGTCGAGGATGTCCACCGGGCCCTGCACCATTTCGGTGTCGCGCGCCGGGTCACAGTTGGCGAAAAGGTGGAAGAGCACCGCCTGCTCATCGTGCACGTCCACGTCCTCGTCCACGACGATGATGAACTTCGTGAAGCTCATCTGCCCGGCGCCCCAGATCGCGTGCATGATCCGCCGCGCCTGGTAGGGGTATTCCTTGCGGATCTTCACGTAGACGCAGTTGTGGAACGCGCCCGCCATCGGCAGCGAGTAGTCGAGGATGTCCGGCACGATCGTCTTCAAGAGCGGCAGGAAGATGCGCTCGGTCGCCTTGCCCATGAAGTAGTCCTCCATGGGGGGCTTGCCGACGATGGTCGTCGGGTAGATCGGGTCGCGCCGGTGCGTGATGGCGGTCACTTCGAGCTTCGGGTAGCGGTCGGCCAGTGAGTAGAAGCCCGTGTGATCGCCGAAGGGGCCTTCCAGGAGCGTGTCGGTGGGGTGGACGTACCCCTCGATCACGATCTCCGCCTCCGCCGGCACTTCCATGTCGATGCTCACGCACGGCACCAGTTCGATCGGCGCCTTGTTGAGGAAGCCGGCGAAGAGCAGCTCCGAAATCCCGGGCGGCAGCGGGGCGGTCGCGGCGTATGGGAGCACGCTCGGCCCCCCCAGCACGATCGCCAGCGGCATGCGCTCGCCGCGCTTCTGCCACATGCGGAAGTGGCGCGCGCCGTCGTGGTGCATGTGCCAATGCATGGCGCAGGTCTTCCTGTCGAAGAGCTGCACGCGGTACATGCCGATGTTCCTGTCGCCGTTCTCCGGGTTCTTCGTGTAGATGCCGGCGAACGTGATGTATCGCCCGGTGCGCGCACCAGCGTCACGCGGCGTGGCAAGGGCATCCTGCCCGTTCTGTCTCTCCCCCGGATCGGGCTGGAAGCCCTGGCCACGAGCCATGCCAGCCTCGCGTGGCGACGGATCGTGCTCTTCGAAGACCTGCCCGCTCGAGAGGTCCCCATCCAGCGGCCAGCACTGGATGATCGGCAGGCGCGTCAGGTCCACCTTGTCCCCCTGGTGCACGACCTCCTGGCACGGCCCCGTCTCGCGGCGCTTGGGACGCAGGCTCATGAGATCCCCCAGCATCTCCTTCCCCATCTTCAGCTTCTCGATGAACCCGGCCGGCATCTCTGGTTTCACCATCCGCCCCACGCGCTGCGCCAGGTCCTCCAGCGAGGGCGTGCCCAGAGCCTGCTCCATGCGCCAGTAGCTGCCGAACGTGTTGATCGCGACCGGAATGTCGCTGCCGCGGACGTTCTCGAACAGAAGCGCCTTGCCCCCCTTGTCCGCATGGACATGCCGGTCCACCTCGTTGTGACCGTGCGGCGCCTTGCTCTTCATCACGCGATCCGCCACCGCCGCGACCTCCAGCACCGGATCCACCTGAGCACGCACGCGCGCCAGCTCCCCCTTCCGATCGAGGAACTCCAGGAACGGACGAAGCGACGGAAATGGACCTGCGATCTCGGCCATGGCGGGCCATGCTAGCTCCACACGCCCGTGGAACCACCTTCCCTCCGCGTACACGCTCCGCGGATCTCGCTTGCGTGCCACCTCCCGATAAGGGACTATTCCTCAGGGACGAAACACGGGAGGGAAACTTCGTGGACGTGCCAGGTTCATCATGGGTGCAGCTCCTGACGCGCCGGGCCCGGGATCAGCCTGATCGCCTCGCCTACCGCTTCCTGACGAGCGCCGATTCTGAAGCAGCGCTCACCCATGCCCGGCTCCACCGCCGCGCGCGCAGCGTCGGCGCGGCGCTCGCCGCCGCCTGCGG
>JAEZED010000051.1 GCA_023417885.1 Planctomycetota bacterium
GCCCGCGCCCGGCCCGACCTGGAGCTGGCCGAACACCTCGTTGATCAGGTTCGCCGCGTTCGTCGCGTCCGCGAACTCGAGCTGGAAGACGCGCACGTCCACCGAGTCGGCCAGCGACGTGTCCAGCGCCGCGATCACCTCGACGATCCGGCGAACGTTCGCCGACGTGTCGGTGATCACCAGCGCGTTGCTCGAGGCGTTGGCGGTGAAGTCCGCCTCCGGATTGATCAGCGGCTGAAGGTCCTGGCGCAGCTGCGTGGCGTCGGCGTGGCGCAGCGGGATGACCTGGGTGATCAGCTCGTCGGTCTGCGGGATGTCGTTCGGATCGGCGCCGCTGCGCACCGGGATGTTCAGCTTCTTGGCGCGGCTGCTCTCGACGATCTTCAGGATCCGCCCCTGCCGGATCGCGGCGTAGCCGTTGTTGTGCAGCACCGTGCTCAGCAGCTGCACCGCGTCCTCGGCGCTCACCGGCTGCCGGCTCGTGAGGGTCACGCGACCCTCCGGCTCCACCTCGCGCACGATGATCAGCCCCGCCGCCTCGGAGAGCTCGTCCAGGACGACATCGATGTTCGCGTCCTGGAAGTTGAGCACGAGCCCGCCGTTCTGGCGCTGCACGTTCTGCCCGTCCGGCCCGTTGCGCGCGGGGGCGGGCGACGTGGAGGGGAGCGTCGTCGGAAGCGTGGATCCGCCCGGCTGCGTCGATTGCCGCTCGGGCTGCGTCTGCGGCTCGGCGTCCTGCGCATGCCCGGGGCCCGCGGCAAGCAGGACGGCGGAAATCGCCATCGTCAGCGCCGGCCGGGCCCGCCTTGCGGCGAGCGGAACGGATACGGACTTGGTGGGCCGGAAGTGGCTCATCGAAAGGCTCCAGTCGGAGTCAGCGGGCTGTCGCAGGGTCAAAACGCAGAAAATCGTTCAATCGTCATCCGGATCGTCGCTGCGCTGCGGGTCGTCACTGCGACGTGGGTCGTCATCGCGTCGCGGATCGTCCGGATCTCCGCCGCGCTGCGGGCGGTCGTCCGGATCGTCGTCCGGGTCCTCCCCGCGCTGCGGATCATCCTCGCGCCGCGGGTCGTCGTCGGGATCACCCTGTGGATCGTCGAACCGTCGCGGGCCGTCGCCGCGGCGCGGATCACCCCTGGCCCCGTCCGCCGGGCGGATGGTGAAGGTGTTTCCGTCCTTCGGCACCACGATCATGCCCTCGCGCCCCGACTCCTGGAGACGGCGCATGCGCAGGCGCTCCTCGATGGTCATCTCCCCGGGCGCCCCCCCACCGCCGCCGGCCGCCTCGCGGGCCTCCGGGCGCGAGGGCGCGGGCGAGGAGGATCGTGCAACACCCGAACGCGACCCGCCGGGGATCGTGGCGCGCGCGCCGGTGAGATCCTGCCCCGTCTCGACCCACACGATCTCTTCCCCAACCTGGTAGGCGATCGCGTCGACGAACACCTGCGTGATCGCACCGTTGGCGATGGCGTCGCCCGGCGCCGTCCGGCGCACCCCGCCGTTGCGCAGGTCCTCGAGGTAGGCGCGGAAGGTGCCGTCCTCGAAGACGATGCCGACAAGCATCCACGACTTCTCCGGTGGCGCGACGGCCGTGACGGTGCGGGTGGTGGGCCTCGCCTGCTCCTGCCGGCGCGGGCGCCGGTCGCGCAGGAAGATGTTGTTCTCCAGCAGCACGGCGTACTGCGAGGAGAAGGCGTCGGGCGCGCGCTCGCCGTCGCGGGAGGCGCCCCGCCGCTGCTCGAACCCGCCGCGCCCGCGCATGTTTTGCCCCGCCGGCTGCCCGTCGGCGCGCGAGCGGCCTTGCACGCGCTCGTCCGGGCCGCCGGGCGGGGTTTGATCGTTGTCCTGCCCCAGGGTCGCCACGGGCGCCGCGCAGCACGCGACGAGAATGGCGGCCAGGGCCCGCATGGTGTATTGCCTGTTCATCGTCGCGCCTCCGTTCCGGCGCCGTCCGGCTCCGCCTCGGGCGGAAGGTAAATCGTCGAAAGGCCGATCTGCACGTTCAGGTCGTCCGACCCCTCGGTGCGCGAGTTGACCGTGATGTCGGCGACCCGCACGGGGATTGGGCCGGTCTGAACGGCAAAGAGGAACCGCGCCAGCTGCTGCATTCCCCCGGCGGCGCCGGCGCGCGCGGTGATCTTCCCGAACCCCTCCTCGCTCTCGGTGCGCTCCACCGTGAGCGAGTTGAGCGTGAGCCCCGCCTGCTGCGCCCATTCGCGCGTGTGGTTCAGGAGCTGGCTCTCGGCCTGCGGGGCATTGG
Organism: Planctomycetota bacterium; assembly: GCA_023417885.1. Lineage (GTDB taxonomy): Bacteria > Planctomycetota > Phycisphaerae > Tepidisphaerales > Tepidisphaeraceae > JAEZED01. Next base: position 2,261 of record JAEZED010000051.1, read on the forward strand.
GCTTGAGCGTGTCGCCCGCCATCTCCTCCCAGCGGCGGCGGGCGCGCTTTTCGTTGAGCAGCGACTGGTCGGCGCGCGACAGGTCGGTCTTCAGCTCGACCACGCGCTCTCGGGCGATCGCCTCCCGCTCCATCAGCGGGGAGAAGAACATCCGGTCGAGCACGAACAGCAGCACGACCACGCCGAGCAGGATTGCAATCGTCCGTTCACGCTTGCTCATCGCTGCACCCCCTCTTCCTCGGCCGGCGCCGGGACGGCGCCGAGGTACGTGAAGTTGAGCGTGAAGCCGATCTCCGTCGGCCCGCCGCGGCCCGAGCCGCCCCGCGTGGCCTCGCGCATGTCCTGCACCTGCACGTTGGCGAACTTCCCGCTGGCCATCAGCCGGTCGCTCAGCACCAGCACCGACCGCTGGTCCGCGGCACGCCCCTGCAGCGTCACGCGACCGTTCTCACGCATCGTGAACTGCGTCGTCCAGATCTGATCCTCCGGACCGAAGAAGGCGGCCAGGCCGCCCATGCCGTCCAGGATCGGCGGGCGCGACTCGAAGTAGCCCCGCGCGTAGTTGAACCGGTCGACGTAAGTCTCGGCGACCTCCACCTGCTCGCTCATCTTGTCCAGCTCGCCCTGGAGCTGCGCCATCTCCGCCTCGGCGGCGACGGTGGACCACCAGAGGAAGCCGATCGCGCCGACGACCACCGCCGCGGCGGCGACGCCGAGCGTCCAGGTGCGGTTCCAGCGCGATTCGCGGGGCGGGGCCAGGCGCGGCTTGAGGAAGTTCACCGGCAGCTCGCCCGTCGGGCGCATGCCGGCGCCGGCGAGGGCGACCGCGGGCCACAGGCGCTCGGTCGCCACCTGGTCCGCCTGCCCGTTCAGCGACGCGGCCGCCGGGATGTGATGCAGGGCGCGCAGCCCGTCAGTGCATTCGACCTCGCGGCCGAGGCGACCGGACAGCTCCTGGCAGTCTTCCGGCGTGAAGCCGGAGTCGCCCAGCAGCACGACGCTCCCGCCGCGCCCGCCCGCACTGCCGGCGCCGCTCTTGAGCGCCATCGCGCGCCAGAGCTCCGCCGTCAGCGGCTGGAGTGAGGCATTGGCCCCGCCGGCAATGACCGAGCGCACACCGCTGAGATGCCGGAAGGCGCGTGGCCCGGCCTGCGAGCTCCAGACGAGTTCCGCTCCCTCGTGGCTGAAGAGGATGACGGCGCGCTCCGCCTCCGGCTGCCGGTCCTTCAGCGCCGAGGCGACGACCAGGCCGGTCGCGGTGACGGCAACCGGCGTCAGTCCCGCCGAGGCGCAGAACCGCCTGACTCCCTCCAGGCGCTCCTGGGAGATCCCAACGAGCAGGGCGTGAACGGGGCGACTCCCGCCGAGCGTGCCGGCGGCGTCGAAGATGAGTTTGGCATCGTCTCCGAGGCTGATGCGCTCCGCCTGGAGACGCAGGCTGGCCAGCGCCTGCTCGCGATCGGTCGGCGGAAGCTCGCGCGGCTCGGCGATGAGCCAGCGTGCCGGCAGGCCCACGATCGCGCGCTGCGCGCCGAGGCGCTCGGAGGCGAGGAAGGACTTCAGCGCCAGGCCCAGCTCCTCGGGCTTGGCGAAGGAGAGGCCTTCGGGCACGTCGAACCGCGCCGCCCGCGCGCGCCGGCGCCGGCCGGGCCCGCCGCCCGCGATCTGGACGCAGGCGATCTCGCGGTCCCCGATCGCGATCCCCATGATGTTGGACGTGCCGATTTTCATTCGTGCGGTTCGGTGTCTGTTGCCGGGCGCGCCGGGGCGCGGGTTACCACGTGGTGAATGCTCCGTATGCGCCGCCGCCCGTGCGCAGCGATTCGAGCAGGGCCGGATCCATCGGCCAGCCGTGATCCGTCAGGTCGCGGCGGTAGACGATCCGCGGGTAGACGACGCCCTCAGCGTTGGTCGCGCCGCTGTCGACCACGATCCGGACGCGCTTGAAGGCCCGGCCATTGCCGGAGACGGTGACGATGTCGGCGGAGTAGTAGCGGCCGCGGGCGGTGATATACCGCGCCAGGCCCACCGACTCCGCGCCGAGCAGCTCGTAGACCCAGGCGATGGAGTTGGGCATCTCCTGGATGGCGGTGATGCGCTCGGAGATCATCGCGTCGATGTCCGACTCCTCGAGCGACGGGTGGACCTGGATGAGGGTCATGAGCACCTCGCGCGCCGCCCAGTTGACGTTGATCTTCCCTCCCTGGGACATCACGACCTGGACGATGGTGTTGCCCGACTGGAACGTCTGCGTCTGGGCGACGCTGATGCGATCCTCGATCTGCGCCAGCTCCTCCGGCTCCAGGTCGAGCCGGAGCGCGAAGTCGAAGATGTCCAGCACGTCCTGGCTCGGCACGCGGCCGGCCAGCTCCGCGCCGCGGGCCTCGCCGAACTCCTCGATCAGCATCTCCCGCACCGCTTCGCGGCTCTCGTCGTCGTTGACGTTGAGCCGGGGCGTTCCCTCGTCGAAACTCGCCTCCGCCTCGACGCCCCACACCGTGAAGAGGTCGAACAGCCCGCGCGGGCGATACCCCTCGCCCTGGAAGTAGCCCTGGTCGGCCGACAGCCCCGCCTGGCCGATCGGCGGAGCCGTGCCGTCGCCGTAGAGCAGCTCGCTGGTCATGCCGTCGACGAGCATCAGCTCCTCGACCGACTCGTACGGGGCGTTCTTGGCGTCGTGGCCGGGGGAGCGCGAGGCATAGACCTGGCTCTCGGCGCCGAACCCCTCGGTCGGGTTCTCGTCCTCGTCGCCCCAGTCGATGATGGAGGCGGCCAGCTCGTCGGTCAGCACGGGCATCTCGCTCAACCGCTCGTACGCGGAGGCGAAGGTGTTCAGGTCGATCTTGCAGGTCTCGTCCGTGATGCCGAACACCGGCATCGCCGGATCGTCGTAGGCGGGACGGAGAATCCAGAAGTAGCCGCCTCCCAGCGGCACCTCTTCGAAGTAGCTCTCGTCGAGCAGGTCGATCGGGTCGGTGCTCTCGGCAAGCACCGCCATCACGTACTGCTCGGCCCCGCGGACGATGGCGGTCGCCTCGCGCTCGGCGGCGACGTTGGCCGAGGCGGAGGCCTCGACTCGCATCGCCAGCCCCAGCGTCAGCACGAGGGCGGCAATGGCGAAGACGAGGATCATCGCCACGATGAGGATCGTGCCGCGGCGCCGGTGGCGAGGATGTGGCGGTGCGGATCGCATCGCTTGCGACAAGCTCATTGCGTCATCCCCTCCTCCGCCGCGAGGATCGCCTCGGGGTCGGCACAGGCGAGGGGGATGATCTGCACGAGGCGGTACGGCTCCTCCGGGTCCTGGAGCGAGGCGTCGGTCATCTCGATCGTCACCTCGACCGCCAGCGGGACGCTGTGGCCGTTCAGCGTCGAATCCCAGTCCTCAAGCCACTCGAAGCCGTCGTAGTAGCGCAGGCCGAGGCTGGTGACGCCTGTCAGCAGCACTTCCGGCTCCGGCTCCTCCTGGATCGTCGCGAGGAGATTTCGATCGACCCGGCGCACCAGCGCCGGCCGGCCGCGCGCGTCCGCCCCGAGGGAAATCTGCACCCAGCGCGGGCCTTCCGCGAAGGGGTCGTCGATCGGCGCGCCCGCGTCGCGGCCCAGGGCGTAGAACTCCACCACGTCCGCCGGGGCGTCGGGGGCGCCCGAGTCGGTGCCGACGAACGCGCCCGCCAGCAGCGAGCCTTCCCGCGGCGCCACGATGCCGGCGAACTCCTGCTCGATCACGTCCATCGCGATCGTCGCCTCACGCGCCGCGTTCGTCTGGTTCCGCGCGCTGTCACGGGCGCGGAAGGTGATCGACATCGCCGTCACCAGGCTCACCGCCACCACCGCCGTCATCGCAACGCCGACGACAAGCTCGAGCAGCGTGAACGCGCGCCGGCGATGCCGGGCGCGGCGGGCGGAGGATGTAGCGCGAACGAGGCTCATGGCGCGATGCCGCCTCCCATGCCGGATCCGCCCAGCGGATCACTGGTCAGCGGCGTGTAGACGAGGCTCGTCAGGGCGACGGAGCGCTCCAGGCCGCGCTCCTGCCAGTAGACGGTGACGGTGACCTCCGACAGGCCGAACTCCGCCGGCATGCTCTGGCACTCCCAGCGGTACTCGGGCCACTCGATGCCGAAGTCGCCGGCGCCGGTGAACATGGAAGCGTCGCGCGCGGCGTGGATCTCTCCCAGGCGCGCCTCAGCGAGCATGGTCGCCTCCTGCTGGTGCCGCGCGACCTGCGCAGCGCGGAGGGAGAGCGTCACGCCCTGCATGGCGGCCGGGAGCACGATCCCCACGAGCACCAGCGTCGCCAGCACCTCCACGAGGCTGACGCCGCGGCGCGGCGGCCGGCGCGAGGCATGCGAGGTTGTGGCGATCGCGGTGATCACAGGTCGTTACCGGCAGTGACGCGGCGAAGCGTGTCGGCGGCCCCGGCCGCCTCGAGGGTCACCACCTCGCCCCACTCGGCGGTGAGGGTGAGCGTGGCGGGCGAGATGCGGCCGTTGGGGTGGAAGTCGATGGCGTCGACCATCGCCCCGTCCTGCCGGAGCAGCTCGAAGTCCAGGCCGGGAGGAAGGAGCGTGTCGCGTCCCTGCTCGCCGGTCACCGGCACCCAAGTCTCCCCTTCGAGGCACGTCACCCGGTAGAGGGCGTTCATCGGGTCGATCTCGAGCCGGTGGGGCACGGCCCGCGCGATCGCCGCCGAACGCGCCCAGCGCGAGGCGGAGAGGAGGCGCTCGGCCGTGTTCTCCAGCTTCTGCCCGCGGCTCCACCCGCCCAGGGAGGGGGCGGCGGCGGCCAGGAGCAGCGCAAGGAGCATCAGCACGAGCACCAGCTCGATGAGCGTGAACCCGGGATGGACGCGCCGGCGGCTCAATCAGTCCTCGTTCCAGTTGCCGATGTCGTCGTTCCCCTCGCGCCCGTCCGGGCCGAGGGAGTAGAGGTCAAAGTCCCCGCCGCTGAGCTGGCCGGGGTAGCGGTAGACGTAGTCATTGCCCCACGGGTCCTTGGGCATTCCGCGGTTGAGGTATGGCCCGCGCCAGCTCTCGAGGCCGGCGGGAGCGCTGATGAGCGCCTCGAGCCCCTCCTCGGTGCTGGGGTATCGCCCATTATCGATTTCGAAGGCGCCCAGGGCCGTCTCGATGCTGGAGACGCCCGACTTGGCGGCCGTCTCCCGCGCCTGCTGAGAGCGGTTGGCGAACTTCGGCACGACCAGGGCCGCCAGCACGCCCAGGATCACCAGGACCAGCAGCAGCTCCATCAGGCTGAAACCGCGACGACGACGCGCATCTGTTCTCTTGCTCATATCAAACTTCCTCTCTGTCATTCCGATCCTCACTCCTCACGCCTAACTCCTAACTCCTAACTCCTAACTTCTAACTTCTCAGTTGATCATGTCCTGCAGCGTGAACAGGGGCAGCAGCATGCTCACGACGACCGTGCCGATGAGGCTGGCCATGATCAGCAGCAGCAGCGGCTCCGCCAGCGCCACGAGAATGCGCAGGTGACGATCCAGGTCGCTCTCGTAGGCGATCGACAGGCGGATCAGCTCCTCGTTGAGCCTTCCCGTCTCCTCCGCCACGCTGATCATCTCGATGACGCTGGCGGGGAAGAGCTGCGTGTTGGCCGAGAGCGCGCGGGACAGGGGCGTTCCGCGCTGCACCTGGTCGATGGCCTCGGTGATGCTGTCGGCGAGCGTCTGGTTGCCCAGGGCCTCGCGCGCCACTCGCAGCGACGCCACCAGCGGCACGCCCGAGCCGATCAGCGTTCCCAGCATCCGGCAGAAGCGCACCAGCGCGAATCGGGCCATCACCGTCCCCAGGAACGGCGTGTGGAGCATCCAGTGCTCCAGCCGGCGCCGCCCCTGCTCCGTCTCGGCGGCGCGGCGGAGCGCGAACGCCCCCACGAACACCGCCAGCAGGATGAACGGGCCCCACTGCATCAGCCCCTGGCTCACCGCGACCACGACCTTCGTCAGCAGCGGCAGGTCCGACCCGAACTGCGAGAAGATCGCGCTGAACCGCGGGATGAAGAATGTCAGCAGGAAGATCATCACGCCCGTGGCGATGACCGCCAGGGCGATCGGGTAGATCAGGGCCGCCTTCACCTTCCCCTTCAGGTCCTGCTCGCGCTGCCGGAACTCGGCGATCTGCGCCAGCACGACGTGCAGGAAGCCGCCCGCCTCACCGGCGCGAACCATGGCGACGTAGACGTTCGAGAAGGCCTGCGGCCACTTCGCCAGCGCATCGGCCAGAGACTCGCCGCCGACCACGTCGTCGTGCACCTGGCCCCAGACGTGGCGCGCGCCCGGGTGCGACGCCTCACGCTTCAGCAGCGACAGGGCGCGCGAGAGGGAGAGGCCGCCGGAAAGCAGGTTGGCCAGTTCGCGCGTGAATGCCTCGACCGCCTTCTGCGGCACCTTTGCCGGCTTCGCGGCCGACACAGACTCCGTGCCCGTCGCCGACTCCCGGATGTCCACCGGCATCAGCCCCAGCGCGGAAACGGCGTCCATGGCCGCAGCGCGAGAGTCGGCCGGGACGGTGCCGGAGGCGCTCTGTCCCTGCCGGTCGACGGCGGTGTAGGTGAAGACGGCCATCAGGCGATCACCTCCCCGGTCTCGGTGGCGTGCTCGGCGGCCGGCGAGGTGTCAACGGCGCCCCAGTTGCCGTGGGCGTGCTCCTCGTCCTTCGTGTTGCGCATGAGCTCGTCGACCGTCGTGCGCCCGTCACACACGACGCGCCAGCCATCCTCGCGCAGGCTGTTCATTCCCTGCCGCGTCGCCACCTTCCGCAGCTCGTGCGCGGGAGCGCGTGCCAGGATCAGCGAGCGAAGCTCGTCGGAGACCGCCATGAGCTCGAAGACGCCCTGCCGGCCGCGGTAGCCGGTACCGCCGCAGGTGCGACAGCCGACGCCGTGATAGAGGGTGGCGTCGCCGATCTTGTCGCCGAATGCGTCGCGCAGGCGCCTGGCCTCGTCGGCGGGCAGCTCCTGCCGGCACCCCTGGCAGATGAGGCGCACCAGCCGCTGGGCGACGACGACCTCGACGCTGCTGGCGACGAGGTAAGGCTCGATCCCCATGTCGATGAGCCGGGTCGCGGCGCCGGGGGCGTCGTTGGTGTGGAGCGTGCTGAAGACGAGGTGACCGGTGAGCGAGGCCTGCACGGCGATCTCGGCCGTCTCCTGGTCGCGGATTTCGCCGACGAGCACGACATCCGGGTCGTGTCGCAGGATGGCGCGGAGGCCGGCGGCGAAGGTGAGGCCGGTCCTGGTGTTGACCTGGATCTGGTTGACGCCGCGAAGCTGGTACTCGACGGGGTCCTCGATGGTGATGATCTTGCGTTCGTTGTCGTTGATCTTGGACAGGGCGGCGTAGAGGGTGGTCGTCTTCCCGCTGCCGGTGGGGCCGGTGACGAGGACGATGCCGTGCGGCATCTCCAGCACCTCGTCGAAGATGCGCCGGTCGCGGTCGCCCATGCCGAGGTGAGAGGTGCCCAGCAGCGCGTCGGTGCGCTGGAGGATGCGTAGCACGACCGCTTCGCCGTGGATCATGGGGATGATGGAGACGCGCACGTCGACCTCGCGTCCGGCGAGCTTGAGCTTGATGCGCCCATCCTGCGGCAGGCGCTTCTCGGCGATGTCGAGGTGGGAGAGGATCTTGAGGCGCGAGACGATCGCGGCGTGGAAGCGGCGGATGTTGGGCGGGACGTTCTCCTCCTGGAGGACGCCGTCGATGCGGTAGCGGAGGCGGAGCTGGTCCTCGTACGGCTCGACGTGCACGTCGGTGGCTCGGCGCTCGATCGCCTCGATGAGGATCTGGTTGACGAAGCGGATGATCGAGGCGTCCTGGGCCTGCCCCGCGGCGTCGAGGTCGTTCTCCTCCTCGGTGTCGAGCACCTGGATGCCGGTGCTGCTGGCATCGAGCGACTGGAGGGTGTCGGCGCCCACGCCGAAGAGCCGCTTGATCGTGCGGTCGATCTCGGTGGAGGGGGCCAGCGCCGGGACGCACTCCTTGCCGGTGGCGAGGCGAAGCTGGTCGAGCGGGCCCGAGTCGCTGGGGCGCGCGGTCGCGACGACGACCAGCCCGTCCCGCTCCTCGATCGGGAGCACGTTGTGGCGCACCAGGAGGCGCACCGGGAAGCGGGCGACGAAGGCCTTGTCCGGGGCGCCCGTCTCCAGATCCACGTACGGCAGCCCGAGCATGCCCGAGAGGAAGCGCAGCAGCGCCTCCTCGCTCAGCCCGTCGGCGGCGAGGAGGGCCTGCTCGAAGCTCTGCCCTTCCGACACCAGCGCCCGCGCCCGCTGCGCCGCCGTCGGGCTGAGCAGCCCCTGTTCACCCATGCTGTCGATGATCTGGTCCAAATCTGTTCCGGTGACCGTCCGAAGTATGGCGACGCGCCGGCAGCGGCGCGTCAGAGGTTACATGCAGCACGAGCAGCGGGGTAGCGATCGGCGAGTTGCGCGGAGGGAAAACTCCGCCTCCACACAACTCGCCGACCGGCCACCGGCGCCTTTCCTCTCACTCAAGCATTCCTGACATCACCAGGATCGCCTCCTGGCGCTGCGTCAGCAGGCCACGAAGCTCGTCCCGGGCGGTGGTCAACTCCGCCTCGGCGGCCTGCCGGGCTGCCCGAAGGGCGTCCAGCCGCTCGCGGATCTGCTCCGCAGGGGCGTTCTCGTCCTCCAGGACCTCGCGCAGCGCCGACGTGGCGCGGCCGACCTCGGTCTCCGGCTGCTGCCCGCGGCGCATGCCCTGCTGCCCGCCCCGGCCGAAGCCCATGCCCATGCCCATGCCGGCGCGGGCGTTCTGCTGGGCCTCCATGACGCGCTGGACACGCGGCTCAAGGGCCTGCCAATCCTCGTCAGAGGCGCCCAGGCGCTCCTTCATGGCGTCCATCATCCGCTGGCGCATCTGCTCCGGATCCATCTGCCCGCGGCGCTGACCGTCCTGGTTGCGCTGGGCTCGCTGGCCACCCTGGCCCTGTCCGTCCTGTGCGACCACGGCTGTGCCCACGCCGCCGACCGCAACCGTCAACGCAAGCGCCGCAAAAGCGGCAATGACCTTCCGTCGCATGACCTGCTCTCTTTCTGGGGGCAATGCCCCTGGAGATGAACGTTGGCCGGGATGATCAGCCCGCGTGCCGCGGGTCGGTCCCGGCTCCACTTCAATCAAAATGCGCGCATCACCCCTTTTATTCCACCTTCACAGACACCGGGCCCCGCCCCGGGCGAGCTGAAACGAGGAAAGCGACCCCCGGAGGGGCCGCTTTCGGGTTCGGATGCGGTATGGCGCGATCAGGCCTCGTCGGCGGGAGAAGGCTGGCTCTCGTCCAGGTCGGCCTCGTCCGCCGGGATCTGGTAGGCGCCGTCGAGCCAGCGTCCCAGGTCGACGAGCCGGCACCGCTCGCTGCAGAAGGGGAAGGGGGATCGCTGCCCCTGGGCGGCCTGCCGGTCGGCGGCTGGCTTGCCGCAGATGGGACACTTGACCAGTGCCCCGGCTCCCTTCCCGGGTGGCGCCTGGCCGGTTCGGTTTGGCTTGCCGGGCTGGGACATGGTTCAGGCGGACTTCTTCTTCGTCGGCTCCGACTTGGGCGGCGTGGCTGCGGGCACGGGCTTCTCCTGCGCCGCCGGCTTGCTCTCGCCCCCGGAAGTCTTTCCGGAGTCGGCGGACTGGCCGCTCTCCTTCTTGGCGGCGGCGTTGTAGCTCTCCGAACGGTAGTCGGTTTCGTAGAACCCGCCGCCTTTGAAAATGATGCCGGCCCCGGTGCCGATGAGTCGCTTGACGCGGCTCTTTCCGCACTCGGGGCACTTTTTCAGCGCCGGCGCGGAGATCGACTGGAACTTCTCGAACGCGTGCCCGCAGGCATCGCACTTGTAGTCGTAGGTGGGCATTGGGTGTCGCGTGGGTTGTGCGGGTCGGCCGCTCCGAACTCAGGACGGATGGCTGACGGCCACCTGGGCGGGCCGGATGACGCGGCCGTCGAACTCGTAGCCGCGCTGGAACAGCCGGGTGACGGAGGGGCCTTCGTACTCTCCGGGCTCGCGCATGAGCGCTTCCATGTGGGTCGGGTCGAAGGGCGTGCCGGGCTCGGGGGCGATCTGGGTGACGCCGTTCTGCGTGAGCACCTCGAGCCACTGGTCGTAGATGCTGCGCACGCCCTCGAGGACGCTCTGCACGTCCGACGTCTCCGGCACCTCCATGGCGCGCTCGAGGTTGTCCAGCACCGGGAGGAAGTCGCGCACGAACGCTCCGGCCGCCACCTTCAGGCGCTGATCCATCTCCTTCTCGATCCGGCGCTGGCTGTTCTGGAAGTCGGCCTGTGCGCGGGCGAGCTTCTCGTAGAGCGCCTGCTTCTCGGCGCGCAGGTTCTCGATCTCGGCGCGCAGCGACTCGAGCTCGTCGCCGTGCTCCGTAGCCTCGGCCTCGTCCGCCTCCAGGGGGGACTCGATGTCCTGTTCACGGGGATCACTCATCGTCAACCACCTCTGTGCAACCGACGTGCCGGCACCCCGGCCCGTCAGGACGCGATCATAGACTTCAGCTTCTCCAGGAAGCTCTTGCGCTGCGGCATCGCCCCGTGCTTGTGAACCGAATCCTCCTCCGTCTCGGCGAACTGCGCCAGCAGCTCGCGCTGACGCTCCGTCAGCTTCTTCGGAATCTCCACGAGCGTCTGGACGATCATGTCGCCGCGCCGGTAGGAGGAGACGTCCGGCAGGCCCCGCCCCTTCAGCTTGAACACCTCGCCGTGCTGCGTCCCCGGCGGAATCTCCAGCGGCGCCATCGCGCCGGTGACCGGTCGGCTCCGGCCGTTGAGCTCCGCCTCGTCCATCAACAGGTCCGCGGCGTCCTCCGCCTCCTCGTCCCCGGGCATCGGGAGCGTGGGCACCTCGATCGTCGCCCCCAGCGCCGCCTGCGTGAACGACACCGGCACCTGGCACACCAGGTCGTTGTGGTGGCGCGTGAAGACCGGGTGCGGCCGTACCGCGATGTAGCAAAGCAGATCTCCTCCCGGCGCGCCCGGCACCGAAGGATCGCCGGGCTCTCCCTCGCCCGGCAGGCGCACCGCCTGCCCCTCGTGCACGCCCGCGGGAACGCGCACCTGCACCACGCGCTTCTTCTTCACGCGCCCGCTGCCCGAGCACGTCGCGCAGACGTCCTTCGGCTCGATCACCTGCCCGCGCCCGCGGCAGTGCGGGCAGGCGGTGACCATCCGGAACATACCCCCGAACCCCTGCTGGGCGACGCGGCCCTGCCCGCCGCAGGTGGCGCAGGGACGCGGCTTGGCGCCCGGCTTCATCCCGTTGCCCGTGCACGTCTCGCAGATCTCCTGCCGCTGGAACTCCAGCGTCTTCTCCGCCCCGCTGCCCACCTCCTCCAGCGTCAGCTCGATCTGTGTCTCCAGGTCCACGCCGCCTGCGCGGCGCCCGCCCGCGCGCCGGCCCCGGCCTCCCCCGCCGAAGCCGAAGATGTCCTCGAACATGTCGAAGATGTCCGAGACATCCACGTGGGAGAAGTCGTGTGCCTGCCCGCGAACGCCCTCGTGGCCGAACTGGTCGTAACGTTGCCGCTTCTGCGCGTCCGAAAGCACCTCGTAAGCCTCGGCGCACTCGCGAAACTTCTGCTCCGCCTCCGGATCCCCACCGTTGCGGTCGGGGTGATACTTCATCGCCAGCCGGCGGTAGGCCTTCCTGATCTCGTCCCCGGAGGCCGTCCGGCTCACGTTGAGAACTTCGTAGTAGTCGCTTTTGGTCACGGGCATGTCTCGGTACCAGTTCTACTGAGTTACATCGGCGAGGTTCATGCGCCCGCGACACCGCACCCATGCTCCGCGGGCCCGACTCTCTCGCGCGGGCGGCATGCTCCGCCAGGCGCGGCGGGCGCGCCGCACTCCGGGCAGCGGTCGGGAGACTCGCGCAGGTCGTACCCGCATGCCCTGCACCGTCCTTCCGCCCCCCAGCGGCGCGACCGGCGGTTGCGGAACAGGAGCCACGCCGCCGGGAGCAGGGCCAGCACGAAAGGCCAGAGCGGGACGCCGATGGCGGTGATCCGGGCCGTGGCGAGGACGTCGTTCACCAGCACCTGCGGCGCCGAGACGACTCCGCTGGTGAACCCCAGCCGACTCCACGACCGCCCGACCAGCGCATCCTCGACCGGCCCGACCGCGACCACTGCTATTGGCGGCGTCCCGAGCGTTGCCCCGCGCAAGATACGCATCGACCCGAGCGTCGTCGTGTCGGCCCAGAGGCCCCACGCCGGGGCCGCACCCGGATCCTCGGCCTTCGCCGCCTCCGGCGACTGGATGGCTATGGCGGGCGTCAGCTCGGCCCGCTGCCGGATCACGAACACGCGGCCGCTGGCCAGCAGCAGGAACCCGCGGTCGTGGTGCTGATCGAGCCCGGCCGTTGGCCACGGGAAGGCGACGATCGGCCGCTGCCAGTAGCTGACGCCCCACAATGCCGCGGCCGCCAGGCCGATCACCAGCAGGAGGAGCGAGATGGCCATGGGCCAGCGGGTCATGCGCCACCGTTCTCGTCAGGCTCCATCAAGCGTGGAGGGCACGGAGTGGGGCTCCGTGCCCTCCGGTCTTACAGGCCTCAAGATCCTCACGCCACCGCGCCGGCGACGGGAGTCTGCTTCTTGTCCTTGTCCTCCTTGAGCTCCGTCACCAGCACGTCGGTCGTGAGCGCAAGGCCCGCGACGCTGGCGGCGTTCTTCAGGGCGGTGTTCACGACCTTCGCCGGGTCGATCACGCCGGACTTCATCAGGTCCTCGAACCGGTCCTCCCGGGCGTTGTAGCCGTAGCTGGCGTTCGAGTTCTCCAGGATCCGGGCGACGACGACCTCGCCGTCCTCGCCGGCGTTGTCGGCGATCTGCCGCGCCGGGTATCGCAGGGCCTCGGCGAGGATGTCGAAGCCGACCTTCTCGTCACCCTTGGCCGAACGCTTGCCCGCCTCGACGGCGCTGATCGCCCGGAGCAGGGCAACGCCGCCGCCCGGGACGATCCCCTCCTCGGCCGCGGCCCGCGTGGCGTGGAGGGCGTCGTCGATGAGGTCCTTGCGCTCCTTCATCTCCGTCTCGGTGTGGGCGCCGGCCTTGATGACGGCGACGCCGCCGGTGAGGCGGGCGAGGCGCTCCTGGAGCTTCTCGCGGTCGTAGTCGCTGGTGGTCTTCTCGATCTGCGTGCGGATCTGCTCGGCGCGGGCCTGGATCTCCTTCTTCTTGCCGGCGCCCTCGATGACCAGCGTCCGGTCCTTCGAGACGACCACGCGCTTGGCGCGGCCGAGCTGGTCCATTTCGACCGACTCCAGCTTGATGCCCAGGTCCTCGCTGATGAACGTCCCGCCGACCACGACGGCCAGGTCGCCCATCATCGCCTTGCGGCGGTCGCCGAAGCCGGGCGCCTTCACGGCGCAGACGTTCAGCACGCCGCGCAGCTTGTTCACCACGAGCGCCGCCAGCGCCTCGGACTCCACGTCCTCGGCGACGATCAGCAGCGGCTGGCCGGTGCCGACGATCTTGTTCAGCAGCGGCAGCAGGTCGGCCAGGTTGCTGACCTTCTTCTCGTAGAGGAGGATGTGGCAATCCTCCAGCTCCGCCTCGAGCGTGGTCGGGTTGGTCAGGAAGTAAGGGGAGAGGTATCCCTTGTCGAACTGCATCCCCTCGGTGTACTCCAGGGTGCTCTCCAGGCCCTTGCCCTCGTCGACGGTGATCACGCCCTCCTTGCCGACCTTCTCCATCGCCTCGGCCAGCAGCTCGCCGATGTGCTCGTCGCCGTTGGCGCTGATCGTGGCGACCTTCCGGTAGTCGTCGCGCCCCTTGACCTTGCGGGCCATCGAGGTCACGTGCTCGGCGGCGATGTCGGCGGCCTTCAGGATGCCGCGCTGCACCTGCACGGCGTTCACGCCGGCGGTGAGGTAGCGCATCCCCTGCTCGAAGATCGCCTCGGCCAGGACGGTCGCGGTGGTGGTGCCGTCACCGGCGACGTCGCCGGTCTTGGAGGCCACGGAGTTGACGAGCTTGGCGCCCATGTTCTCGAACGGGTCGGCGAGTTCGACCTCCTTGGAGACGGTGACGCCGTCCTTGGTGACGCGCGGCCCGCCGTAGGAGCGCTGGAACACGACGTTGCGTCCGCGCGGGCCGAGGGTGGCCTTCACGGCCCGCGAGAGCTTGGAGAGGCCGCGGAAGACCGCCTGCCGCGCCTCGTTCTCGAACTTCATCTGCTTGGCTGCCATGGGATTAGTCCTTTGTCATTTGTCATTGGTCATTTGTGCTTCGCCGCCGGAAGCCGGGCTCCGCGGCGCGGCACGTCCATCCGCATCGATCACCTGTCGGTCCGCGGCTGCGCCGACGCGCCGCCGCGAACGACAAATGACCAACGACGAATGACTACTCCAGCACCCCGAGAAGGTCGGTCTCCTTGAGGATGACGAACTTCTCACCGTCGTGCTCGACCTCGGTGCCGCTCCACTTGCCGTAGACGACCGTGTCGCCCACGCGAACCGACACCTCGGTCCGCTTGCCGTTGTCGTCCATCTTCCCCGGGCCGACGGCCAGCACCTTCCCCTTCGTCGGCTTCTCACGCGCCGCGTCCGGCAGCACGATGCCGCTCTTGGTCGTCTCTTCCGCTTCGAACCGCCGAACGATCACGCGGTCGGCGAGGGGGGTCAGTTTCGTTGCCATGTTCGGTTACTCCCGACTTCTTTCTCTGTTGGCTGGTCTCTTGCTTCGCTTCCGGCCCCGCCAACACGCGGCCGGTGAACTTTCTCATGCCTCTTTCCTCGCCACCATGCACAGACGCTCGCTTGTCTGAAGCTCCCGGCTCAGCAGCCAGCGGAGCAGATCCTCGCGACCCGCCTTATCCGCCGCATCGCCGGCAAACCCCTTCATCACCGCCTTCCGCGTCGAGCGCCCGATCCTCGGCCCCAGCAGCCTCGCCAGCAGCCGGCTGCGGCTGCGCGATCGCGTCGCCACCAGCCGCTGGATCCGCAGCCCGCTGCGCCACATGAGCCAGTGCAGCAGCGGGAACTCGGCCGGGCGGTGGTGGTATTCCTCCATCTCGTCCAGGCCCGCGTTCCACGGGATCGGCTCGCGCCGCGTCTCGTGCAGGCCTGCCAGGAGGAACTGCCACCGCGAGGCCAGGCGGTGGATGTTGGGCGTCGTCAGTACCAGCCATCCGCCGGGCCGGAGCACGCGGCCGGCCTCGCTCACGAAGTTGCGATGTCCCTCGACGTGCTCGATCACCTCCGTGCTGTAGACAAGGTCGAATCGCTCATTCGCGTAGGGCAGCGGCTGGTTCAGGTCGATCCCGTAGTCGATCTCCAGCCCCTGCGGGTACGGGCGGGTGCGGATGTAGTCGTCGTCGTCCGTCCGGTAGGTCGTCCCGCGGGCTCGCGCGCCGTCGCGCGTCACCCGCTCCAGGATGAACCCGTCGCCGCAACCGAGTTCCAGCACGTCCATGGCCGGATACCCCGGCACGACCCGGATCGCCTGGTAAGCCGTTTCGCGGAACGAGACGTCCGACTTCACCGCACCGCCTTTCCCGGGTCATGCCGCACGACGCGACTGCGGATCAGAAGTCCATGTCATCCATTCCGCCGTGGTCGTGGTCATGGTCGTGACCGCCGGCGCCGGCCTTCTTCGGGGCCTCGACGACGATGCAGTCGGTGGTGAGCAGCAGGATCGCGACCTCGGCGGCGTTCTGAAGGGCCGAGCGCTCCACCTTCGTGGGCGTGAGGACGCCGGCCTTCATCATGTCGACGTAGTCGCCGGCGAGGGCGTTGAAGCCGATCCCCTCGCCGCTTTCCATCACCTGCCGGACGACGACGCTGCCCGGGTGCCCGGCGTTCTCGGCGATCTGCTTCAGCGGCGCCATCAGGGCCTGCCGCACGATCTTCACGCCCGTCTGCTCGTCGCCGGCGAGCTTGAGCTTGCTCCCGCCGTTGAGCACCTTCATGGCGCGGATCAGGGCGGTCCCGCCACCGGGCAGCACGCCCTCCTCGACGGCGGCCCGCGTGGCGTGCAGGGCGTCCTCGATGCGGGCCTTCTTCTCCTTCAGCTCCGCCTCGGTGGCGGCGCCGACGTTCACCTGCGCGACCCCGCCCGCCAGCTTGGCCAGTCGCTCCTGGAGCTTCTCGCGGTCGTAGTCGCTGGTGGTCGTCTCGATCTCGGAGCGGATCTGCTCGATGCGGGCCTGGATCTCGGCGCTCTCGCCGGCGCCCTCGATGATCGTCGTGTTGTCGTTGTCGATGCGGATGCGCTTGGCGATGCCCAGGTCCGACAGCTCGACCTTCTCCAGGTCGATCCCCAGGTCCTTCATGATCGCCCGCCCGCCCGTCAGGACCGCGATGTCCTGGATCATCGCCTTGCGGCGATCGCCGTAGCCGGGCGCCTTCACCGCCGCAACGTTCAGGATGCCGCGAAGCTTGTTGACCACCAGCGTCGCCAGCGCCTCGCCCTCGATGTCCTCGGCGATGATCAGCAGCGGGCGCTTCTTGGCCTGCACCTTCTCCAGCAGCGGAAGGAGCTTCGTCGCGGAGCTGATCTTGTCCTCGTGCACCAGGATGAACGGCTTCTCCAGCTCGACCGTCATCTCATCCTGGTTGGTGATGAAGTTGGGGGAGAGGTAGCCCCGGTCGAACTGCATCCCCTCCACCACGTCCACGTACGTCTCCAGACCCTTGCCTTCCTCGACGGTGATCACCCCGTCCTTGCCGACCCGCATGAAGGCATCGGCCATGATCTTGCCGACCTCCAGGTCGTTGTTGGCGCTGATGGCCGCCACGTTCTGGATGTCCGTCTTGCTCGTGGCGTCGATCGGGCGGCTCTGCTTGCGCAGGCTCTCGACGACGGCATCGACGGCGGCCCGGATGCCGCGGGCCATCGCCATCGCGTCGGCGCCGCTGGTCAGGTGCCGGTAGGCCTCGGTGAAGATCGCCTCCGCCAGGACGGTCGCCGTCGTCGTGCCGTCGCCGGCGACGTCGCTGGTCTTGCTGGCCGCCTCCTTCACGAGCTTGGCGCCGATGTTCTCGTACTTGTCCTTGAGCTCGACCTCCTCGGCGACCGTCACGCCGTCCTTGGTGATCGTCGGGGCGCCCCACCCCTTGTCGATGACGGCATTGCGCCCGCGCGGGCCGAGCGTCACTTTCACCGCCCGGGCCAGCTTCTGCACCCCGGTCAGCAGGCTCTTGCGGGCATCGGTGTCAAACTGAAGCGTCTTGGCGGCCATGCGTCGTTTCTCCTGGGATACCTTCGTTGTTGTTGCTCTTTCGACTGCCCGGGCCTCGGCCGAATCGTCGCGATGACCACGCCTCCGGCCTGGCGGCAGGTTCGTTCGACCCGCAATAACAACGGCAGTGCCACGCGATGCCCTCTTCGCAACTACTGTCTGGTCAAGGTGTTGCGCAACAGCGGCGACATCCACGACCCAACGCGCGGCTGCCAGCGTGGCAGCCGGCCGATGGACGCCCCCCCCGCCGTTGCCGTTTTGGCAGCGAGGAATGGGAGATGCCCATTGAACTGGCCCCGGCCCCGGGTACATTGGCGACACGTGTCTCCGGGGGCAGGTGGTTAGCTTGAACGGGCCGCTCCGGCCACCCATCGGTCATCGCCTCCCCGGCGACGGCGGATGTCGCTCAAACCGACCTCGTGGGAGAAAACCGTGCGCAATCGACTCTTCGTTCCCGCAATCGCCGCCGGGATGGCGCTGCCCGTTTCCGCATTCGCGGACACCACCATCCCCACCGTCATCCTCTCGAACATCGCCTCCTCCTTCACCTCCGACGTGCCGGGAATGCCGGGGGCGAAGTTCAACCCGGGCACGAGCACCGTCTCCGCCTTTGACCGGCCCTACGTCTCGCCCGACGGCAACACCTGGATCGTCGGCGGAATCATCGACGGCACGACCGACCTGGACTCGCTGCACATCGGCTCCGGCTTCTCCGCCGCCGGGGCGACCACGCCCGTCGTCGAGGGAGACGCCGTTCCCGGCAGCCCCGGCCTCGTCTACACCGCGATCAAGACCCAGATCGGCATCAACAACGCCGGGCAGTACGCCTTTGCCGTCGACACCGACGCAGCGACCACCGATGACGACATGGTCATTCGCTGGACCGGCTCCGGCTTCGAGGTGATGGCCCGCGAGGGAACCCAGGCCCCCGGCCAGCCCGCCGGCATCGGCTACGGCACCACCAACGACGCCGTCAACATCCTGGGCAACGGCGACGTCCGCTTCCGCAGCGCCGGACTGACGGGCGACACCCCGCAGCAGGTCTTCTACAACAGCAGCGCGATCGACACCGCTTCGATCATCGCCCAGACCGACACCACCATCCCGGCCGGGCAGCTCGTCGCGCCCACCGACCGCACGCTGGATGTCCTGAGCCGCTTCGTCAGCGACGACTCCGGCGCCAACTACCTCTACCAGGGCGACCTGAACGGCGATACGAGCAACGACCTGGTCACCGTCCACAACGGCACGGTCGTCGCCCAGGAAGGCGCGCCCCTCCCCGGCTGGAGCAACGCCTCCCCCGTCACCACCTTCACCTTCGACTTCGGCAGCACGCAGATCTCCGCCGTCAATGACCACTACCTCTTCCGCGGCAGTGTCAGCGACGGCACCGACTTCGTCGTCAAGAACGGGGACGTCGTCGCAGCCACCGACCAGCCGATCTTCGCCGGCGCCACGGAGAACTTCGACGACGCCGCCTTCACGTCCACGTTCTTCCTGAACGTCGTGAACAACAACGGCGACTTCGTCATCGGCGGGACGACCGACATCGGCGACGCCGACCGCGACGCAGTGCTCGTCTTCAACAACTCCTTCGTCTTCCTTCGCGAAGGCGACCCGGTCGACCTGGACGGCAACGGTCTTTTCGACGACGACGTCTTCATCGACGTCTTCGGCAACGACGACGGCGTCCTGACCGACGACCTGAAGTACTACTTCGTCGCCTCCCTCCAGGACGCCAACAACACCTCGATCGGCAACGCCTTCATGGTCCTGCAGATCCCCGAGCCCGGCTCGCTGGGGCTCCTGGGCCTGGCGGGCCTCGGCCTCCTGCGCCGCCGCCGGCGCTAAGCGAGACAGGGCCTGACCGCCATCGGACCGGCCCCGCTCATCGCGAGCCGGGCCGCGCCCCGCCCTGGCACCACAAGGCGGCCAATCGCTACATCCGGTGCGG
>JAEZED010000055.1 GCA_023417885.1 Planctomycetota bacterium
CCCTCCGGGCGGGAGTTCATTTACGCGGACCGCGGTCCGGGGGTTGAAACCCCCGGCTTCCGACCGTGCGCCCTTCGGGCGAAGGCGCAGTCCTGGCACCGCTCGCGCGCCGTTGCGCGCATGCCCGAGGCATAACACGGATCATGTCTCGAACGCGCGCTCCGTCGCTCCGGAGGAGCAGTCCGATCCAGAGCCCGGGGCAACGCCCCGGGTGACGGCGGCGAGAGAATACGAAGCCCCAACGGGGCGCTCGAAGCCGAGAATCGCGCTGCCCCTTCGGGGCGCCGGTCAACCCGCCGGCCCGCTACTCAGGGCGTTGCCCTGGGCTCCGGCTCGTGATGCACCTTCGGTGCGTTGGTTCACGCCACCCGTGGCCGGCCTCGGCTAGACTGACCCCATGCCCCGCTCGACGGCGCAGGCAATCTACTGCGGCAATTGCCGGTACGACGTTCGCGGCTTGCCGGGGACGATCTGCCCCGAGTGCGGCAGCGATCTCCTCATCGTCGGCGTCTCAGACCGCGCGAAGGCAAGAAGCAAGTGGGCTATCGCCGGGCTGGTTCTCTATGCCGCCGCTGCGCTTCTTGGTCCGCTCCTGTTGGCCCCCTGGTTCGTGGAGCATGCGATCCCCTTCACGTGGACGGACGACCAGGACGTCCACGCTGCCTACGGCGCGTTGGCTGAGCCGCCGCTCCTCGGTCTCGAGATGACGGCCACGGCGCGGCAACTCCGATGGCAATGGCCAATTGGCGCGCTGATCCAGCCGCCGGCCGAGCGCGCGTTGCGCATCCGATTCGACGATGGCTCACAGGATGCGCAAGGGGAGATCAGTCCGTGGCTCGAATTGCATGTCGACGGGAGCGGCCTGTCGATGCAGGATCGGCCTGAGTTGAGCGAGTCGGAGCTCAAGGAGATCCTGGTGCAGCGGATTCTTCTCGTGTCGGAGATGCCGCCAGAAAAGGCGCGGGAGGTAGCGGACGATCTGCTTAGCTGGTTGGCACAATCCTCGAAGAGCGATGCCTGGAATTGGCGCGCGGCACCAGGTACCGAGTCATCGCTCGCGAACGACACCGATCGATGGTGGTCTCGAAGCACCTCCAGGAGCAGCCACAGAGCTGGCAACGACGCGGGCGTGTTGATCGCGCTGCTGCTTATCCCGGTCGCCTGGTGGTTGCTTCTGTTTCACGTGCCCGGCCGGATACGCCGCCGGGCTTCCGCGTTCCGCCACGAACCGGTTACATAAGACGGCGAGGACGGACGGCGCGCTCAGCGCATGCGCACGCCCAGCAGGCGGACGATGCCGAAATAGGTCGCCGCCCCCACCACCATCACGGCTCCCAGTTGGAGCGCGCTGTCGCGCAGGCCGGTGCCGGCCGGCCAGCCGGGAATCAGGCGCAGCAGCAGGCAGGCCGCTGTCATCAGCACAGTCGCGATCACCATCTTCGCGATCGGCGCGACGCTGCGGCGCAGGCCGATGCCGCCCAGCCGGCGCGACAGCAGCCAGAGCATCGCGATCGACTGCACGCTGAAGCTGGCCAGCGTCCCGGCGGCCATGCCCGCCTCGCCCAGCGGCGTCCAGATCAGCGGCAGCTCGATCGCCAGGTTCAGCGCGAGGTTGATGCCCGCCCAGACGAGCGGCGTCACGGTGTCGTGCAGCGCGTAGTAGGCGCGGTTGATGATCTGCTGGAGCGAGAAGGCCCAGATCGCCGCCGAGTAGATCGCCGTCGACAGGGCCGTCCATTGGGTGTCGTCCGGTGTGAAGCGCCCGCGTTCGAACATCACGCGCACCGCCGGCTCGGCCACCAGCACGAGGCCGGCGCTGGCCGGCAGGCCGATGAAGAGCGCCGCCTCGATTCCCCGGCGCAGGCCGTCGCGAAAGTCGTCGTTGCGCCCCTCGTGGTGCGCCGCGTCGCGCGACAGCTTCGGGAAGATCGCCGTCGCCAGCGCGATCGCGAAGACGCCCAGCGGAAACTGGTAGAGGTATTGCGCCCACGCGAGCCGAGCCGCGGCCCCCTCCGCCATCGGGTAGGCGACCTGCCAGCCCAGGAACCAGAACGACGCCGCCCCTTCCTCCGCCTCGGCGAGGAAGAAGGCGATGCTTCGATCCAGCAGTACGCTGATCTGGAGCACACCCGCCGACAGCACCACCGGCAGGCTCACCAGCAGCATCCGCTTCGTCGCCGGCGTCAGCGCGGACGCGCCCGGTCGGAACCGGAAGCCCACCCGCCGCAGGCTCGGCCAGAGCATCAGCACCTGGAGCACGCCGCTGACGACTACCGCGACGCCCAGCCAGATCGTCGCCGCGGCCCGCCCTTCGTCGGTGTCCAGGTCGAAGATCACCGCGCCCGCGGCGATGGCGGCGATGAGGCAGAGATTCAGCAGCACGCTCGCCGCCGCCGGCGCCGCGAAGCGCTCATGCACATTCAGGATCCCCCCGAGAAACGCCGCCCCGCAGATGAGCACGACGTACGGCAGCATGATGGCCGTCAGCACCACCGCCAGTTCGTAATCCGGCCGGCCGAGGTCGGCAAAGAGCCAGATCCCCGCCAGCACCAGCTCGCCCAGGAGCGTGATGGCGGTCAGCATGTAGACCAGGAGATTCACGCTCGCGGCGGCGAAGAGCGCATGCTCGGGCGGCGTCGCTTCGCCATCTTCGGCCGATTGCTCCTCGTTACGGCCGCCACTTCCGACCATCCGCGCATACATCGGGATGAACGCGGCCGAGAGCGCCCCTTCGCCGAAAAGCTTGCGGAACAGGTTCGGGATGGTGAAGGCGACGGTGAAGGCGCTCCAGATGGGCCCCGCCCCGAAGAACGCGGCGGCCACCATCTCGCGCCCCAGCCCAAGCAATCGCGACAGGAGCGTGATCGCCCCGATGAGCTTCGCATGAGAAACGAACCCGCCCCCCCGCCGCCGTGGCGGGGAAACGTCGGAGCCGGTCGCGGATCGGTCGGTGGAGGTTGGCATCCGTGCCATGGGTGGAACCAAGCGGTTTAGCCGACACCCCGCCCGGAATCAAACGCGCGCATGCAACCGCCTCGAATCGGAGTAACGCAAAGCCGCAAAGAGCGCAAAGAGGGAGCAAAGGGGGGAAGAAGGCCATCAAGGCAGTCGAACCTGTCCCGGGGCGTTTCACTTTCGTGGTACACTCGCACGATGCTCGGCTTGCATCGCACGCGGACGACCCTGGGGATCGCTGGGCTGGTGCTGCTCGGCTGCCTTTCCACCCTAGCCGGGGCCCAAGCCACTGACTCCGCCCGCAGCCCGCCGGCGGCGGTGGAGGTGCGGGTGGTGGACGAGGCGACGGGCGAGCCGCTTGCCGGCGCAACGGTGAAGGGGTGGCACCATCGGCAGCGCACCTCCGAATCGGGCGAGTTCTCGACCGTCACGGACGCCGCGGGGCGTGCGACGATTCCCTCGCCGCCGGGCTGGCTGGCTGGCATGTACCTCTCCGCCAGCGCTCCGGGGTACGTGCCGGTGCAGCTGGATCTCGCGTTTCCGGTAGCGCGGTGGGCCGAGCGAGGCGCGCCGTCGACGCACGAGCTTCGCCTGCCCGTGGGGACGCGCATCGGCGGGCGCGTGGTGGACGAGCGCGGCGAACCGATCGCCGGCGCGGTGGTGCATGTCTGGGCGGAACCGGTCGAGGGATACGTTTCCGAACCGGGCGTGCCGCGGGCGCTCTGCAACGGTGAAATCGTCACCACCGGAGAGGACGGGCGCTGGACGTGCGATCGGCTTCCGGAGCAACGGGCAAAGCTCTGGGTTGGATTGACGCATAGGGAGTTTGTCGGCGACACGCACCTGCGCGGGATCGAGGAAGACGACGCCCGCGCTGGAACCGCCACGGTCACGATGGTGCGCGGCAGGCCGTTCTCCGGCCGCGTCGTCGATGCGGACGGCCGGCCGGTGGCGGGCGCCCGCGTCATCCGGGCGCGCACGGTCGCTGGCGACGAGGGGACGGTGATCACCGACGCCCAGGGTCGCTTCGACGGCGGGCGCGTAACCGATGACGGGTTCGTGTTCGTCGTACGCGCCGAAGGGCACGCGCCGCTGCTGCATTACCTCGGCACCGGCGAGGTAACGGAGGACGTCGTGCTGACGATGCCGGGGACGCGTGAAGTGACGGTGCGTATCCTGGACAGCGCCGGCGAACCGGTCGCCGGGTGGGTTGAGGCCCATGGGTGGAACAAGCTGAGCCCGCCGATTCGCGAGAGGCTCTGGACGGACGAATCCGGCGAGGTGACGCTGCAAGTGCCGAAGGTCGCGGTGAATCTCGGAGTCGGAACAGACGGAAGCATGCCTCAACACGTGGTCGTGCCGGCGGACGCAGGCGAGATGACCGTCGTGGCGCGCTCCCCGACACGGATCGAGGTCGTGGCGGTCGATGCGGTGACGGGCGAGCCCGTTCGCCCCGACCGCGTCGCCATTTTCGCACCGTCCGACTCGTACGCCAACTGGTCCCTGGCGCAGGTGACGGATGCGGGCGCGACGATGCGCATCGACTGGCCGGTGAACGGGGAGTTCTCGGCACGCGTGGAGCGCGTGGGCTACGCCGTGACGACGACGTCCGTCGTGAATGCGGGCCCGGGCGAGACCGTGACGCTCCGCGCGGAGCTGTCGCCGGCGTCACCCGTGGCAGGCAGGCTGCTCAACCCCGACGGCACGCCCGCGGCCGGCGCGAGCGTCCTCCTGCTGTCGCATTTCGCCGGCCTCAATGTGGACGAGCGTCCGCGAGATGACGCGCAGCGGGCGCCGACTGCTCCGCTCGCACTGGCGGACGAGGATGGGACATTCTCGATCGCGCGCGAGGCGGCGCCGGTGCTGTTCGCGCGGTCGGACGACGGGTATGCGTTTGTCAGGGCCGAGGATTTCGATGGCAGCCTGGTGCGCCTCCGACCGTGGCGGCCGATTTCGCTCGTCCTCTCCCACAGGGGCGAGCCGCTCGCGGGCGCATCGGCGGGTTGGCACGGACTCGACGAGTCGCGGCTCTGGCTCGAGAGCATGGGCCGCGAGACCGATGGCTACGGCCGCGTCGTCTTCCCGCGCACGGCCGGTGATACACATAGGATCAACTTCCGCACCAGCGGCACCGGCACCACGGCGTTCCTCTGGCGCCGGATCGAGGGGGACGAGCCGGTCGAAATGCGTATCGAGCTCTCCGCGAAGCTTTCGGGGCGCGCGGTCGCGCCCGAGGGGCTGCCGGAGGGATGGGTCTACGAGATGGCGACGCTCGCTCGGCCGCGCGACGAAGATGCATCGCTCGCCGACGCGCCGCGCACGGTGCTCGACGACCCGTCCGAGGCGTGGCCGGTTCAGGTGCGGACCGGAGTCAATTCGGACGGCCGCTTCGATTTCGGCCCGGTCGAGCCGGGTCGATACCTGCTGACGCTGGTGGCCGGATATCGCGGGACGGGCTGGGCCTGCGCCCTGGGTCTGCCGGTCGCCCGGGAGCAGCGATGGGTCGAGCTGGGCGACGGCGAGACGCTGGACCTGGGCGACGTGGTGCTGGCGCGCGTGCCGCGGCCGGAGGTCGGGGACGTCGCGCCGCCCATGAGCGCAAAGACACTTGAAGGTGAGCCGTTTGAGCTGACCGATCTGTCGGGGAAGGTGATCGTGCTCGACTTCTGGGCGACGTGGTGCGCGCCCTGCCTTGCCGACCTGCCGCACATGCGCGCCCTGCGCGACGAGTTCGCTGGGGACGAGCGCGTCGTGATCGTCTCGGCCAGCCTGGACCAGACCGCTTCGGACGCTGCGAACTACGTCGCGGGAAATGACATGTCGGGCGACAACTGGCGGCACGCATACGTTGGGGTGGCGTCGGACGTCGCCGAACACTACGGCGTGCCGAGCATTCCGAACGTCTGGATCATCGCTCCCGACGGCCGGATCCTTGCTCGCGATCTCCGCGCCAGGGATGCCGCAGCCGTTGTGCGCGAGGCAGTCGGCGGCAGGTAAATTGCAGGCGCAAGCTGCCGCCCTAGCAGGCCGGCGCCTCGCTCAAACCGCCGGTTCGCTCAGGAGGTTGTTCAGGTCGAGGGGGTTGGTGACCATGGCGATGCCGCCGCTCTTGTCGCGGGGCCACTGGTCCTGGGGGCGATCCCAGTAGAGCTCGACGCCGTTTCCATCGGGATCGCTCAGGTAGAGGGCCTCGCTCACGCCATGGTCGCTAGCGCCTTCGAGGGCGATGCCCGCGGCGAGGAGGCGGCGGAGGGCGTCGGCGAGGCTGGCGCGCGTCGGGTAGAGAATGGCGAAGTGATAAAGCCCGGTCGCGCCCGGCGGCGGGGGCGATCCGCCGGCGCTTTGCCACGTGTTCAGGCCGATGTGGTGGTGATACCCGCCGGCGGAGAGGAAGACGGCCTGCCTGCCGTATCGCTGGGTGACCTCGAACCCGAGCACGTCTCGGTAGAACGCGAGCGAGCGTTCGAGGTCGGCGACCTTGAGATGGACGTGCCCGATCCGGACGCGCGGATCGATCGGCGTGGGGATCCCATCGCTCATCGCCACAGCGTAACGCAGACCAACCCAAACGGGCGACGCCGCTCAACCGCCGCAGCCTCCACAGCCGCCTCCGCACCCTCCCCCGCCGCCGTCGCCCGCGCCGCAGCCTCCGCCGCATCCTCCGGCATTGGCTGCGCCCCCGCCTCCACCGCGGTCGGGGCTGGCGATCAACGCGGCGTGCAGCGTCGTCATCGGCCCACCCGCCAGCACCGCCACGCCGTAGAGCGCGACGAGCCAGGCCAGCTCTCGGCCGCCTGAGACGTCGGCGTGGCCGAGCTTCTCGCGCTTCGAGAAGCGCCGCTTCGCAGCGCGGAGCGCCTCGGTGCCCCAGCGCGTGCGGCGGGTATTCTTCGCCACGACGACAGCCACCACCAGCGTGGCGATGATGAACAGGAACAGGACGACGACCGGGCGGTCGCGCAACAGCCCCACGACCAGTTTCGCAGCGCCCAGGCCCGCCAGGCCGAGCAGGGGCAGCACCATCACCAGCTTCCGCAGGCCCGCCTCCGGCGGGACCAGGAGCCCGCGATTCCGCAGCGACGTCACCAGCGCCTTGGCGGTGTCAGCCAGACGCGTGTGGACGTCGCTGAGCGGAATTCCGCCGCTTCGCCGGGCGACTTCGTCGTGTATCGCCGACTCCAGCGGCAGCGCCTCGCGGGGAATCGCGCCGGCGGCGACGAGGCGGTAGCGGGTTTTCATGAAGACGAGGCCGCGCTCGCGGCGCTCCTCGACCTTCAGCGCGCCGTCGCGCTCCAGCGCGGCGATGGCGGCGTTGATGGCCAGGTGAGCGTTGGTTTCGAGGGTGGCCGCCTCGTATGGATCGATCCCGAGGTGGTCCCGGTCGTCACCCCCCGTGCGACCGAAGGCGGTGCGGAAGGGTGCAGGCGCGACGA
The DNA here is from genome assembly GCA_023417885.1 of Planctomycetota bacterium. Lineage (GTDB taxonomy): Bacteria > Planctomycetota > Phycisphaerae > Tepidisphaerales > Tepidisphaeraceae > JAEZED01. Next base: position 7,389 of record JAEZED010000055.1, read on the forward strand.
GCAGGCGCGAGCGAAGGATGAGCGTGGCGATCAATGCGACGACAAAGAACAACGCATAGACGACGAGGAACGACGGGCCGTCGAGATCCAGCGGGCTGACGGCGCCGGCGTACCTCGGCGCGGCACCGAGGAGGATCGCGCTGCCGGCAACAATCGCCACCGACGCCGCGGCGAGGCGCACCGGGCGCCGGGGGATCAGCCAGTAGTCCGCAAGCGCCACGCGGCGCTGCCGGAGATCGCGGCCGAATCGGACCGCGGGCGCGGGCCAGATATCCGCCGGCGGCGGGCGGCCAAAGGCCTGCTCGTAGGCAGCGAGTGTCCGCTCATAGAGCGCGACATGCCGGCGACGGTCGTCGAGTCCGCCCTTGCTGGGATGATGGTGGAGCGGCTTGCGGAGGATCTGCCGGCAGAAGACCTCCCAGTAGGGCTGCGTGTCGAGCAGGTGCTGATGCCATGCCTGATCCACCTGCTCCGACGGCACGACGACATGCCCGGCGGTGCAGCAGAGATAGGCGTACCGGCGATACTCCTCGACAACGCGAGTCGCATATGCCGGGGTCCAGCCGTTGTCGCGCGCCAGCTTGGCGACGAAGCGGCCGGGGGAGGCCTCGGCATCGAACGAGTACCGCTCCAGGCGCCGCCAAAGCTCGTCGCGCGGCTTCATGATGATCGCCAGTTTACCGGAATCCGGCGGAAGCGTCGCCAGATCCGTCGCTCGCCCAACCCCCGCACACGTGGAGTTGGTGGCGCTGGCACGGCGCCCTCGATGAAGTTCCGGCAGTCAGATTCTTGCGTCGCGCCTTCTCGCTTGGCACAGATTCCCCATCTTGTGACAAACCAGAGCGGATACCGCCTGCGCGAAATCATCGTCTTGCGTCGGGGATGCCGCTTCGTTACCGTCAGGGCGTCCTGCTAGGGCATCCCTTACCGCGGACAGGGACATTCGTGCGAACCGCTGCGGATCGATAAGGGAAGGTAACAATCATCTGCACCAGCGCGCCAGTCGGCTGCGCTCGTTTCCAACCCAATCGGGAGAAGGTTCACAATGCGTCTTCGTACCTCGGCAATCATCCTGGCCGCCGGCGCTTGCGCCGTGACGGCCAACACCGCCATGGCCCAGAGCCAGGTTTATGCTCGCGACAACCGCCTGAACCGGGCGCTGTCGTTCCCGGTCAACGCGCCGGCTCCGAACGTGATCTGGCCAAGCGGCACGTTCGATGGCTACGCGATGGATTTCACCGCCGACGCCACGGTGCTCTACGGGATCCAAGAAGGAACGGCCACGTTGAACCCGCTCCATCTCGGCACCATCGATCTGACCACCGGCGCCTTCAGTTCCATCGGCGTGATGAGTGGCGACGGGGCGGATGTCACGAACTGGACCGGACTTGCCATCGGCCCTGACAACACGTTCTACGGGTCGTCGAGCGGAAATCTCTACCTCATCAACCCCGCGACCGCCGCAACCACCCTCATCGGCTCCTTCGGCACGGGCGGCACGGTTATCGACATCGCGATTGACAGCCAGGGCAACATGTACGCCCATGACATCGGGACCGACTCGCTCTACAGCGTGGACAAGTCCTCCGGCGCCGCCACGCTCATCGGCCCGACCGGCTTTGCTGCCGGCTTTGCCCAGGGCATGGACTTCGACTGGGCAACCGACACGCTCTACGCCCACATTTACATCAGCGGTGGCGTCGCCCACTGGGCCAGCTTCGACCTCACCACCGGCGCTGCGACCAGCCTGCTCGACACCAGTTCCTGGAACTCCGAGTTGGAGATTGCCATCGCCTCCCCGATCCCCGAGCCCGCCTCCCTCGCGGTTCTCGGCCTCGGTGGGCTCGGCCTGCTCCGCCGTCGCCGCGTGAACGCCTGAGTCACGGGCGAAATCAGTCTGTTCATGAATCGGGGGGGCGCCCCG
>JAEZED010000065.1 GCA_023417885.1 Planctomycetota bacterium
GTCACAGGGTGATGTCGGGCGATCAGCCCGCGACAAAGATCTGCTCGGCGTCCACGGTTGCCGCCTGGCCGTCCGGGGAGAGCCGGTACGTGCCGACCACGATCACGCGCTTCAGCGGCGCCAGCCCGCCGACGCCCTCGAGACCCGCGCGGAGCGGCCGGCCGTCGGCGCCGACGACCTGCACCGCGGCGCTGTTGGCGGCGATGAAGTCGCTCGGCTCGCAGCAGGCATCCCAGGGCGTTGCGCAGGTGTCTCCCTCGAGCGTGTCGCATGTCTTCACCGACGGGTCGATGAGCGTGAAGATCGCGCGGTCGGCGGAGATCGGCTCGCCGCGCCCGCCGATCACCCCCTCCACGACGACGCGCTGCCCGTCCTGCGCCTCGGCGCGAACGGCGGTGACGTTCTTCGCGCCCTCCGGCGCGGCGGTCGCGACGAGGTCGGCCGGCAGCGCCTCGCCGGCGGTGCCCGCGCGCTGGGCGCTGTCGGTGGTGGTCTCCTCGCTGTCGCAGCCGAGCCCGAGAAGGGCGGCGGCGAGGAAGAGGGTCGCGAGCAGGGTTCCTGGCTGGTTCATGTTGGCTCCGTGTCGTGTGTTCAAGCGGCCTTGAGTGCATCGGTGATCGGCAGGCGCAGGCAGCGCGCCGCCGGCGGGAGTGCGCCGATCAGGCCCAGCGCGAGGCCCACGCCCAGGCCGATCGTGAGCACCATCGGGTCGATCTGCAACCCGAAGACGCCCATCGAGAATGAGACGGTCAGTCCGTCGAGCAGCAGCAGCGCCAGCGCCACCGCCAGCAGCGTACCGGCGGCGGAGGCCAGCAGCGACTCCTGCACGAGACTCACCACGATCGCGCGGCGGGAGAAGCCGATCGCCTGTAGTGCCCCCACCTCGCGCACGCGCGAGGCGAAGGCGGCGTACATCGTGTTCAGCCCGCCCAGCACGCCGCCGCTGGCGATGAGGATGGCGGTGGCCCAGACCATCGCGCGGATGGGTGAGAAGAAGGCGGCGAGCTTGCCGTAGTAGTCGCTCTCGCGCAGTGCGACGAGCTCGAGGTCGAGCCGCTGCTTTGTGAAGACGTCGACGTCGTCGAACATCGCCTCCTCGCCGAGCGTCGCCACGACGCAGGAGAGGTTGTCCCGCTTGGCGGCGATCTGCATGTCGGTCAGCGGCGCCCAGATCTCCGACTCCATCACGCTGCCCGGCGCCTCGAAGCGCCCGACGATCGTCCAGTCGCGCTCGTTGAAGTGAAGCGTGCGGCCTGGCGCCAGCCGCGACTCCGGCAGGCCGAGCTTCTCCGCGGCGAGCGCCCCGACGACGATCTCGTCGCGCCCGGCGCTTGGCATGCGGCCCTCGGTGATGCGCGCCTGCTGGTGCACGAGGAAGGCCGACGGCGTCACCCCGCGCACCAGCGCCTGCGGCGCGCGGGGGCTGTCCCGCTCCGCCTGGACGGTCGTCTGGAGATGCACCTCGGGCGAGATGTAGGCCACGCCCAGGCGCTGGCGGATGCCCGGAACGCTCGCCTGGAGCAGCCCCGGCACGTTCATCCCGATCTCGCTGCGCTCCACGCTCTCCTCGCTGCCGGCGCCGAGCAGGATGACGTTGCGCTCACTCCCGCCGGCGACGAGGCTGCGTGTCATTCCCTGTACGAAACCGCCCGCCAGCAACGCCAGCAGCACGACCAGGGTGCTCCCGACGAGGCTCAGCGCCAGCCGCGCCGGCGAGCGGCCGAGGTTGCGAACGGCGTAATCGAAGGGGAGGAGTTTCATCCGTTGCGTTCTTTGTCCTTTGTCCACTTGTCCCTTAGACCGCGCGGAAGCATTGGGTGATTTCGCGGCGGGAGGCCTGCCAGGCGGGGACAAGGCCCGCCACGATCCCCAGCAGCGCCGAGAGCAGCAGTCCGATCACGATCACGCCGCCGCCGGCGATGACCGGGACGCTCAGCCCCTCCGCCGTCAGCGTGAAGTCGCCCCAGCGCACGACCGCCACTGCGGCCATCGTGCCGACGAGCCCGCCCAGCAGGCCGACGAGCATCCCCTCCGCCACGATCAGCCGCGCGATCAGCCCGCCGCTGTAGCCGAGCGTCTGGAGCACGGCGTGCTCGCGGATCCGGTCCTGCACGCTGAGGACGATGGCGTTGCCGACCAAAGCCAGCACCGCCACGAGGCTGCCCCAGCCAAGCCAGCGCGTGAAGCCGACGATGCGCACCACGTCCTGCGCCGCCCGGGCCACGAACGCCTGCTCGCTGCTCGTGTGCGTAGGATCGGTGTCGCTGGCGAACTGCGCGTCGATCGCCTCCGCCACCTCCTCCAGGCGCGACGGATCGCTCACCTTCACGTTGAACTGCGTCACGACGCCGAGCGTCCGCAGGCCCGCCGCCTGCTGGAGGAAGGGGAGGTGAACGTACGCCACGTTCTGATCCTGCGCCCGCTCGGAGCGGATGATGCCCGCGACCGAGACGGTCACGCCGGCGGCGTCGAAGCGGTCGCCGACCTTCAGACCGCGCCGCTGCGCGAGGCGCTCGCCGATCAGCGCGGCGTCGGAGCGCCGGCCCCAGTCGGCGATCGAACCGTCGAGCACTTCGAAGTCGTCGCCGTACTCCTCGGCCAGCCGATCCTCCGGCACGCCGCGAAAGGTGACGACGTCGAGGCTCGTTCGGCAGTTGCTGACGACGATCTGGATCGGGAGCACCGCCTCGACGCCGTCGATGCGGGCGATGCGCTCTCCGTAGTGCTGCGGCAGCCGGCTGGTGAAGGGGCAGTAGCGGTTCTCCCGATAGACGACGAGCGTGGTGTCCTCGGCGGTCGTCTGTGTCGCGGCGCGGACGCCCGTCTGCATCGCCTGGACCGCGCAGAAGAGAAACATCGCCGTCGCGACGCCGGAGACGGTCAGGAGCGTGCGCACGCGCCGCCGCGAGACCTGCTTGATGACGAACGGAAGGAATCGTGGGCTCATGTCGCCTCCGGGGGGTGCGCCTCAGGCCGCGGCGTGCATGGCCGACTGCTCCACGAGCCGGCCCTTCTCCAGGTGGAGCGTCTGCCTTGCCTGCGCCGCCGACTTCGGGTCGTGCGTGACCATGATGAGCGTCTTGCCGAGCTCCTCGTTGAGCCGGCGGAGCAGGTCCATGACGACGGCGGCGGACGTGGCGTCGAGGTCCCCAGTCGGCTCGTCGGCGGCGAGGAGGGGCGGGTCGCCGACGATCGCGCGGGCGATGGCGACGCGCTGCTCCTGCCCGCCCGAAAGCTGGCGCGGGTAGTGGTCGTGCCGGTCGGCGATGCCGACGAGCTGCATCGCCGTCATCACCTTCTCATGCCGCTCGCGGCCGCTCATCGGATGCAGCAGCAGGGGGAGCTCGACATTCTCATAAGCGGTCAGCACCGGCACGAGGTTGTAGAGCTGGAAGATGTAGCCGACGTTCCCCGCGCGCCACGCCGCGAGCCGCGAACGCGAGAGCTTGCCGACATCCACGCCGTCGATCGTGAGCGTGCCGGCGGTGGGGCGGTCGATGCCGGCGATGAGGTTGAGCAGCGTCGTCTTGCCGCTGCCGCTCGGGCCCATGAGCGCCAGGAACGTGCCGCGCTCGACATCGAGATCCAGCCCGTCGAGCGGGCGGATCACGTTCTCGCCACGGCGGTATTCGCGGGTGAGCCCGCGGCACTCAATGAACGCCATCGTCGCCTCCCTTCATGGCCTGCGCTGCCTCTGCCTCGCCGATTACCCGGACGCGCGCGCCGTCCTTGAGTCCCGCGGTGTCGGCGATGAGTCGGTCGCCGGGCGAGAGGCCCGATACGACGGCGACCCAGCCGTCCTGCCGGAGCGTTCCGACCTCCACCGCGGCGCGGCGCGCCACGTCCGCCCGGCGATCCACCACCCAGGCGGACGTGCCCGCCGGCCCCTGGTCGATCAGTGACTCGGGTGCGAAGACCACCTGCTCGGATCCCCCCTCGCCCGGCGCGCCGCCGGCAGGCGCCAGGAAGCGAACCCGCGCCAGCATCTCCGGCTTCAGCGACGCCGAGGGCGCCTCGATCGCCACCTTCACCTGCAGCGTGTTCTTGGCGATGTCCGCCTCCTGCACGACGCGCGTCACCCGGCCGCGGAACACCTCGTCCGGCAGCACGTCCACCACCACCTCGGCCGTCATTCCGACACCCACGCTGGCGGCGTCGGCCAGCGGCACGTCCACCCGCACCTGGAGCTTCTGCGGGTCGTACAGGCGCACGGCCGTCGCCGACAGCGGATCGTCCATCCCGAGCATCAGCTTCGACCCCGGCTCCATCTCGCGGCTGAGCACCACCCCGTCCACCGGGGAACGCACCTCCATCCGCTCGAGCCGGAGCGCCGCCTCGGCGCGCTCCACCTGGCCGCGGGCTAGCGCCGCCTCGGCGAGCGCCAGCGCCTGCCGCTCCGGGATGCGCAGCTCGCGATCCTTCCGCGCCGCAGCGAGGTCCGCCTCCTGGCCGCGACGCTGCGCCTCCAGCACCGGCCGGCGCGCCTGGGTGGCCTTCAGGGCCGCCTGCTGTGCCTCGTGCCGCAGGCGCGCGGTGATGAACTCCAGCTCGGTGCCGGCGCCCGACTGGTAATTGCGCCGCGCCCGCTCCAGGTCTTCGGCCAGCTCCGCCAGCCGCGCCGTCTCGGCGGCGACCTCCGCTTCCAGCCGCTGCATCTCGGCCAGCGTCCCCTCGACCGCCGCCTCGCCCGCCGCCACCGCGCGATCGCGCTCCACCGGGTTCTCCCAGGCCAGGCGCGCGGCGTCCAGATCCGCCTCCGCGGTCGCCAGCTGCGCTTCGGCCCGCTGAAGCGCCAGGCGCGCGTCGTCGTCCACCAGGCGCGCCAGCACCTGGCCCGCCTTCACCGGCTCACCCTCGAGCACCAGCACTTCCTCGACCACGCCGTCCGCCAGCGCCGTCACGTTGATCGGGTAGGGGTCGGCCTCGAGCCACCCGGCAGCCTGTGCGACGACGCCTCCGCCGGCGGCACGCTGGGTCGAGGCCTTGACGACGACCGGCACGACGTGGACGGGCGTCGCAGGCCAGAGTGCGCCGCCCGCGGCGACGGCGAAGCTGGCGAGCAGTCCCGCCACGAGAAGCGCCGGAAGGAGCAGGCGCGTCTTCCACGGGTAAGGCGGGCGCGGCGGGCCGGCGCCGGCAGCGTCGCCGGCAAGGGAGCGCAGATCCCCGGGCGGGGAGGGTTGTGTGCTTGGCATCGGTCGGATCCTGAGATGCGTTGCGTGCGGGCCCGCGGGCGACGAAGCGCCGGCGGGATGCAGGTCGCGCCGCGCGAAATGCGCGCGCACGACCGCCGTCAACAACGGTCTCAGGCTCGGGGCGGCTCGAGCAGGGTGTCGCCCGAGAGGCTGCCGGCGCGGCGTGTTCCGACCGTCCAGACACAGACGACGTCCGTCTCCGGCGAGAGGGAGGCCGCGTGTGCCGGTGGCGGAACGTGATGAACGCCGCAGCAGGCGGCGGCGCACCGGCGCGAGCACGGCTCGTCGCGCTCGTCGGCCGGGGCTTCGCCGGCCTCGGCCTCGCAGCAGGAGGCCATCGACTGCGCATCGATGCAGCAGCCGTCCCCGACGTCGCTGCCCGTCCCGGCGAGGGCGGGGGCGAAGATCCAAAGGCCGCCCAGCACCGCAAGAAGCGCGGCACGGGCAAGCCCGCGGAACCTGGCGAGGACGCCGTTCACCGCGGACATCCTAACGCAGGATCATGCCAGGAGCCAACCCCGGCCGGGGCGAACCGCTCGTGAGCATCCCATCCCGCACGTCCCCCGGTGCCGTCGCGGGCCGACTGGCAAGGGGCGCGATATGCTGCGGCCTGATGAAGGTGGCGCTCGAGTTCGAAGGCCGACGCCTGGCCGAGGCGAAGATCCCGGCGCTCCCGGGGGGACGCCGGGTCCTGCTTCCCGTGCTGCGCCGTGCCGCCGACGCCCTGCTCGCGGAGGGGGCGAGGCGGCAGGGGGTGGCCCCGACGTGCCGCGCCGGCTGCGCTGCATGCTGTCGACAATTGGTGCCGCTGGCGTCGGCCGAGGCCGACGATCTGCGCGCGCGGCTCGCGCGGCTTCCGGCCCCGC
>JAEZED010000107.1 GCA_023417885.1 Planctomycetota bacterium
GATCGACATCAACGCGTTCATCCCCAAGACCTACGTCGCCAACGACCGCCAGCGGATGGACGTCTACCGCCGGCTGACGCGGTGTACGAGCGTCGAGACGATCCGCGACCTCCAGCGCGACATCGCCGACGCCTTCGGCCACGAGCCGCCGCGGCAGATGACGATCCTCTACGCCCTCACCGAGCTGCGCCTGCTGGCCAGCCACTTCGGCATCGACAGCATCGTCCGCAAGCCGCCGGACGTGGTGATGACCGTCCGCGACGCCCGCAAGGCCACCGAGGCACTGGCCAAGGCCCCGGGCCGCCTGACCGTCGTGGACGCCCAGACCATCTACTTTCGCCCCCCGGCCGTCTTCATCGAACCCGAACCCCTCCTCCTCACCCTCCGGAACCTGCTGATGAAGGCGTACGAGGCGGAGCGCGAATCCGCGCCCGCCGGCGCGGCCTGAGGCGGACGAGGATGCTCTTCATGAATCTCGACCACCCGACCATCCAGTCCCAACTGCAACAGGCGCCCTATCCGCTGCTCTTCGTCACCGTTAGCGGGGCGCACCTGTACGGCTTTGCCTCCCCGGACTCGGACTACGACCTGCGCGGCGCACACATCCTGCCCGCGACTGAACTACTGGGGCTGAAATCGCCCGGGAAAACCGTCGAGGTCATGGACAAGAGCACCGACGTGGAGGTGGACCTCGTCACGCATGATGTGAAGAAGTTCTTCCTCCTCCTGCTGAAGAACAACGGCTACGTGCTCGAGCAGATCTGTTCGCCGCTGGTGGTCGTTTCCACGCCTGAGTTCGAGGAGCTGCGCGCGCTGGTTCCCGGATGCATCACGAAGAACCACCGCTTCCATTACCTGAGCTTCGCGCGCAACCAGTGGAAGCTGGTCGTCAAAGGGGGTCGGCCCACCGCCAAGGGGCTGCTCTACACCTACCGCGTCCTGCTGGCCGGCATCCACCTGATGCGCACCGGCCGCGTCGAGAGCAACCTCGTCCGTCTCAACGAGGAGGCGCGCCTGCCGTACATCGACGAGCTGATCCAGCTCAAGCTGACCGGCCCCGAAAAGCAGGAGGTGCGCGGGCTGAACCTCGAGCGGCACGAGCGCGAGTTCCTTCGGCTGTCCGCGGAGCTCGAGGCGGCTCGCAAGACGAGTTCTCTCCCCGAGGAGCCGAGCGTGCGGAACGCGCTGGATGACCTGCTCATCCGGCTTCGGGTGAAGTCGATGCGCGGCTAAGACTCCCCGCCGGCCGCAGGCCTCTCTCAACCTGGACTCGCCTCCTCCAGAACGCCTTGCTCGCTTCCTTTGCGTCTGCCTTTGCGACTTTGCGCTTTTGCATCTCGGGGGGCAGCGTAACCAGCTACTCCTGCACACGCCCTTGGCCGCCCACCGCGCCGGCGGGGCGGGCTTCGCCTTCCTGGCGCTCGCCCGCCGCCACGGGCGTGCGCTGGCCGTAGTGGGCGGGTGAGCCGGCTTCCGGCAGCGACCACTCGATGAAGTCGCGGATGTGCTGGTTCGACGGGCCCAGGTCCTCGTCGCGCAGGTACATCATGTGCCCGCTCCGGTACGTGTGGAACCGGAACCGGTCCTTCAGCTGCCCCGACGGGTCGATGTGCCACATGCTGTACTTGGCGGAGAAGTAATCCGTCCCGCCGTCGTAGTAGCCGGACTGGATCATCACCTTCAGGTAAGGGTTCTGCGCCATCGCGCTGCGCAGCTGCTCGCCGGTGCGATCCCCCTCGCGCTCCCAGCCGGGCGTGGGGCCGAAGACGTTGTACGCCAAATCCGTCTCGTACTTCAGCACTTCGGCGAGATACATGTTGATCGCCGGGGCGAAGGCGTGGTTCCACGCCGACATCGCCGGGTCGTAGTCGTACCGCTCCCCCGCGGCGTCCCGGTCGATTCCCTGGTAGCGGCTGTCCAGCCGGCCGACGGTCAGGCGCTGGTCGCGCAGCAGCTCCTTGCGCCAGCGGTTGATCGGGATCGAAAGGTTGTTGTTCAGCACGAACTCGGTGGAAACGCCGGCATAGCGCGCGACCTTCTCGGCGATCTCCTGCCGGCGCTGCTCGTCGATGAATCCGCCGTGCGTGAGCGCCGGCATGTATTCCTCCAGCGCGAACGTCTCGACCTCCGGCAGGATCTGCTCCAGGTCGCGCTCCTGGAGATCCTCCGGAAGCTGCCCGAAGTACCACGCCGTGGCGGCGTAGTGCGGGAGGATCAGCGCATCGCCCACCGGGCCATCCCGCGCGATGCCCAGCCCCGTCGGCGAGACCAGGATCACGCCGTTGAGGTACATCCAGTGCTCATCCTGGAGCGCGCCCGCCAGCCCGGAGACACGCGTCGTGCCGTAGCTCTCGCCGATCAGGAACTTCGGCGAGCCCCAGCGGCCGTTGTCCTTCACGAAGCGGCGGATCCACTCCGCGAGGTAGCGCAGGTCGTCGTTCACGCCGAAGAACTGCCCGGTGTCCACCCCTTCCTTGGCGCGCGAGAAGGCGGTGTTCACCGGGTTGACGTAGACGATGTCCGTCACGTCCAGGATCGAGTGCGGGTTCGCTTCGTACCCGTACGGCTGCACGGGGAATCCCTCGTCATCCACGTTCAGTCGATACGGGCCGGTGTAGCCGATGTGCATCCAGACCGAAGCCGACCCCGGTCCGCCGTTGAACGAGATCGTCAGGGGGCGGCTCGCCTTGTCCTCGACGTCCGTCCGCTCGTAGTAGACGTAGAAGAGCGAGGCGATCGGCTTGCCCTCGCGGTCGTAGACCGGCTGTGTCCCCGCGGTGGCGCGGTAGGGCACCTCCTGCCCGCGAATCGTGGCGGTGTGCTCGGTGGTGACGGCCGTCTGCCCCGGCGTGACGATCGCCGGCACGTCGTTGATCGACCGTGCCTCGGCGCGCCGTGTCGCCGCATCCTGTGCCGCCGCGGGAAGCGCCGCGGGAAAGGACAACGCCCCGCCCGCGATCATGAGCGCTGCGAGGCGGGAAGCTCCGCCGAACGTGCGAAATGACATGGATGATCCCTTCGATGCCGGCCCGGTTTCGCCGCGGCGGGCGCCGCGGGCGCCTCAAGAGAATACCGGAAGCCGTCGCCGTCGCAACGCGGGCGCGCCGGCCGGGGGATCGCTCATTGTCACGGCACCGGCACCGGCGGGGGCACAACCGGATTTCCCCGCCCGGCTTCCCGGTTCGTGTCGTAGGCGAGATAGAAGAAGGTGGCGGCGTAGACGACGCCGGTGGAGAGCGGCACGAGCGAGAAGCGGTAAGCCGGCAGCGCGTACCACAGCACCACCGCCGACAGCACGCGGACGATCGCGTGCGTGCTGAAGGCGCCCGTCCGGCCGTACATCCAGCCGATCATCGGCCAGTGCATGGTCATGCCGATCGACAGGCCCAGCGGCACGAGGTCCTTCTGGGAGTGGAATGCCGGGATGGAGAAGCCGAAGCAGAGCATCACCGGCAGGAGCGTCGGGAAGGTCATCGAGTCGAGCGGCGACTTGACGAACATGTTCGCCCGCAGCGGCTTCTGGAGCGCGATTGCCAGCGGAAAGATAGCGCCGCTGGTGATGAAGGCCAGCATGCACCAGGCATTTGGCCTGAGATAAAACCCGGCCACGCCCAGGGCCAGCCAGTAGATGGCCCCGGCGGCGGGGGCGGAGATGCCGGCTCGGGCGGCGAGAAACAACCGTCGCTGCTCGGCCCGGAGGAGTTCGACGTCCAGGGGCTGCGAGGTCATGTCGGTCGAGGTTAAGGAAGTCATCCTACCGACGCAAAGCGCGATCGCCTTCCCCCGGCTGCCATTCCATCCCGAAGCCGGCGTGCGTCCTGCCTGCGCTGCTCCCCCGGAGCGTGGGACGGCCCCGCGCGGCCGTGCGATCTTCGCGACCGGAAAGGGCATAAAGTAGCGTCCCATGGCCCTCTTCTTCCGTTCGAAGCGCAAGCGTCCCGTTCCCGCGACCCAGGCCGGCGCCGGCCGACTCGCCGCCCTCGGCGGGGATGTCGAGGCGCGGGCCCAGGAACTGGGCCGGGAGGTCCTGGCCGAAGCCCGCGGCAACAAGAGCGGCCTGCTTTCCCGGGCCTTCTGGTCGGACAAGCTGATGGACTGGAGCATGAAGGATGAGGCCTTCAAGGTCCAGCTCTTCCGCTTCGTCGATGCCTACCCCATGCTCACCACGCCGGAGGCGGTCCATGACCACCTCGTGGATTACCTCACCCAGCCGGGCGTCACCCCGCCCCCGGGACTGGGGCTGGGGCTGAAGGCGGGCGGCGTGGCCAAGGGGATGCTCGCCAGGACCATGAGCGGGCAGATCACCGGGATGGCGGAGAAGTTCATCGCGGGCACCGACGCCGAGTCCGCCGTCCCCAAGCTGCGCAAGCTCTGGGATCGCGGGATGACCTTCAGCGTTGATCTGCTCGGTGAGGCGTGCGTCAGCGACAAGGAGGCGGACGAGTACCAGGCCAAGTACCTCGACCTCGTCGACAACCTCCCGAAGTGGGTGAACGACTGGCCCGCCAACCCCGTGCTGGAGAGCGACCACCTCGGCGCGATCCCCCGGACGAACGTCTCGATCAAGGTCAGTTCGCTCTCGGCGCGGACGGACCCGATCGCCTTCGAGCGCACCATCGCCGCGAGCATGGAGCGGATCGTCCCGATCCTGAAGGCCGCCGCCGCCAAGGGGGTCTTCATCAACTTCGACATGGAGGCCTTCGCGACGAAGGACCTCACGCTGGAGCTCTTCAAGCGCTGCTGCGAGGCCGTGGAGTTCGAGGCGGGGCTGGCGATGCAGGCCTACCTCAGGAGCGGGGACGACGACGCGCGGAACATCATCGAGTGGTCGCAGCGCACCGGGCGCCAGGTGACGGTGCGCCTCGTGAAGGGGGCCTACTGGGACTACGAGACGATCCACGCCGAGCAGATGGGCTGGCCGGTGCCGGTCTGGAGCCGCAAGCATGAGACCGACGCCTGCTTCGAGCGCATGAGTCAGCTGTTCATCGACAGCACGCCGACCGGCAAGGGGCAGGGGGGCGTGAAGCTGGCGCTGGGCAGCCACAACGTGCGCAGCATCGCCGTCGCCCTGGCTCACCTCGAGAAGGCGGGCCTCCCGCAGAACGCGCTGGAGCTCCAGATGCTCCACGGCATGGCCGATCCCCTCAAGGAGGCCGCCGCCGATCGCGGGCTGCGCCTGCGCGAGTATGTGCCGGTCGGCGAGATGGTGCCGGGCATGGCCTACCTCGTGCGCCGGCTGCTGGAGAACACGAGCAACGAGAGCTGGCTGAAGGCGGGCTTCCTCGACGACGCCAGCCCCGAGGAGCTGCTGAAGTCCCCGCATGGCGGCACCGGCGCCTCCCGGGTGTCCGCCGCGGCCAACGGCGATCCCGGACACAGTTCAGGCGCCGGCGCCACGCAAGACCTGGGCGCCCTCGCCCAGCGCCACAAGCTCACGCCCGCGGTGAACGGCGTCGGCGACGGCCGCCCGTTCTTCACCGAGCCCATGCGCGATTTCGCGGATGGCCAGGCGCGCCAGGCGTTCGCCGCCGCCGTCGCCAGCGGGCGCATCCAGGCCGTCGCCAATGACGGGACGGTCGAGCAGGCCAATCGCATGCTGGAGACGGCGGCGGGGGCCTTTCCCCGCTGGCGCGACACCGACCCGCGCGAGCGGGCGAACATGCTCGCGAAGGCGGCGGCCATCATGCGCCGCCGCCGAGACGAGATCAGCGCCATCTGCCTCCGCGAGAACGGCAAGGACTGGCGCAACGCCGACGCCGACGTCTGCGAGGCGATCGACTTCTGCGAGTACTACGCCCGGATGGCGGTGCCCCTCTTCGAGCCGACGCGGCTTGGGAAGTTCGTCGGCGAGCAGAACGACGTCTGGTACCAGCCGCGTGGCGTGGCGGCGGTCATCAGCCCGTGGAACTTCCCGATCGCCATCGCCTGCGGGATGGTGACGGCGGCGCTGGTCACGGGAAACACGGTCATCCTCAAGCCCGCGGAGCAGACGCCCTACATCGCGAAGGTGCTGTGCGAGATCCTGTGGGAGGCGGGCGTGCCGCGCGACGTGCTGCACTACATCGCCGCGCCCGGCGAGACGGTCGGCGCCCACCTGGTACGCGACCCGCGCGTGGCGGTCATCGCCTTCACCGGCAGCAAGGCGGTGGGCCTGGACATCGTGCAGGCCGCCGGCGTGACGCCGGAGAGCCAGTGGCACGTGAAGAAGGTGATCAGCGAGATGGGGGGCAAGAACGCGATCATCATCGACGCCTCCGCCGACCTCGACGAGGCGGTGGTGGGCGTGCGCGACAGCGCCTTCGGCTTCCAGGGGCAGAAGTGCAGCGCGTGCAGCCGGGCGGTCGTGGTCGAAAGCGCCCATGACGCGTTCCTCGGCCGGCTGATCGAGGCGACGCGCTCGCTGGTGATCGGCGACCCGGCCGATCCGTCGACCGACGTCGGCCCGGTCATCGACGAGCAGGCCGCGGCGAACATCCGGCGCTACATCGAGATCGGGAAGCAGGAGGCGAAACTGGAGATCGGCATGGACGCGCCCGCGGGCCTCGCGGAGAAGGTCGGCAAGCCGTTCGTCGGCCCGCACATCTTCAGCGGCGTGCGGCCGGAGCATCGCATCGCGCAGGAGGAGATCTTCGGCCCGGTGCTGAGCGTCATCCGGGTGAAGGACTTCGACGAGGCCCTGAAGGTCGCCAACCACCATCCCTACAAGCTGACCGGCGGCGTCTTCTCGCGCAAGCCCAGCCACCTCGAGCGCGCCCGGCGCGAGTTCCGCGTCGGCAACCTCTACCTGAACCGCGGCATCCCCGGCGCGCTGGTCGGCCGCCAGCCGTTCGGCGGATTCGACATGTCGGGCGTCGGCAGCAAGGCCGGCGGGGCGGACTACCTCCTCCAGTTCGTCGAGCCGCGCGCCTGCACCGAGAACACCATGCGGCGCGGCTTCGCCCCGGGCCTCTTCGACGCCGGCTCCCCGATGGCCATGCAGTCGGCGACCGCGGAGACGGCGGGGGGTTTCTGACGAGAACCCGGCCGGAACACCTTCCAGATCTCCCCGCCGGCAGCACGCGACTGGAGCTCGAGGTATCCACGCACGTGCAGCGGGGCGAGCGTCACTGGTGAACGCGCGGCGGCGCGAAGGCACGGGTCGTCGCGAGACGGCGTGGCGGCGGCCACCGCCGCCAGCCGACCGGAAGCGCCCAGTTCCGGAGCAAAACCAAGCAGTTTCGGTCCGAAACTAGACAGTTCTGCTCCGGAACTAACCAGTTTCGCTCCGGAACTGATTAGTTTTGCATCGGAACTGCCTAGTTTTGCTGCAGAACTGTCCAGTTATGCTCCGGAACTAACCAATTTTGCTCCGGAACCAGCTAGTTATGCTCTGGAACTGGTTAGTCTTGTTCCAGAACTAGCTAGTTCTGCTCCGGAACTGCTTAGTTTTGCGCCGGAACTAGCTAGTTTTGCTCACGGGACGGAACAGCTCGGTATCGCTCTGATGAGAACCCGGCCAGGGCACCTTCTCGGACTTTCCGCCATCGCGCGTGGCGCAGCGGCCGGCGTGGTGCTGACCCTGCTTGCCCTGGCGACGCTGGGGTGCGACCCCTCCTTCAACCAGCGCCTCGTCGTGCGGGAGCAGGCGCTGGAGAGCGCGAGTCCGGCACGCCAGGAAAGGCTCATGGCTCTCACGGAGGTCGTCGACGAGTTCGCGACTGCGAACGGCTTCGAGCGTGAGCAGCAGGCGGAGACCGGCGAGGTGCATCGCGTGTGGACGCGCAGCACGCGACCGGGGTCCGGGGCGTACACGCACATGTCGATCGCGGTGGTCGGCGACGGACGACACGACCCCTGGGTCAGGATGAGCGAGTCTCTCGCGCGCCGGGAGAACCCATGGATGCGCGACACTCGTCTGCGCCTTTCTGAGCGGCTCAAGGAGCGCTTCGGAGACGATGCCGTTGAAGTGAAGCGATAGTGCTTCGCCGTCGGTCGCGGCGGGGCGGGCCGTGGTATCCTCGCGATCGTGGCCGAGGAACGTCGCGAACTCGACTACCGCTCGCTCGACCCGGCAGAGGTCGAGTCGCTGCGCGCCGTCGAGCGGGAGGACCAGAGCCTGGGCTGCTGGATGCTCATCGCCGTGCTGCTCGGCGTTCCCTTCGCTGCGATGCTGGTGATCGTCGCATGGCTCGCTCGCGACCACTTCGGTGCGGTGCTCTTCGTCGCGATCTCGCTCGCCGTCCTGTTCGCCGCAGGGATCGATCTTTTCGTCAGGGTACGCGGTCGTCTGCGCAGCCGGGCGTTCTGGGGCGGGGTCGCGATGGGCTTCGCCGCCCTCGCGGCGCTGCTCATCGCCGCGGCGATCGTCACCGCGCTGCTGCTGGCGCTCCTCGGCACGTGAGAGACCGCCGTCGCCGCTCGCCGTGCCGCGCTCGTGGCAAGCGGCGACCGGCGGGGCACGGCTACTGCGCCATGAGTTTGAGAAGCCCGGCGCTACGCCGGCTGGGCGCGCTTGAGCTCCACCTCCCCGAACTCCACTTCCGCGATCTCGGTGAAGCGGTCGCCGTGCGCTTTGTCGTAGCGCGGGAACTGGGCCGGGTGGATCAGGATGTGCACCTCGAACGGGCCGTCGTCCGGGAGCTTCCAGTTGCGGCCATAGTGGCAGAGCCACGGGTGCCAGACGAACGGCTGCTCCTTCGTGCCGATCACCTTCTCGTCGCGCCCGAGGATGGTGGCCTCGACCTTCAGCCCGGGCACGAAGCGGCCTGTTCCCTTGTCGAGCACCGCGACCTCGAGGTGCGCATTGGCCTCCTCCTCGTCCGGCTCGTGCCAGTGGATCGTCCCGTCGCCGTTGGGCAGCCACATCCCCTCGGCCTCCTCGATGGCGAGGGCGACGAGATAATCGCCGGCCTCGGTGAGATTGCCGTAGCTGGCGACGTGGTCGAGCATCTCGTCCAGCGCCTCGCGCAGGATCCTGCCCTGCCGCTGCGCCAGGGCCTCGTGCTGCTCCCGTGCTGCTTCGGTCGTATCCATGGGCCTTTCCTTTCGGGGTTTGTCACTTGTCATTTGTCACTTGTCCCTCGATGCAACGAGGGCCGCCGGGTTCCTGTAGGAGTCGGCCGACGAGCGAGCATTGCCCCGACCAACGAGGGACGAGTGACCAATGACAAGTGACCAGTGACCAATGACAAATGACAAGTGACCAATGACAAGTGACAAAAAATGACAGAGCCGTTCAATCCTCCTCGGCCCTCGGCTTCCATTCCGCGATCAACTGCTGCTGCACCTGCGGCGGAACCGGCTCGTAGTGGCTCGGCTCCATCACGAACGACCCCTGGCCGCCCGTGATGCTCTTGACCTGGTTCTGGTACTGCATCACCTCCGCCAGCGGCACCTGGGCGCGGATGATCACCATCCCGCCGCCGGTGAAGTCCTGCCCCATGATCCGCCCGCGCTTGCCGGACAGATCGCCCGTGATCGTCCCCACCGTTGCTTCGGGAACCGTCACCTCGATGTTCACCAGCGGCTCCAGCACGACCGGCCGCGCCTTGAGCACCGCCTCGCGGAACGCCTTCTTCCCGGCCGCCTTGAAGGCGACCTCCTTGCTGTCCACCGGGTGGTGCTTGCCGTCGTAAACGATCACCCGAACGTCCTGGAGCGGATAGCCCGCGATCGCCCCCTCGTCCAGCAGCTCGCGCACCCCTTTCTCCACCGCCGGGATGAACTGGCGCGGGATGACGCCGCCCACCACCTCGTCCACGAACTCGAAGCCCGGCCCGCCCGCGTCGCGGCTCAACTCGCTCCCGGCGGGGATCGGCTCGATCCGCAGGTAGACCTCGCCGAACTGCCCGGCCCCGCCCGTCTGCTTCTTGTGCCGGTGATGCCCCTCGGCCTTTCCGGTGATCGACTCGCGGAACGGGATCTTGGGCGGGCGCGTGTCCACCTCCACGCCGCGGTTCTTCATGCGCTCCAGAACGAACCGCAGGTGAAGCTCGCCGAGCCCGCTGATGACCACCTCGTGGGTCTGCGGGTCGTTGTGCCAGCGGAAGGTGGGATCCTCCTCCGCCAGCTTGTGGAGCTGGGCGCTGATCTTCTGCTCATCGCCGCGCGCCCGCGGGGCGACGGCGAGGCTGTACATCGGCGTCGGGAAGCGCAGCGGCTTGAGGTGCACGGTGTCGAGCGCGTGGTCGTCGTGCAGCACGTCGTCGACGTGGATCTCGTCGATCTTGGCGACGCAGCCGATGTCGCCGGAAATCACCTCCGGCGCCTCGGGGTGGTCCT
This sequence comes from Planctomycetota bacterium, assembly GCA_023417885.1. GTDB lineage: Bacteria > Planctomycetota > Phycisphaerae > Tepidisphaerales > Tepidisphaeraceae > JAEZED01. Next base: position 10,261 of record JAEZED010000107.1, read on the forward strand.
TCCCCTGGACGTGGAAGACGTGCCCGAGCTTCACCGCCTTGCGGTTGTGCCCGATGTAGACCTGCGACTGCCCGGTGAGCTTCCCCTGGTGGACGCGGAAGAGCGCGAGCTTGCCGACGTACGGGTCGGTCGCGACCTTGAAGACATGGGCCAGCAGCGGGCGGCTCTCCTCCTCGTGCACCTCGTAGTCGCGCTGCTGCCCGTCGGTGCCGTAGACGAAGTTGGGCATGTTCCCCTCCAGCGGGCTGGGGAAATGCCTGACGATCGCCTCCAGCAGCTCCGGCACGCCCACGCCGTCCTTCGCGTTCGTGAACAGGATCGGCACCACGTGCGCCTCGTCCATCGCCTTCTCGAACGGGGCGTGGAGGGCGTTGTAGTCCGGCTCCTCTCCGCCGAGGTACTTCTCCATCAGGTTGTCGTCCATCTCCACGATCTGGTCGAGGATCGCGGCGTGGCAGCGCTTCACCGAGTCGAAGTCTGCCTTGCCGTCGGCGTTCAGCAGGCACTCCACGACCGCCTTCGCGCCGTCCGAGGGGAGGTTGATCGGCAGGCACTCCGGTCCGAACGCCTCCTGGAGTCGCTGGACCAGCCCCTCGAGGTCCTGGTCCGGCAGGTCGATCTTGTTCACGATGATCGCGCGCGGCTTGTTCCGCTCCCGCGCGATCTGCATCATCCGGCGCGCCACCACGTCGATCCCGCTCTGCGGATTGATCACGACCGCCACGGTCTCCACCGCGGGGATGCAGGCGATTCCCTGGCCGATCAGGTCGGGCGAGCCGGGGCAGTCGATCAGGTTGATGCGCTTGCCCATGTGGTCGCAGTGCAGCACCGAGGCGTAGACCGAATGCTTGTGGTCCTTCTCCTCCTTCTCGAAGTCGCTCACGCTCGTCCCGTCGGCGGGGGCGCACTTGCGGTTGACCGCGCCCGAGGCGAAGAGCATGGCGTCGATGAGCGTCGTCTTGCCGGCGCCGCCGGTGCCCGCGATCAGGACGTTCCGGATGTCACCCGTGCTGTACTGGCCCATGGCTGATGCTCCTCAACGCGCGAATCGCGCATGCGGGAAAGAGATCGACCGCCCCGGTGAAGGGGCGGTCGATGGATCAGGCAGCTTCCGCTGGAACGCAATGACAACGATGGTCTCACCCCCCTCCCGGCGGAGCGCCGTCCTTTCGAACGCGCCCGCCGGATCACCGACAGGCGGTTGCCCGGCCGTCAGGTCCATGACGCCACGTTATACCGCAACGGCCAGACTCCTGCATCAAGATTTCTCGCGTCATCTTGTCGCCTCCCACGCGTCGCGGAGCCTTGCATCCAATGCGGCTTCTGGCTTGGTCCAACAGGAAGGGTGGTGGCTGGGAAGAAGTCTCAGGCGTTTCCAGATTGCCGCCACGTCCGGCGTGCGAGTCTTGGGAGCACCCAGCACTTTGGGAATCCCCGCGCGGGCATGACCGCCGCAGACGACGATCACGTCAGGTTGAATGATGTCAAGCTGCTTCACCAGGAGCGAGCAGTGCTCGGCAGCGAAGGCTGCGACAGTGCCTCCTACGGCTGATCCGGCGCCTCCGACCTTCTTCAGGTTGATGGTGGCGATGCGCCGCAACTGCGCGCACGCCCCTTCGGGATTCCCCTTGAACGAGACCGTCTGTCCATCGAGCAGCAGCCGTGTCCAACGCGCGAGGCTCTGGTAGAAGCATCTGCCACTGACAACAGTGCGGTAGAACACCCGGAGATCGTTGCCGGCGGCTTTGACGGCTTCGATGTAGTTGGGCTCTGCCAGAACGAAGACCACGCGACGGGCCTCCCTCCGGAACGTCTCTTCGCATACGACACCATCCCGGACAAAGGGATCCGGACAAAGCGGCTCCCATTCCTCGAACAGCAGATCAAGCTTCTTATTGATGGAATCACTCATAACGCACCCCCGGGTTCATCTCCGCTGGCGAGAACCAGACGATGCCGTACCGGATCCGCAGGATCCCTTGCTTCATGTGCCAGAACACGCTGCGGTTTGGAAACTCCGCACGTCGCCGCCGATCTCTGAAGAACGGGCTCTCCACGACCACGTGCTCGACGTACCGGATGATGCCTCCAATCGTGTGATCGTCCTCGATCGGGTCGTAGTAGGGTGGATCCTGCTGGCTTGCGGCCAGCGCACGTCGCTCATGTAACAGCGCGCTGTCCGGTACATACCACCGCGGCGGCCGGCTCGGGACCCGCACGACCGGATCGAAACGAGGTGCGGTACCGGACGCTCTGGCCACTCGGTTCACTTCCGCTGGCTCTTCCCGCACGGGGATTCGGCGCATAGGACTCCCGGGTGAATGGACAACCACCACGCCGGCGCCGGCTCGAAACACTCGAGCTGTGCGGACGGCATGGCCCACGCTCGCACAAACGCGCGAGCGCCGCCTTCCCTGCTGTCAGACATGTTCACGCCCCACAGAGCCCGGGGACGTCGAGAGGGCGCGGATCATAACCGCCCGTGACCGACCGCACAACGACATTCACCCAACCGCCGCTCACTTCTCCGACCAGACCGCCAGCTCGTTTCCGGAGGGATCGCGGAAGTGGAAGCGCCGCCCGCCGGGAAAGCTGAAGATCGGCTTCACGATCTCCGCTCCGGCTGAGCGGACGCGCTCCTGCGTGGCTTCGAGTTCGCCCGCGTAGAGCACGACCAGCACGCCGCTGTCGACCGCGGAGGGCTTCACGGCGCCGTCGGCGCGGAACCCCCCGTCAACCCCCGCCTCGGCGGCGGAGAAGCTGGCGTACTCCGGGCCGTAGTCGGTGAACGACCAGCCGAAGGCCTCGCGATAGAACCGCTGCGTCGCCGCCATGTCGCCGGCGGGCAGCTCGATGTAGTTGATGTGCCGGTCGTGGTCGTTCATGGCTCCAGATTAGCCACAGATTGCACAGATTGGCACAGATTCCGGGATGATCCACCTGAGAAGCTGGATTACGAGAGCCGGGAATCGCCGCTTCCAAAGCGTCACCGGTTCTGCGGCTACACCCCAAGCTCCCGCTTCACCTGCTTGAACGTCGTCACCGCGAACTCCAGATCCTCGCGCGTGTGCGCCGCCGAGATCTGCGTGCGGATGCGCGCCTTCCCCTTCGGCACCACCGGGTAGCTGAAGCCGACCACGTACACCCCAAGCTCCAGCATCCGCGCCGCGAAACGGCCCGCCAGCTCCGCGTCGTAGAGCATCACCGGGCAGATCGGGTGCGTCCCGGGCAGCATGTCGAAGCCCGCCTCCGCCATCTGTCCGCGGAAGAAGCGCGTGCTCTCCTCCAGCCGGTCGCGCAGCGTCGTGTCGTTTTCGATCAGCTCGATCGCCCTGATCGCCCCCGTCACCAGCGGCGGGGCGACGGTGTTGCTGAAGAGGTACGGCCGGCTGCGCTGGCGCAGCAGCTCGACGATTTCCGCCCGCCCGCTGGTAAACCCGCCGCTGGCGCCGCCCAGGGCCTTGCCGAGGGTGCCGGTGATGATGTCCACGCGCCCCATCACGCCGCAGTGCTCGTGCGTGCCGCGGCCGGTCTTCCCGACGAACCCCGTGGCGTGGCAGTCGTCCACCATCACCAGGGCGTCATGCTTCTCCGCCAGGTCGCAGATTTTGTCGAGCTGCGCGAAGTACCCGTCCATGCTGAAGACGCCGTCGGTCGCGATCATCCGGTAGCGGGCGCCAGCGGCCTCCTTCAGCTTCGCCTCCAGGTCGGCCATGTCGTTGTTCCGGTAGCGGAACCGCTGCGCCTTGGAGAGGCGGATGCCGTCGATGATGCTGGCGTGGTTCAGCTCGTCGGAGATGACGGCGTCCTCTGCGCCCAGGATCGTCTCGAACAGACCGCCGTTGGCATCGAACGCGCTGCCGTACAGGATCGTGTCCTCAGTGCCGAGGAAACTCGTGAGCTTCTCTTCGAGCTGCTTGTGAATGCTCTGCGTACCGCAGATGAAGCGGACGCTGGCCATGCCGAAGCCGTACTCGTCCAGCCCCTTGTGCGCCGCCTCGCGCACCGCGGGGTGCTGGGCAAGGCCGAGGTAGTTGTTGGCGCACATGATCAGCACCTCGCGGCCGGCGGCGGTGCTTTCGTCGGGCTTGTGCATGCCGGTGGCCAGGCCGACGGCGCCGGTGCCGCTGACACCTTCGCCCGCGGGGGCGGCGACGCCGACGGTCGTCCCCTGCGGCGAGGTGATGATCCGCTCGCTCTTGTAAAGCCCCTCAGCGCGGATCTCATCGAGCGTTCGCCGCAGGTCGTCCTTCATTCTGCCAAACATCAGCGGTCTCTCCTGTACGGTTTGCCAGGCGCGCGGGTGTTCCGACCCGGGCATATGGAGACGCATTGTAAACCACCGTGCGCCTCCGGCTATTCCGGTTCCGGCAGCGCGGTCACTCGTTCGACCTGCCCGTTCACCCGCACCACCACCTCGCGTGGCTCGTCCGAGGTGATGCGGTAGCCGGTTACCCGCCCGTCGCGCCAACGCGCATCGACGGTGAAGCCACCGCGGGCGCGCAGGCCGGTGAAGGAGCCGTCGCGCCACGCCGGCGGCAGGGCGGGGAGGAGCTCGATTTCCCCGTCATGGCTCTGCAGAAGCATCTCCGCCATGCCCGCCGTCGCGCCGAAGTTGCCGTCGATCTGGAACGGCGGATGGGCGCAGAAAAGGTTCGGGAGCGTTCCGGCGCCCCTGCCCGCGGGCCGGAGCAGGTTGCCAAGCAGCCGATGGGCGCGCTGGCCGTCCTTCAGGCGGGCCCAGAAGCTGATCTTCCAGGCCATCGACCACCCCGTCCCCCCGTCACCGCGCGCCTCGAGCGACTTGCGCGCCGCGGCGAACAGTTCCGGCGTGCCGCGCTGCGTGATCTGTCGGCCCGGGTGCAGGGCGAAGAGGTGCGAGACATGCCGGTGCTGCGGCTCCGGCTCCTCGAACGCCTCGGCCCACTCCATCAGCCGCCCGTCGGGACCGACCGCCGGCCAGGCCAGCCGCTCGCGCGCTTCGGCAGCGCGGGCGACGAGTTCGTCCTCCACGCCAAGGGCCTTGGAGGCCTCGAGGAAGTTCGTCAGGAGATCCCACAGGATCTCCTGGTCCATGCTCGGGCCCATGCTGACCGACGCCACCTGCCCGTCGGCGGTCCGAAACCGGTTCTCCGGCGAGTTCGCCGGTCCGGAGACGAGTCTCCCCGTCTCCGGATGCTCCACGAGCCAGTCGAGCGCGAAGCGGACGGAGCCCGCCATCGTCGGGTAGGCGCGGCGGAGGAACGCCTCGTCGCCGCCGAAGGCGTAGTGCTCCCAGAGGTGCTGTGTGAGCCATGGCCCCGCCATCGGGAAGAGGCCCCAGTCGGGGTTGTAGTCGGGAGACGTGAAGCCCCAGGCGTTCGTCGCGTGATGCACCGTCCAGCCGCCGGCGCCGTAATGAACCTCGGCCGTCCGCGTGCCTGCCGGCACGAGCGACTCGACCAGGTCGAACAGCGGCAGGGCACATTCGGCGAGGTTGGTCGTCTCCGCCGGCCAATAGTTCATCTGGAGGTTGATGTTCGTGTGGTAGTCGCCACTCCACGGCGTCTCGATCGTGTGCGCCCAGAGCCCCTGGAGATTGGCGGGCAGGTCACCCGGGCGCGAGCTGGCAATGAGCAGGTAGCGGCCGAACTGGAAGTACGTCTCCTCCAGGTCGGGATCGCGTCCGCCGGCGTGGCGGGCGACGAGGCGCGCAGCGGTCGGCAGGGCGGCGACGTCCGGACTGGTCTCGCCTAAATCCAGCGTCACGCGGTCGAAGAGCCTGCGGTGATCGGCGACGTGGGCCGACTTCAGCGCCTCGTACGGCGTCCCCGCCGCTCGTGCGATCTGCTCGGCGGTGACCTCGACCGGCTCCGGCCCACCGAGGTAGTCGCCGGGGACGAGCTGGTAGTTCGTCTCCGCCGCGAGCAGCAAGGTGACAGCGTCGGCGGACTCGACGTGAAGCGTCGCACCTTGGGTCCAGGTGCGACCACCCTCGGTCACGGCGCGCAGGCGGACGGCGTAGCGCATGCCATCTCCGCCGCCGTTGTCCGGAAGGGCGCCGGTCATGAGCAGCCCTGCCTCGCCGGCAGCGTTCGTCTCGAAGCGCTCAGGGCGGTCGAGCGCGGCGGTGAAGGAGACCTGCCCGGGCCGGTCCGCGGTCAGGCGAAGCACCATCACCTGCGCCGGGTGGCTTGCGAAGACTTCGCGCGTGAACGTCACGTCGCCACGCCTATAGGTCACCCTCGCTATGGCGGAGTGCAGGTCGAGCTCACGCCGGTATCCGGCGACGGGAGCTTCCCCGGAAGCTGGGAGGTTGAGGCGAAGATCGCCGAGCGTCTGGTAGCTGCCGAACGGCCCTCTCGCGCGCGTGCCCGGATGCTCCAGGCTGCTGCGCAGGTGCTGGTACGTGAGCTTCTGCGCCTCGGCATACTCCCCGGCGAAGAGAAGGGAGCGGATGCGCTCCAGGGCAGGCAGCGCGTCCGGATTGTCGGCTTCCGTCGGCGCGCCGGACCAGAGCGAGTCCTCGTTGAGCTGGACGTGTTCGGCGTCGATGCCCCCGAAGACCATCCCGCCGAGCCGGCCATTGCCGATCGGCAGCGCTTCCTCCCACGCCTCGGCGGGCCTGTCGTACCAGAGCACGTCATCCGCCGCGGCGGGGAGGGGGAAGATCAGCAGCACGAGGAGCGCCAGCGCGGCCGATCTCCTCCGATTCGATTGCGTCATCGGCAGGCCTCCGCTCGCGGCGTTCTGGATCCGGCTCAGCGCCAGTTCAGGATGATCTTCCCGCTGTTGCCGCCCATCATCGTCTCGAAGCCCTTCTCGAACTCCGAATAGTGGAAGCGGTGGGTGATGACGGGGGAGATGTCCAGGCCGCTCTGGAGCATCGTCGTCATCTTGTACCACGTCTCGTACATCTCGCGCCCGTAGATCCCCTTGAGCGTGAGCATGTTGAAGACGACGGTGCTCCAGTCGATCCGCACGTCGTTTCCGGGAATCCCCAAGATCGAGATCTTCCCACCGTGCGCCATGTTGCCGACCAGATCGCTGAAGGCCGGGCCGGCGCCGCTCATCTCGCAGCCGACGTCGAACCCCTCGGTCATCCCCAGCTCCTTCTGCACGTCGGCGAGCTTCTCCTCCCTCACGTTCACCACGCGCGTCGCACCGAGCTTCTTCGCCAGCTCCAGCCGGTACGGGTTCATGTCCGTCACCACCACGTGCCGCGCCCCCGCGTGCCGCGCGATCGCGGCCGCCATGCAGCCGATCGGGCCGGCGCCGGTGATCAGCACGTCCTCCCCCAGCAGGTCCCACTGGAGCACCGTGTGCACGGCGTTGCCGAACGGATCGAAGATGCTCGCCACGTCCCGGTCGATCGACTCGTCCCGGTGGTGCCACACGTTCCCCATCGGGATCACCACGTACTCCGCGAACGCACCCGGCCGGTTCACGCCGACGCCCAGCGTGTGAGCGCACAGGTGACGCCTTCCCGCGAGGCAGTTGCGGCAGGTCCCGCAGACCACGTGACCTTCGCCGCTGACGAGCCAGCCGACCTTGAAGTCGGTCACGTTCTCGCCGATCGCCACGATCTCCCCCACGAACTCGTGCCCGACCACCATCGGCACCGGGATCGTCTTCCGGGCCCACTCGTCCCACTTCCAGATGTGCACGTCGGTCCCGCAGATGCCGGTGCGATCGACCCGGATCATCACGTCGTTCGGCCCCATTTCCGGGGTCGGCACGTCCTTCAGCCAGAGCCCTTCCCGGGACTCGGCCTTCACGAGGGCTTTCATCGTCTCTGGTACGTCGGCGGGACGTTGAGGCATAGGCCGCTATCTTAGCACCGCCTTGGACGCGCACGTGCCGTGACACGTTCACGAGCGGCCCAGATTGCCTCGCTTCACCGCCCGCCGCTTCTGCCTTCCGATTCCCTCCCGTCGCCCCCCGGTTTGCGGTTGCCGATGGGGGCCCATTCAGTATCCTCGCCCTTCGGGTCGCCGTCGTTCACGGCGTCCGCCAGATTCGTCCAACGGGAGAGAGAGCTGATGTCATTCGTCAACGCCGTCCGGGCGCCGCTTCGCCGCGCCGCCGTCCTTTCCGCCGCTGTCGCGGCCGTCTCGCTTGCCGGTGTCGCCGGCGCCGACGACCACACCTGGATCAGCCGGGAGCATGGTCAGTTCAGCGACCCTGCCAACTGGCTGGGTGGCAACGTGCCGGCCTCGGGCGCCGACACCTTCCTCACCTTCACCAACCTCGGCCACTCCTCCTACCGCGCCTTCAACGACCTGGGCATCCTCAACGTCGGCGGCATCACCCTCGAGACGCGCACCAACACCGCCACCTTCATCAGCGTCAGCGCCGGCAGCGCCTACCAGTTCGGCGACGGGTCGTTCATCCGCAGCACCGACACCGGCCTCTTCCGCTTCGGCGGAATCAGCGGCGTTCCGAACGACTGGCGCCTCGTCGGCAACCTCACGCTCGACACCCAGTCCTACGGCAACACCTACGTCGCGGCCCCGGTCTCGGGCGCCGGCTCCCTCACCGTCACCGGCAGCGGGCCGAGCGAGCTCGACGGCTTCTTCCGGCTCGAGGGCGCCAACACCTTCACCGGCGGGGTCACGCTCCAGAGCGGCATCCTCGAGATCGGCAACGCATCGGGCCTCGGCACCGGCGTGCTGACGGCCGACGGGGGCATCTTCCGCACCAGCACCTCGCTGACCATCGCGAACAACATCGTCGCCAACCAGGACCTGCTGCTGCGCCCGCGCGACAGCGGCTTCACCCTCGCGGGCGTCATCAGCGGCCCCGGCGGGATCGACCTCCGCGGCGTCGGCGACCTCGACTACGCCGTCAACCTCACCAACGCCAACACCTACACCGGCGCCACCGTGATCGACCAGGCCGAGTTCTACGAGCTGTTCATCGGCCTCCCCGGCATGACCGCCGGCAACATCGGGCTCAGCGGCAACGGCAGCATCGCCAGCAGCAGCCTTTACGACATCCGCAACGGCGGAGAGCTGCGGTTCGACAACGCCAGCAACCCCGGCCTCGACCGGCTGAACGACACGGCCCCGATGCACCTGGTCAACGGCCGCCTCTCCGCCCTCGGCAACAACACCGCCGGCAACAACACCGTCGAGCGCGTCGGACCGGTGACGATCGAGGGAATGGCCCAGTTCTTCATCAACGGCCGCAACGGCGGAATGGAAGTCTCGACCCCGTCACTCACCCGCGGCGACCGCGCGACGATCATGATGGCGCAGGCCAACACCGGCGCCATCCTCAGCGTCGATTCCGCCGTCCCGATGGTCGGCGGGATCGTCCCCTGGATCGCCGGCTCCCCCTCCACGATCCTCTCCCCGCGCGACCTGGTCACCTACGACGGCGGACAGCTCCGCACGCTCACCGCCGGCGAGTACGCGACCGACCTCACGGCCGGCGCGTCGGCAAACGTGAAGCTTCCGGGCGGCAGCAGCGGGTCGGTGAACACCGTCGAGAACAACGACACCGTGACGGTGAACGCCCTGGTCGTCCCCGACTGGACGACCGTCAGCGGCACGGGGACGGTCAACGTCGCCAGCGGCGCCGTGATTCTCGCCAACGGCACTGGCACGAGCTTCGACAACAACATCGACTTCGGCGCCGCCGAGGGGATCCTGCACATCGGCAGCATCGTCACGATGAACGGCGTGATCTCCGGGAGCAACGGCCTGACCAAGTCGGGCGATTTCTCCGTCACGCTCACCCAGCCCCAGGCCTACACCGGCGTGACCACCATCAACGGCGGCGGGTTCCGATTCACCGATCCTGACACTTTCGACTCCACCAGCGGCTTCGTGAACCGCACCGCCGGCGGGGGCGAGCTGGTCGCCAGCCTCGACTGGCGCGGCGCCGGCACCGCCGTCATCGACAAGCCGGCCGAGGTCGCCAGCGGGGCGTTCCGGCTTGCCGCGCGCGAGGGCGGGGGCAATGCGCTGGAGTACGCCGGCGTCATCTCCGGCCCCGGCGTGGTTCACCTGGAGTCGGTCTTCAACGGCGACCATGGCCGGCTGATCCTCTCGAACGACAACACCTACACCGGCGGCACGCGCATCGTGGACGCCGAGGTGGAGATCAACCGCGATTCGAACCTGGGCGCCCCGACGGGCGGTCTGAGCATCGCCGGCACCGTGGGCCAGGGGATCGTGCTCACGGGCGACTGGATCACCAGCCGGCCCATTCGCCTCCTGCGCAGCTCCACGCTCACCACCAACGGCTTCGATGCGCACTGGAACGGCCGGCTCGATTCGGACGCGAGCCTCACCAAGCTCGGCGCCGGCACCCTGCGCATCGCCCCCGACGGCATCGGCAACGGCGGCTCCTCGGGGTGGACGATCGGCGCCGCCAGCAGCACCGACTTCACGCACGGCGGGCGCGTGGAGATCGACGGGGACGTGCGGATGAACTGGACGGTCTGGGACGGCACGCTCGCGGTGGACGGGACGATCGGCCGGCTCAGCGCGCTGTCGCTGGGCGGTTCGACGCCGCGGCTGGCGCCCGGCGACGTCGACGGGCCGGGGGCCGGGACGATGGAGGCATTCTTCATGTCCCTGGCGCACGGCACGCACATCGAGTTCGACCTGGGCTCCGAGAGCGACCTGCTCCGCTCCGTGACGACGCTCAACCGCGGCAGCTCGGGCGACGGCCCGGTCTGGTTCGACTTCCGCGTCGGCGAGGGGGCGGACGAGGCGACCTACACGCTGATCGAGTACTTCGAGAACCCGTCCTCGAGCGTCACGTTCGAAGTGTCCGACTTCGCCTTCACCTCCAACATCGAGGGCTTCGACGGCTTCTTCGACCTCGTGCAGTTCGCCGATGGCACGCGCGGTCTCCAGTTCACCGTGACGGCCGTCCCGGCGCCCGCGGGAGCGATCGGGGCCATCGGCGCCATCGCCCTCCTGGCCGGCCGCCGGCGCGCCTGACGGCGGGGGTGTATATCCCGGACCCCCGCCGGCCCGCCGGCATTCCCGGCGGGTCGTCTGCCGCGCGGAGTGGCTTCCGTTGCAGCCGCGCCGCCGGCGCGTAGGCTGTCGGCATGATCCGCCTTCTGCTGTCCACCCTCCCGGCCCTCGTGGCTACGTTCCTCATCGCCGGCCAGCCGCACGCCTGGGCGCAGCCGGGATATGACGCGGCCACCGGCCGCTCCACCAAGCGCTACGCCCCCGATCCGCAGGTGGACTACCGGCACCTGAAGCTCGACATGCGCATGCCCGACCCGGCCAGCCGCAGCTTCGAGGCGACCGAAACCCTCACCTTCACCACCCTCATGCTCCCCCTGGAGCGCCTCCGCCTCGACGCGGTGGATCTCGAGATCCGCCGGGTTACCGATGGCGAGGGGAAGGAACTGGAGTTCCGCTACGACGGCCAGGAGGTGGTCGTGCTCTTCCCGCAGCCGATCGCTCCGATGACCGAGGCGACGCTGGTCTTCGAGTATGCCTGTATCGAGCCGGAAACCGGGCTGATCTTCGCGATTCCGGACGACGAGTACCCCGACCGGCCGCTCCACGTCCACTCCAAGGGGCAGCCGGAGTACAACCGCCACTGGCTCATCTGCCACGACTACCCCAACGAGCGCATGACGACGGAGATCATCGCGACCGTCCCGCGCAACCTGAAGGTCCTCTCTAATGGCGAGTTCGTGGTCGAGGAGGCGGCTGGCGAGGGGCTTCGCCGGTGGCACTACCGCATGAACAAGCCGCACGTCTCCTACCTCGTTTCCGTGGTGATCGGGGAGTTCGACGTCGTCGAGGACGAGTGGAACGGCCGGCGCGTCAGCTACTGGGTTCCCCCGGGCCAGGCGCCGGGCGTGGAGCGCACCTTCGGCCGCACGAAGAACATGCTCGACTTCTTCAGCGACAAGCTCGGCGAGTATCCGTGGGAGGCGTATAACCAGAGCGTCGTCTACCTCTTCGCCTCCGGCGGCATGGAGCACACCACCGCCACGACGCTGCACGAGGACTCGGTCTTCACCAGCGAGAAGGCGGCGGCGGGCAACTCGCTGGACGGGCTGATCGCCCACGAACTGGCCCACCAGTGGTTCGGCGATCACACGACCTGCAAGAGCTGGTCGCACCTCTGGCTCAACGAGGGGTTCGCCACGTACCTCGACTCGGCCTGGCACGAGCATTACCACGGCCGCGACGAGTACGCCTACGAGGTCTACACCAACCACCGCTCGATCGCCCGCGCCGACGACGTAACGGTGGCGGGGGGGCTCTACAACCCGTTCTACGACCATCCCTCCGAGACCTTCCGCGCCCGCGTGAGCAATCCCTACGGCAAGGGCGCCGCCGTCATTCACATGCTCCGGGAGTACACCGGCGACGACGAGGTCTTCTGGAACGCCCTGAAGCTCTTCCAGGCGCGCCATGCCCTCTCCCCAGTCGAGGCGGACCAGCTGCGCCGCTGCTTCGAGGACGTCACCGGCCGCGACTACGAGCGCTTCTTCCGGCAGTGGGTCTACCGCCCGGGAACGCCGCGCTTCGACGCGACCTACCAGTGGAACGACGCCGCCGGCGGCGCGGAGATCACGCTCGTGCAGACCCAGCCGATCGGTCCTGAATATCCGGCGTTCACAGGGCCGATGGAGGTCTGGGCCGTCATGAGCGACGGGAGCGTGCGCGAGTTCACCGTCGACATCGCGGGCCGTCAGACCCAGGCGCAGCTCCCGACCGGCGAGGAGCCGCAGCAGGTCGTCATCAACCCGAACAACGGCATGCTCTGCGCGCTCTCCTTCGAGCCGCCGCTGGCCATGACGCTGCGCCAGGCGACCGACGGGCCAACGCCCTTCGCCCGTCTCCAGGCGATCGACCGCCTCGCCGGCAGCCGCGACGGGCGGGCGCGCGACATCCTGGTCTCCATCCTCCATGATGCCGAGCGCCACTGGGGCCAGCGCGACGAGGCCGCCGCGGCGCTGGGCCGCATGAACACCGACGAGGCGCGCGACGCGCTGGTGGCGGCGCTGGCTGCCGGCATCGACGATCCGCGCGTGCGCCGCGCCGCCGTCAGCGCTGTGGGGGGCTATCGCCATGAGTCCGTCGCCCGCGCCCTGATCCCGTTCGCCCGGCAGGATCCGTCGCTCCTCGTCGAGGCCGCCGCCTGCGCCGGCCTGGCCCGGCAGGATGCGACCGACGCGATCGTCGAACTGCTCCTCGAGAAGGCGGAGGATCGCGGCTGGGGCCACCGCGTGCGCCAGGCGGCCGTCGCGGCGCTGGCGGACCTCGGGGAGACGCGTGGCATCGATCCCGCCATGGAGCTGGGCGGCTACGGCGGGCCGTTCCGCGCCCGCGGCACCGGCATCTCGGCGCTCGGCCAGCTCTACGCGTCAGCGAGCGAGGAGGAGCGGCAGCGGATCCGCGAGTTCCTCGTGGACCTGACGGACGATCCGCAGGAGCGGCATGCGCTGGGGGCGATCTCGGCCCTGGGCGCGACCGGCGACGAGGAGGCGCTCGCACCGCTTCAGCGCGTGGCGGACGGAAGCGCTCCCGAGGGCCATCGCGACGCCGCGCGGGAGGCGATCCGGCGGATCAACAACGATGACCAGGGTGCGGCGCTCCGCTCGCTGCGCCGCCGGCTCGACGCGCTCGAGCAGCGCGCCGATGCCGAGCAGGCCGAGCAGGCGGTCAAGGCGCCCGAGGCCGAGGCCGAGCCCAGTTCCCCGCCCGCCACGCAGCCGGCGACCCGTCCGGCAGCGTGACAGTGGCAACTGCAAACAGAAACACCCCGCGGGCGCCTGGCCCGCGGGGTGCTTGCTTTCGATCCATATCAGCTCCCGCGCCCTGTTACCGAACGGCACGGCGGCGGCGCATGAGCAGCCCGCCTGCGGCGACCAGGCCGAGCGACGCCGGCTCCGGGATCGCGGTGCCGGTGAGCTGGAACGGCAGGGCGTAGGCGCGGCCCGGCTCCTGCTCGCTCTGGTATCCCTCGCGCCCTTCAAACCACATCAGCGGCGAGCCGGCGAACGGCACGTTGTAGAGGTGCGCGTTGTGGTTGAACGCCTCCTCGCGCGGCGACACGAGCGGCGTGTAGGCCCGCGACCCGGGCGCCGCGTCGCTGTCGAAGGAGAACTCGATCCAGTACGTTCCCTCGTCGAGCCGCCCGGCCTCCGGGAGCCCGTCGAGATCCACCGTGTAGGCGAAGACGGGCCGCACCGTGTCCGTTCCACTGGGGCCCTGGCGGTGCGCGACGAAGACGCCTTCGCCAGCGTCGAGCACCAGCGGGCTGGCGAGCACAGGCGTGCCGCCCTCGCCCGGCGTGCTCGTCCAGAGGTTCACCGTGATCCGTGACACCGTCGCCGTCGTCTGGCCGTTCTGGTAGGCATAGACGGTGAGCGCATCGAGATTCCACCCGCCGGCCGGGACGACGAAGTCATCCGCGGCGGATGTGCCTTCCGGCACGAACGCGCCGACGCCGGCGGTGGAGGCGATGAGGCCCGGGCCCCAGGGGAAGCCGTCGGCATTGCTGATCGGCTGTCCCTCGATCGGCCCGGTCCCGCCGGTGGGGTTCGTGACGATCGGCCCGTTGTCGAACAGGACGTCGGCGCCGGCCTGCGGGACGAGCCCCGCCGCCGCAACAACAGCCGCCGCGGCGGCAAAACACTTGACTGGCATCTGCAACTTCGATCCCTTCCTGCCCCCATACATGAGAAGACTCCGGCGACACCGCGCCGCCGGGGATGGGCAACCTACGCGCAACCCCACGGTACGACAACCCGCCGGCGACGCGGATCACTCGAACAAGCTAGCGCGCGGGCCACCTCACGCCGTGCCCGCCGCGGCCAGGAATCGCATTGCTGCGCGGTACTCGGCGCGGGCGTCGCGCCCGAGATGGCGGAGCCACGACGGCGGATCCGGCTCGCCGCGCTTCCGCGCGACCAGCGCCAGCGCCCACGCGAACATCGGCAGTGTCATGTACTCCGGCCTGCGAACGTCCGTGCCCGGCCAGCAGGAAAGCTGGCTGTGCCAGTGGCGCGGTGAGGAAATCAGGAAGGTGCCGAACCCGAAGAAGAGCGCCGTCAGGTCGGTCAGCAGCTCGTTGTCGAACGCATCCGGGTCAGAGCGGCCTTCGCCGAGCAGCCGGAGGTGGGCGAGCTCGTGCGCGAACGTGCCGACGCAGTCCATCGGGCGGTGAAGCTCGCTTCGTTCCATGCGGATGAGAAACCTCTCGCCGCTGCCCTCGAAGGTGCCTGCCGCGCCGGGCAGGTAGTCGCCACGGTCGTTGACGAACCACGGCCGGTTCGACTCGTCGAAGACCTCCAGCTCCACAATCGCCGGGTCGACAGCCATGTAGCCGCAGACGCGGTGAAACAGTCGCTCGGCGGCGGCGGGGGTGCCGTCGTAGGGGTCGGGGAAGAACTGGGGCGTCGGCTCGACGATTGGCGCCTCGCGAAGTCGCTCCGCTCCGAACTCCTGCTCGAGCCAGCCGAGCTTGTGCGCAATCCAGTCACGCGCCATTCTGTCGAGGGGCGGCGGGGGAGCGTGCCGTCGGAACCATCCGAGCAGGTCGCGCACGCCCGGATTATGTCACTGCCGCTCCGGCGCGCAAAGAAGAATGGCGAGCCGGTCTCGGCCCGCCATTCGTGAAGTGCTGCTTGGAAAGCCTGGCTACGGCCGCGCTTCGGCGTCGAGGCGCTTGATCCGGATATTGCGGAAGGCGACCTCGTTGCCGTGGTCCTGGAGGGCGATGTGCCCCGAAGGCTCCTTCGCGAAGCGCGGCCAGGTGGCGAACTTGCTGGCGGCGAGGCGCTCCTTCCACTCCTCGCTGCCGAGCTCGGCCTCGACAATCTTCTCGCCGTTGAGGTAGTGCTCGATGGTGTTCCCCTTCACGACGATGCGCGCCTCGTTCCACTCGCCGGCGGGCTTCACGGGCGAGGGGTCAGGGGCGGGGTAGAGGCCGTAGAGGGCGCCGGCGCGCGTCATGGTCGTCTTGTTGTCGGCGGCGTCCTTGTCGTCGAGGACCTGGTACTCCGGGCCGGTGAGATAGGTGGCGTCGGTGCCGTCGCCCGACTCGCCCACGCGGTACATGATGCCGCTGTTTCCGCCCGGCTCGATCTTCCACTCCAGCCGCAGGTCGAAGTCCGTGAACTGCTGGCGGGTGATGATGTCCCCCTGGCCGCTGCCGGTCAGGGTCAGGGCCTCCTCCGTCACCGTCCACCCCTCGGGAAGCTCCTGTTTCTTGAAGCCGCGCCAGTTCTCCTTGGCGCTCTGCTCGGTGCCGTCGAAGAGGATGATGAAGCCTTCCTCCTGCGCGTCGCCCGGCTGCGCCTGCGCGGCGCGATCCTGCGACTCCTGCTGCGGCGCCGGCTGCGACCAGAGCGCCGAAGCGGCGCCGGCGGACAGCAGCAGGGCGGGAACGACAAGGGCACACGTACGGAATGGCATGTGAATCTCTCCGGTTGTTTTCAGGATACGTCTCTTGCTTGTTAGCGCCGCTCCGCCCCGCCCCCCGAGGCTTCGGCCGCGCCGGCGGCGCGACGGGCGATTTCCTCCTCGCGCTTCGTCACGTCCGGATTCGGCTCGGCGGACGCTTCGATGTCGCGCAGCAGCCACTTGAAGCCGTTGGTCAGGTGCTCCTGGTACCAGTCGCTCTGCCAGACGGCCTCGTTGTGTCCGAGCGAGGTGTAGAGGACGCGTCCCTCGCCGACCTCTTTCACCCAGACCACCGGCACCACCTGCGGGCGCTTGAGCTCGGTCTTTTCCATATCGAGCACCATCAGCACGCGCATCTGCTCGGGCTGGAGGTTCTTGTGGAGGTAGATCTCCTCCTTCAGCGCCCGCTCCCGGCCGATGGGCGCCACGACCGGGTGCTCCGGATCCGTCGCTTTCAGCACGACGTCCGTATTCGCGTACCACGGGTGCTCCACGAACGTCCCGCCGATCAGCGTGTAGAACTTCTCGCTCTCCTTGAACGTGTCCGTCGCGCAGTGGATGCCCAGGAGCGTTCCACCCTTCTCGACGTAGCTGTTCAGGAGATCCAGGTCCAGCGGCAGGTCGTCGGTCGTGTACATCACGACGACCTGCGTCCTCGCCGGATCCAGCACCTCCGCCGTCAGCTTGGAGGCGTCGTCAGTGTGTATGAGCCGTCCGCCGAGCTGGTCTTCGACGATCGCCTGGATGGTCCGCTTCACGACGCTGTCGCCGTCGGTCGGCTTCACGACGCCGTGGACGTAGCCGTTGCAGTCGGTGAGCAGCAGGACGGTGGGGCCGTCCTGGGCGCGGGTTGCGCCGGTGAGCGCCATCAGGATCGTCATCAGGATTGTCAGCTGCATGGGAGTGCGTCCGGAAAGCAGGTCGATGCTCGGGCGGGCATGTCAGCCCGTGTTGCCCGGCCCGGAAGGCCGGTGCCACGCAGACGGCCGAAGCCAATCACACCTCAGAACACCGATTCGGGGAAGTAGAAATCGCTTGCGTTCTCCGGCGTGATCAGCAGCACCGGCAGCGTCAGCTGCTTCTGCCCCTCCTGCTGCTTCGCCTGCTCGATCATTTCCTTTGTCACGCCCAGGTGCTCCGGCATGTCCTCGGCCGCGGCGGCCAGATCGCCGTCCACCAGCCGGGCCTTGGCCAGCGCGATCCCCGCCAGGATCATGCTCGGCGGATAGGTGATGTCGGCCGGGAACATCGCATCCCCATCCATCACACGCTTCACGATCTCCTTCTTGCCGGCGCCGCCCATCACCCACATGTCGTTCTGCCGGCCGGCCTCCTTGATCGCCTGCTCGATCCCCTCGGCCATGTCGTCGTCCTGCGCCCAGACGGCGTCGATGTCGCTGTGCTTCTGGAGCAGACCCTGCATCGCGTTGAGCGCGTCCTCGCGGTTCCAGTTCCCGACCGCCTGGTCGAGCACGTTGATCCCTTCGTGCTGCGCGAAGACCGCCTTCGCCGCCTCGACCCGCGCCGTGTCCACGGTCGAGGGGATGCCCGTCACGATCACGATGTTCCCCTGCCCGCCCATCTTCTCGACCATGTACTCGGCGCTCTGGCGCCCGAAGGCGGCGTTGTCCCCCGCGACATACACATCCGCGACCGGCTCGAGGAAGCCGCGGTCGACATTGACGAGGTAGACGCCTCGCTCCTTGATCCGCTTGGCGGTCGGCGTCAGCGGCGCGCTTTCGGTCGCCAGCACCACCATCGCATCGACGCCCTGGGTCAGCATGTTCTCGATCTGGCTGATCTGCTCCTCCGGCGTGCCGGCGGTCTGGATCAGGATCTCCGCCTCGTCGCCGTACTGCTTCCGGGCCTCGTTGGCCCAGTAGACGACGCCGCCCGTCCATCCGTGATCTGCCGCGGGGATGCTCACGCCGATCACGGGCTTCTCCCCGCCGCCACCGCCACCGGCGCCGCCGGAATCGGCCGTGTCGCCGCCGTCACAGCCGGCAAGGGCCAGGGTCGTCATCGCGGCCAGGACGAGGAAGCGCTTCAGGAACAGTCGCATCGTGTCGTTCTCCTTCGGGGTACCGGGCGGGCGCGCCGCG
>JAEZED010000123.1 GCA_023417885.1 Planctomycetota bacterium
GAGCAGGCGCGACACGTCGTAGCGCCCCTTCGCGGGCGGCCGCGCGGATCGGCCGGCTCGGCGTGCGCCGGCCCGGCGAGGAGCGCCAGGATCGCCAGGACGATCCCGAAAAGCGGTACGCGAGCCATCACGAAGCCCAGCTTCGGCCGCACGTCCGACGCAGTCAAATCCGGATCGAGACGTGTCGCGAGACAAAGCGTTGACACCGCCCGCAAATACATGTAACCTTTTGGTTACCTGTGAGCGACGCGCAACTCGATGCCATCTTCAAGGCGCTGGGCCACCCCGTCCGCCGGGCCATCCTCGACCGGCTCGTCGAGGCGCCCGGCGCGAACGTCCTGGAGCTGGCCGGTTGCTTCACCATGAGCCGCATCGCCGTGATGAAGCACCTGCGGATGCTCGAAGCCGCCCGGCTGGTCATTTCCCGCAAGGAAGGTCGACAGCGACTTCACTTCCTCAACGCCGTCCCCCTCCAGCAGATCGCCGACCGCTGGACCGACCGCTACAGCCGCTTCTGGGCCGGACGGATGGTCGATCTCAAGCAGCGCATCGAAGCACGCACCCAATCCAGCGCCGCCGAAGGCGCCCCACCACGAAAGGCGGCAGACAGTGCCTGACTCCATCTCCACTCCCGAGAGCTCGGTTTCGCAGCCGGCGGACTCGCCCGCCGCCGACGCCACGCGCTCGGTGATGAGCATCCGGATCCGCGGGTCGATCCACGACGTCTGGCGCGAGATCACGCGCACCGACGACGTCATCCCCTGCTTCTTCAACATGCGCATGAACTACGACATGCTCCAGCCCGGCTCAAGAATCTCCATGCGCTCCGCGGACGGAAAGTACACGGGCGTCGTTGGAGAGATCCTCGAAGTCCGCCCGCCCACGCTCTTCGCCCACACCTTCCGCTTCACGAGCATGGATGACCCGCCCTGCAAGGTGATCTACAAGCTCCGGGAAATCGGCGGCGAGGTGGACTTCACCCTGATCCTCGAGGACCTCACGCCCGGTTCCCGCAGCGCCAAGCAGATGGTCTCCGGCAGCCGCATGATCCTCAGCACACTCAAGCGGGTCATCGAGACCGGCCGGCCCGGCTTCGGCGTGCGCATGCTCTTCATCCTCTTCAAGGTGATGGCGCCCTTCACACCGAAGCGCTGCCGGACGGAACACTGGGCCTGATGCCTTCCCCGCCCGGCATGGTGGACGCACCGTTGCCAAGCACCCGCCTCGCGGCGCACCAGATCCGGAGAACCCATCATGTGGAAGCGCATCCTCGGTGTCGTGATCGGATTCATCGTGTGGACGGTCCTGTGGCTCCTCGGCGGCGCGCTCGTCCAGGCCGCCCTGCCGGGGGCGGTCGTCCCGGGAGAGCCGGTCACGGGCGCGGGCGTGCTCCTGTCGCTGCTTGGCTGGAGCGTGGCCTGCTCGATTGCCGCCGGCGTCGTCGTGGGGCGGATCGCCGGGCGACGCCGCCTCGCCGCCTCGGCGGTGCTGGGTCTCATCCTGCTGGTCGTCGGAGTCGGCGTGCAGGCGGCGATGTGGAACCTGATGCCGCTCTGGTATCACCTGCCGTTCCTTGCCCTGCTCCTCCCCGCGACGCTCGCCGGCGCCGCCCTGGCGCGGCGGGGCAAGATGGGTGAGCCACCGCTGTCTCTGGCATGAAAGGCAGGCATCCGTCGGCACTTGCGACCGGCGGGCCCGGCGGGCAGGATCGTCCCTCGCATGCACGTGCGCGAGAACGATTCTGCGCTGGATCGCGCGCTGACGCCGGCATCGCAGACCGCCCCCGCGCCGCCGCACGGGGCCGTTCCGCAACGGGTCGCCCCCGGCTTCACCGCCCGCGCTCCGGCGCTGCCCGCAGCGATCCTCTTTATCGCTGGCATCCTCCTTCACGACCACCTCCGCCTGCTGACGGGCGCCTGGCTGGCGACCGCCGCCTGCCTCGGCGTCGCGGGACTGGTCGCACCCGGTCGTCGCGCGGGGAACGCCTGTCTCGCGGTGTCGATCGTGGCGCTGGGGCTGGGGGCGGGACAGTTGGCGCGATACCAGTTCCAGGCGGATCATGTCGCGCTCTACGTCGGCGACACGCCGCGCCTGGCACGGATGGAGCTGCTGCTCACGGAGTCGCCGCGCCTGCTGAGGACGCCGGAGTCGGCGATGCCGCGTCCGCCGAAGCATGTCTGTCTCGCCGAGGTTCGCGGCGTGGAGACGTGGCGCGGCTGGCGAAGCGCGCACGGGATCGCCCTGCTGCAGTTCGATTCGCCGGTTCCGGAGCTTGTCGCGGGCCAGCGGCTGCGGGTGTTCGGGCTGCTGGAGCGGCCGGGGGAGGCGATGAACCCGGGGCAGTTCGACTTCGCCGCCTATTACCGCAGCGGTGGCGTGCTTGCGAGCATCAGCGTGGACGGCCCCGGCAACGTGGAGGTGATCGGCGAGGGGGAGGCCGGCGTGCTGGCGGCCGCGCGCGAGCAGGCGCGGCGGTGGCTCGCGGCGGGGTTCGACGCGCACACGCAGGTCGAGGCGGCGGTGCTTCGCGCGCTGTTGCTGGGTGAGAGCGACCCGGTGATGACCGACGCGCGGGAGGACTTTCGCAGGAGCGGGACGAGCCATCACCTGGCGATCTCGGGGATGCACATCGCGATCGTGGGCGGGCTGGTGCTGGGGCTGATGCGCCTCCTCGGCTTCGGCCCGCGAACGAGCGTGGTGGCCGGGACGCTGGTGGTGGCGATCTACGGGCTTCTGGCGCTGCCGTCGGCGCCGGTGATCCGGGCGACGGCGCTGGCGGTGACGTTCGGGCTGGGCCTGGTGACGGGCCGGCGCGCCGGCGGGCTTCAGTTGCTGTCGGCGTCGGCGATCTTCGTGCTGCTGATCAACCCGCTGGATGTCTACCGCGCCGGCTTTCAGCTCACTTTCGTGACGGTGCTGGGGCTGATGCTCTTCTCGCGACCGCTCCAGGGGTTCATGGGCTCGCGGCCGGAGCAGGAGGCGGATCTTCTGCGCCGGCAGCGCGACAGGCTGCTGTTCCGGGTGACGCACTGGTTCGACGCGCGAATGGTGGCGGCGCTGGCGGCGGCGGTGGTTGCCTGGGGGATCGCCATCCCGCTGGTGGCGGTGCATTTCGGGCAGTTCAACCCGTGGGCGATCCCCGCGTCGCTGGCGGCCTCCCCTTTCGTCTTCCTCTCGCTGGTGACGGGCGTGCTGAAGGTGCTGCTGACGGCGCTGCTGCCGGGCCTGTCGCCGGCCTGGGCCGAGATGGCGGCCTGGCCGGTGGAGGCGATGTTGTCGGTGGTGGACTGGTTTGCCCGGCGTCCCGGCGCGGACGTGCCGCTGCCGCAGCCGTCGCTGTGGCTGATCCTGGCGTTTTACGCAGCGACCCTGCTGTGGCTGGTGCGCTGGCCGACGCCCGGGCTGCGGTGGTCGGCGCGCGCCCCGCTGGGCGTCGTGTCGCTGGTGATGTTCATCCTGCCCTTCGCGGCCGGCGCGGGCGGGTCCGAGCAGCCGCTGCGCGCAACGGTGCTGGCGGTGGGCGCCGGGCAGTGCGTGGTGATCGAGACGCCCGCCGGTCGCGTGGCGATGATCGACGTCGGTTCCACCTCGCTCGGCGACCCGGTGGGAAAGGCGGTCGCCCCCTTTCTGCGCAGCCGGGGACATACGGCCGTCGGGACGCTGGTGCTCAGCCACGCCAACTGGGATCACTACGGCGGCGCCGCGGACCTGGCGGATCGCTACGGCGTGGGGGAGGTGGTCGTGGGGGCGCGATTCGAGGAGGACGCGCGGCTGTTCGCCAGCGGCAGGAGCACGCTGGATGCCCTCGTGCGGCAGGATCGTCCGCCGCGCGTGGTCGGCGTGGGAGACGTGATCCCGCTGGGCCGGCAGACGTTCATGCGGGTGATCTGGCCTCCGGCGGACGCCGCGCTGTCGAGCAACGACGCGTCGCTCGTGGTGCGGCTGGAGCACGCGGAGCGATCGATACTCTTCAGTGGCGATATCCAGTCGGAGGCGATGCGTCGGCTGCTGGTCCTGGCGGAGGACGATCCGGCACTGCTGAAGGCGGACGTGCTGATCGCCCCGCACCACGGCAGCGGCGAGGACGTGACGGCGGCGTTCATCGATGCGGTGGACCCCGAATGGGTCATCAGCTCCAACGGCCGCGTGCTGTCGCAGAAGCAGCGGCGCTTCGCCGAGATGACGGGCGGCCGTCCACTGCTCCGGACGCACGAGACCGGGGCGGTGTCTGTCGAGATCAGCGAGAACGGCACGCTGGCGGTGGAGACGTTCCTGGGCCGGGGAAGGCGGTCGCTGAGCTATCCGGAGTGAGCGTGCCCGGGCGAATCAGTCGCGCGGGGCGCTCTTCCCGCGGATGAACTGGTCGATGCCGGTTCGGCCGCTGCCGGTCATGAGCAGGCAGAAGGCCGGCGCGAAGAAGAGCAGTGCCATCTCCTTGGCCGGTCCGCCGCTGGTGAATAGCGGGTCGTTCCAGTGCACCATGAAGGCGGCGGTGCCCATGACGCACATGATCCAGAGGGCCGCGGGTCGGGTGACGAGGCCCAGGGCCAGGAGGATTCCGCCGGCGAACTCGCCGAGTGCCGCCATCCAGGCGCTGACGGTCGGGAGGGGGAAACCGAGGGCGTCGGTGCTGTCGATCAGTCCCTGGTCGGGCGGGATCTTGCTGATGCCATGGCCGAACGCGAGGGCAAGGCCCGTCCAGGCGCGCAGGACCAGAAGGCCGATCTCAGCGGGCCAGCTCAAGCGCGAGGCGCCGCCGAACAGGAGCCGGGAAAGAACTTTCGTGGGCATTGGGCGTCCTTTGCGGGTGTGGGAGAAATCTCGCGGACGGAAGGGAATCGAGGGATGTCTCCGGCGCGGCGGGCCGCTCCGTCGTGTCGGGGACATTGACTGCCCCGTGAGGCCTGCGCGATCTTAGTTCCGCCGCCGCGGAGGGAGGCGGGCGAATCCGCAGCCGGAAAGGAGCGACGCGATCCTTCGAACCTGTCACCCCGCGACTCCGGTTGCCCCGTGCGAATCGCTCGCCCGCCCGCGCGTGGCACGCTCCGAGGCCTGTGACGCGGTTCCCGGGCGGAATTATCACCCGTGCCAGGAACGCAGGCGGGACGGCCCGCTTCATTTGCAACGGGTATCGCCTTGGATTATCCTCCCGCCCCGACTCGCTCCTTTCGGCAATTGCGCCTCCGTTGGGCGTGTGGCCGAGGGACGAGATCGCGACCGGGCACCGCCGGTCGTCCGGACGCCGGGACGCCAGCGCCCGGCATGGCCCAGGACGCAGGCCCCCGCCCGCCCGGTCGACGCCGATCGTTGCAAAGGCAGGACGCAACGCCGCCGGCCAACCGCGCAACCCGAAGCGCCGCCGGCAGGCTCACCCACAGGACCAACAAACAGCCATCGGCCCCGCCCCGGTTGCAGCCGAGCCAACGATAGTTGCAAAAGCGCCCGCTACGCCTTAGTTGTGGTGCCCCGACGGCTCCGGCAGGAGCCCACCCCGCCTGCGAAATGCGTGTTGCCTGATCTGTCCTCAACGACCTCGGACCCCACAGGAGCAGCGCCCGTGTTCGACTTGTCCGGCCTTTCGTTCCGATCGACCCGCTGCCAAAGGACCTCCGGCGTGTCCCTCTCCCGCAATCCCATGACCCACTCCAAATCTCTGCCCACTGGCTCCGCCGATCGCAACGTCCAAGCCGGCCTGCTCCGGCGCCGCTCGGCCGTCCTCGGACTCGCCGTCGCCCTCGCCGCGCCCACCGCCGCCATCCTCGGTGTCGGCCACGACACCGCGCAGGCCGCCTCATATGCCTGGCAGGACCAGCAGAACCAGCAGGGTTCGCAGCAGGACCAGGCCCGGCAGCACTACGCCGCGGGCATCGCCGCCTATCAGCGCGGCGACTTCGCCGCGGCCCGGCGCGAGCTGGAGCAGGCCCGGCAGCTCGGCTACGAGCCCGGCCTCTTCGAGGATGACATCGACACCGTCATGGCGCGCATCGACCAGCGCGAGGCGGCCGAACGCAATGCGCAGAACCAGCAGCAGGATCCGGGCGGCAACACGCAGCTCGAGCAGGCGAACCAGGGGCAGCAGCTCCAGCGCCAGCAGGCCCAGGCCCAGGCGCGCGAGCTGTACCGCCAGGGAATGCAGCTGGAGCTCGAGAACAACCGCCAGGGCGCCATCGACGCCTATACCCAGGCGCTCCAGCTCGATCCGAACTTCGGCGACGCCCAGCGCCGGCTGAACCTCGTGCAGAACCAGGCCAACCCCGCCCAGGGCCAGCCCGGCGACCGGCTCACGCAGTTCGAGCAGCAGATTCAGGTGCAGCGGGAACTGATCACCTACAACTTCCAGGAAGCGATCGGCCGCGCCCGCACGAGCCTCGAGGCCCAGAACTTCAGCGACGCCCGCGCCGCGCTTCAGCGGGCTCAGGCCGCCCGCGACACCAACCCCGGCCTCTTCACCAACCAGGAGTTGGCTGCCTTCGATCGTGACCTCACCTCGCTCCGCACGACGATCAACCAGCGTGAGGAGGTCTACAACCGCAACCTTGCCGAGCGGGAGCGCCAGCGTGCCGACGAAGCCGCTGCACTTGCCGAGCAGGCCGAGGAGCGCCAGCGCCGCGAGGCCGTCGCGCGTCTGCGGTCGGACGCGATGCAGGCGGTCGAGGATCGGAACTACGAGGCGGCGCTGGAGATCGTCTCGCAGATCCTGACGATCGATCCGGACAACGAGTACGCGGTGGGCGCCCGCCCGCTGCTGGAGGATCGCGTGCTGCTGGAGCGCCAGCAGAACTACCACGACCGGTACGACCGCGAGCGTGCCGAGACGTTCGTGGAGGCGCAGGAGAAGCGAATTCCGTACAGCGACATCCTCCGCTACCCGGACGACTGGCCGGATCTCACCGAGCGTCGCGACCGCACCGTGGCCGAGGAGCAGGGCGCCGAAGAAGGCGATGCACAGCTCCTGGCGCAGCTCGAGCGTCCGGTGGGCGTGCCGCTGGACTTCAACCGCGTGCCGTTCGAGGACGTGGTGAACTTCCTGCGCAACATCACGCAGGCGAGCATCTTCGTGAACTACCAGGCGCTGGAGATCGAGGGCGTCGACCGCAACACCGAGGTCACCCTCCAGCTCGCCCCGTCCGTTCCGCTGAACAAGGCCCTCGACCTGATCCTGAATCAGATTAGCGGCGGTTATGCGGAGCTGGGCTTCACCGTTGACGACGGCGTGCTGACGATCAGCACCGAGGAGGATCTGTCGCGCAACGTCGAGACGAACGTCATCGACATCCGCGACCTGATCGTCGCCATTCCTGACTTCGTTGGTCCGGGCCTCCGCGCCGGCACCGGCTTCGGCGGTGGTGGCG
>JAEZED010000140.1 GCA_023417885.1 Planctomycetota bacterium
GCAAGCTTTCTCGCCGTCGCGGCGGCATGCGCCGCGGCGATCTGGCTCGGTACGCTCGGAGCGGACCTGGAGGTCTACGAGCTTCCGCCGATGTGAGCGTTCAGAAGGGGAGAGACTGGTCCATCCAGTCGTCGCTGCGGAGGACCTGCTTGCGGTGGAAGCGGGCGAGCTTCTCGGCGCGGGCCTGGGCGATGCCGATGAGCCTTTCCGGGCCGATCGCGCGCCAGCGCTTGCGCAGCTTGTCGGCGTGGCGCTTCAGCAGATCGTCGTCGGCGCTGGCGAACATCTGCGCCACGCCCGGATCTCCCTGGCGGGCGGCGCGACCGAAGAGCTGGCGATCCACCCGCCCGCTGCCGTGCGGCTCCGTCGCGATGACATGAAGCCCGCCGTTCTCGGCGACGCCGCGGCCGAGGTGGATGTCGGTGCCGCGCCCGGCCATGTTGGTGGCGACGGTGATCGCGCCCGGCTGCCCGGCTTCGGTGACGATCTGCGCCTCCTCCCGGTCCTGCCGCGCGTTGAGGACGCGGTGCGGGAGGTTGCGCGCGGTGAGGCGGCGATCCACCTCCTCGCTCGACCAGACGCTGCGCGTGCCGATCAGCACGGGAACGCCCTTGCGGTGAAGTTCTTCGACGCGCTGGGCGACCGCCTCCCACTTCTCCTCGGCAGTCTCGAAGAAGCGCATCGGAAGCTGCTGCCGGATGCACGGCTTGTTCGTGGGAATGCGGACGACGGCGCGGTTGTAAATCTGCCACAACTCGCCGCGCGCCTCCCAGGCCGTACCCGTCATGCCCCCCATGATCGGATACTGCCGGAAGAACCGCTGGAAGCTGAGGCGGGCGAGATTCTCCTTGTCGCTCGTGACCGCCAGCCCCTCCTTGATCTCCATCGCCTGGTGGAGGCCGGAGCGCCAGGAGCGGTCGGGCATGGTGCGCCCGGTGAACTCGTCGATGATGACGATCTTCCCGTCCTCGCTGATCAGGTACTGCTCGTCCTTGTGGAAGCAGTTCTCCGCGACCAGCGCCTGCGTCACCAGTTCCTCCCGCCGGCGCCGCCCCGCCCAGAAGCCCTCGTCACGCTGCATCGACTCCGCCAGCTCGTGCAGCCGCGTCTTGCCGCGTCCCGTGAGATCGGCCTTCCGGTCGGTGCGATCGACGGTGTAGTCGCGACCCTCCTCCAGCCGCAGCGCCAAGTCGCGCGCCTCGCGGTAGAGCGGCTCGTTGGCGTTGCCGTCCGGCGAGTTGCTGATGATCAGCGGCGTGACCGCCTCGTCGATCAGCAGGGAGTCGGCCTCGTCCACGATCGCCCGGAACAGGCCCGGCACGAGGCACGGCCGCGCCCCCTGCCCCGCCAGCATTGAGACGGCCGTCGAGGTGGAGCTGCGCCGGTCGCCGAGCTGGATCTGGTCGCGCAGAAAGTCGGCGACGAGCTCCTTGCTGGTGCTGTAGACCACGCCGCTGCGGTAGGCCTGGAAGCGCTCCTGCGGCGTCGTATCGTGGATCACGTGCGCCACGCGCAGGCCGAGCATCTCGTAGAGCGGCCGGTTCCACTGCGCGTCGCGCGCCACGAGGTAGTCGTTGACCGTGATCACGTGCACCGGCCGGCCCGACCAACCCCAGATCGCCGCCGCGATGGCCGCGGTCAGCGTCTTGCCCTCGCCGGTGGCCATCTCGGAGATGTATCCGCGCGTCATGCCTGCGGCGCCCATGATCTGCACGTCGAAGGGGCGCTTCTCAAGCGTGCGGACCGCCGCCTCGCGCACGACGGCGAAGGCGCGCTCCAGGTCTCGCCCCTCCAGCTTGCCGAGCCGCGCCAGCGAGCGGAGGCGATTGACCTCCTCGCGGAACGCGCTGCTCCCCAGCTTCTTCACCTCCGGCTCGTGCTCCCCCACCGCGTCGGCAAACGCGCGCAGCGATCGCAGCACGGGCGTCTTGTGGCGCACCCAGCCGACCAGCGCGTTGGCGGCCGTGTCCAGCCCCTTGACCTCAGGGGCCTTGACGCGGCGCGCGTCGAAGATGTGAAAGAGTTCGCCGGCGGCTGAGCTCATGGAAAAACCCTCAACCCTCTACTGCTGCTGCTGCATGCCGCGCGTGGTGCGCTGCGTCTGGATGAGCTGGAGGAAGCCGCGCCACCACTGTCGCGCCAGCGGCTCGTCGTCCAGCTTCACGCGGACGTAGGCCCGCTGACCCGGCAGACACTCGCGTCCCCCGTCGGCGGCGACCGGGTTGTCCAGGATCACGCGCATCTCGAACTGGTCCAGCGCCGTCTTGTTCGGATCGCGCGGGTCGGGCGCCAGCGTTCCCCCGCCGGCGTACGTCAGCGACGGGTTGCGAACCTCGTTCTTGGCCGACTGGAGCAGCCGGATCTCATCGAGATTCAGCCCCTCCAGGTCGGTGGCGTAGCGGATCTCGTCGATCTCGCTGGCAAGCCGCACCTGGACCGTCCGGGTGGGGTCCGCCAGGATGCGTTGGAAGTCCTCCTGGCCGACGGTCACAAAGACCTCCAGCCGCTCGTCGTTCCGCACCTCGCCGATCGTCTGCCCGCGCTTCAGGTGACGCCCCAGCGCCTGGTCGATGTCGGGCGCGATAAGCTCGCCGGCGTTGGGCGCGACGACCGTCAGCTCCGCCACCTCGCGCTCCAGGACGGCCAGCGCCTCGTGCGCGGCCGTCACCTGCTGGCGGACGACGTCCGCCTCGGCGGCGCTGCTGTGCAGCTGGGCGGCGGCGAGCAGGATGCGGGCGCGGTTCAGCTCGATGCGCGCGACCTCCAGGCGCGTCGCCAGCGTCGGGTTCTCCAGGCGCAGCAGCACCTGCCCCGCCTCGACCTGCTCCCCGTCGCGGACGAGCACCTCCACGACCTGTCCGGGCGAGCGCACGACCGCGCGCCCGCGCTCCAGCGGCTCGCTGATCCCCTCGGCGCGCACGGCGCTGGGGAACGGGATGATCGCCAGCAGCACGACGGCGGCGCTCGCGACCGCCAGGGTGAAGCCCCAGGCGCGCGTGCGCTTGCGGTGCAGCTCCGGATCGGTGGTCAGGTACTTGAAGAGCTTGAAGAACGGAACGACGAAGAACGTCGTGATGGCCCCCGCGGCCAGGAAGAGCCCGACGATCTGGGCCCATTCCGGCAGCTGGTACATCACCATGATGATGATCGCAAAGCCGATGAAGATGCGGTAGATCGTGCTGGCGACGCTGTAGAAGACCAGCCACGCTTTCTGCCGCAGGGTCGGCGGGAGCGGCTGCGTCGTCTTCACGCGGAACACGTACCGCTTGATCAGCCCCAGCGTGTATTCGCGGCTCTTCTGCTGGAGGTTGGGGATCTCCAGCCAGTCGCTGAGCATGTAGTACCCGTCATACCGCAGCAGCGGGTTGGCGTTGAACAGGATGGTGCTGACCGAGGCGATCAGGATCGTGTAGTAGGCGATCTGGTGAACCGGGTGGTTCTCGCCCGTCGCCGCCCACACGAAGACCGCGATGGCCGCCACGAACAGCTCGGCGATCATTCCGCCCGCCGCCACGAGGATGCGCTTCCACTTGCTGGGGAAGCCCCAGGCCGTGCTGGCGTCCACGTACGGGCAGGGCATCAGCACCAGGAACATGATGCCGACCTCGTGCACCTCCCCGCCGAACTTGCGGTTGAGGAAGGCGTGCCCCATCTCGTGCAGGAACTTGGTCACGAGGAAGGTCGCACCCAGCACCAGCCACATCTCGATGCTGCCGCTGTTCAGGAAGTCGGTCGTCTGCGCGTAGAAGTCATCCAGCCGCGGCAGGATCACCGCCAGCGCCAGCAGCATGGTGGCGATCCACAGCATCCCGCCCCACTTCGTGATGAACGGCCCGACCAGCGGCATCCACCGCTTCAGGTAGTAGTCCGGATCCCAGAGCGGGATGCGCGGGAACAGGATGTTCATCAGCCGGCCCTGGAACTTGCGCTGGCGCTGCTTCTTGTGGCGGCGCAGGAGCACCTGGGCGTCGGGGCTGATATTCGTCTCGATCAGGTTCGCAGCGTAAAGCTGCGTCAGGATCTGGATGATCTCCGGCTGCGTCGGCGCGTCGTCGGCAAGCTGCCCGCCCACCAGCTCCCACGCGTCGCCGACCGTCCGCGTCCCGTCGAGCAGGCCCACGAACCGGTAGGCGACGTCCGAGAGCCGGTGGAACTGGTTGCCCGCGGGATCGCGCACCACGTACCAGCGCTCACCGCGGTACCACTGGCGTGAGATCTGTGCCGCGGCGCGCAGCCGAGGCTTGAGGTCCTTGACGCGGTACCAGCTCTCGCTGAAGGTTGGCCGGAGTTGGAGGGTCATTGGTAGAAAAGCGAGAAGCGAGAAGCGAGAAACCGGAGCGGGGCAGGAGGCGGAGTCGAGCAGGCGCGGAGCGCTGCATCGTCTTCTGGGTCCTGGCTTCCCGCTTCCCGCTCCTTCTGAACTAGATCCACAGCTTGAGGCGCACCCAGTCGGTCAGGCGGTGCGTCCACTGCCAGATGAGCGGGCGCTTGCCCACGTCGAGGCGCACCTCGCCGGTTCCGCCGGGACGCCAGAACTGGTCGGGCTCTCCGACAGGCGAGGCGTAGACGGTGAAGGCGTTGGTGCCCTGCGTCGCCTCCGCGGCCTCGATGATGCGATCGACCTTGATCGGCACCTTCAGGTCCGGCCGGGCGGCGGTGGCGAGCGTGCCGGTGCGACCTTCAGCGATGTCGTCGATATCGCGGTCGGCGACGGCGATCTCGATGCGCAGGTGGCTCGGATCGCCCACCAGAAGCAGCTCGTCGCCGAGCTGGACGCTGGTGTTCACCCGCTCGCGCAAGTCCGCGGCGCCGGGCACCTGGAGCACGACGCCGTTCATCGGCGCCTTGAGCGTGGCGCGGTCGATCTCGCGCTGGAGGTTGTCGATCTCGTGCTGGAGCGCCTTTGCCGACTCCTCCTCGGCGTCGGCCTCGGCGATGGCCGACGGGTTCTCACTGCGGCGCTGCCGGTAGGCGTAGGCGCGGGCCAGGGCCGACCGGCGCTCGCTCTGCTTCTGGCTCAGTTCCGACTCGAGCTGGCGGGTGTCGAGCTTCAGGAGCGGCTGGCCCGCGGTGACGGTGTCGCCGATGTCAACGAAGACCTGCTCGATGGTGCTGGCGAAGGGGGCGTCGACAATGCGGCGCTCCAGCGGGACGAAGCTGAAGGGGGCCGAGACGCGGTACATCGGCGAGTAGAGGCACAGGAAGAGCACCAGCGCGATGGCCGAGGCGATCAGCACCTTCGCCAGCGTGTGCTGGCGCAGGCCGAAGACCTTTTTCGTCGTGCGCTTCGTGCTCAGGCCCGCCTTGGTGATCAGGTATCGGTCGTTCTCGTACCGGTCGTAGAGCTGGGGCGCCAGCAGCTCGGCGGCGACGGCCAGGGCCGTCGATTCCTGAGGCGTGCTGGGCTTCTCCGGCGGGAACTCGAGCGTGAGAACGCCGACGATCTCGTCCTTGCGGCGCAGCGGGATGCTGGCGACGCGGTTGTTCCCCTCCATCTGCGAAAGGGTCATCGCCTCGCGGGTGACGTTGTCGGTGGAGGCGCCGGCCGGGTCGAACTGCGTGAACTCGTCCTGGTCGAGGCACTCCTCCATCACCTTGACGATCTGGACGGAGAGCTCCTGCTTCTTGTCGAACTCTTCGGTGTGGCTGATCGCCTGGAGCTTGACGTGTCGGCCCCGTACCCAACCGATGGCGACGCGGGCGGCGCCGGCGCGCGTCGCCAGCTCGTTGCAGAGGCCGGCGGCCGAGGCGTGGAAGTTCTCGCCCGTGGCGACGGAGCTTGCGAATTGGAAGACATCCTGGTGGGTCTTGGCGACCTGCCGGGCCTGCTCGTTCTGCCGTTTCAGAAGGAAGAAGTCGAAGTACCCCGCGACGAGCTGCATCGTGTTGAGCCGCTGGAGGGCACGGCTCTGGTCCTTGCAGCGCGTTACGACCGCCGTCGCGGCGACGACGCGGTTCTCGTTGCGAAGCAGGGTAACGAGGCAGAACTGCGGATCGACGTCGTCGGTCCCCTCGCCGACGCGCAGGGCCCCGTCCTTGTCCTCGAGGATGCACTGGGTGACGATTTCCCGGAAGGCCATGATCGCCTGCCGGCGGATCGCCTCCTCGGAGTTGTCCGGACGCACGTGGGCGACGGTGCGCAGCTCCGGCTTGCCGTCACCGGTCTGCCCCTCGAGGAGAAAGGCGGCCGCCTCGGTGCCTGCGACGACGATCGCCTGCGTGGTGATCAGGTCGTGCATGAACTCGGGCAGGTTGCCGTCGTTGGCGACCAGCCGCTGGACGAGCCGGGCCCGCGCGATGCGGTTCTCCTGCTTTTTCTGTTCTTCCTGCTGCCGCTGTTGCTCCTCCGGCTGGGGGGCGTACGGCTGGGCGACGGATGCCATAGGAGGGCCTCACACTGCGAGTGACATCGATTCGGCGCCCCTTTCAGGGGACGGGAACCAGATGATGGAACGGACGCTCGTCGCGAATGGGACGAATCGGGGCAGGCGGAGGTTCATCTCCTGCCAAACCCCACCTTGCCTTCTTGAACCTGCTGGCCGGCTTGCCGGGCGGCGCCCCGGCCCCTGCTTCAACGCTAAGTCTAGCAACCTCCCCGCTCTTTCTGCCCGCGGAAACGCCAAATGGTCGCGGCGCACGCCGTCCGATTAAGCCCCGTCCTGCCCGGGAAGGCGCACTTCGACCCGCAGGCCTGCCGGACGACCCTCCGGATTGGACAGCTCCGCCCGGAACGGCAGGCGGGAGGTCGTGCCCGAGGGGTTGCCCACCGGGTTGATGAAGACGATTGTCGCGTCGCGCCACTGGTCCTCCCCCTCGTAGCGCACCTGGATCGTGTCGCCGAGCTTCAACGCCATCACCTCGCGGGCCGGCACCGTCGGTATCTCTACGTAAAGCGGGTCGATCTTCACGACACGCATGGCGGGCGTCTGGGGGCCAAAGACCTCACCCACGGTCGCCTCGATTTGCTGGACCACCCCGGTCTCGGGGCTGCGCAGGGTCTTTTGCTCGACGATGTACTGCTGCTCCTCCGCCCGGTGCGTTGCAACCTGCCCCAGCCGCTGCTCCTCGAGGATCCGCGTGTCCGCCGCCTTCACCTCGAGTTGGGCGCGCTCCGCCTCGAGCGGGGAGAGCGCAGGCCCGGCCTCCTCGGCGGCCTTGAGCTCGACACGCGCCAGGTCCGCCTGCGTGCGGGCAAGATCGACGCGATCCCCGACGTTGGCCTCCAGCTGAAGGGCCTGGAGCCGGGCGATGTCGGCCCGGATGTCCTGCACCATCAGCACCTGCCCGGCTTCCACCTGGTCCCCCTCCTTCACGTTCACTTCCAGGATCTGCCCCAGGTTCGGGAAGGCCAGATCCATCTCGCGGCTGGGGATGGTGTTCCCCTCGAACAACGCCGCCGCCTCCTGCGACGGGCGATATTCCTGGGTGCTGGCGCGATCCTGCGCCACGAGCGCCCCGGCGGTGAGGAGGATCATCGGCACGGCCAGGAGCCCCGGTGGGCGGGCGGGGGGCGCTCGGGGCCGGTCTTGGGTCGATAGTGTCATTTCTTCGTGTCCGTTGAGGAGTGGGGGGAAGGCCCGGGGCCTGTGAAGACCACCATCCTTCGCGCTGGGTTAGGGGCTTATACAGACGGGACGGCCCGCCGCGAAGTTCACCGCATTATCAGGCGTTTCCGTCACAAGTCACGCCAAACCACCCGGGGAAGAGCGTCACGCACCCGCCCCGCCACCCGCGACGAGCGCAAAAACCGCTTCCAAAGCCCGCGCGACAGCCTGGGAAGTCGGTGGCGCGGGCGATTCTGGAGGTGCGAATCGCGTGCGGTTAGGCTGTGGCCGATGGGGACCGGCCTGATCGCAGCCGAGCG
The DNA here is from genome assembly GCA_023417885.1 of Planctomycetota bacterium. Classification (GTDB taxonomy): domain Bacteria; phylum Planctomycetota; class Phycisphaerae; order Tepidisphaerales; family Tepidisphaeraceae; genus JAEZED01. The sequence continues at coordinate 7,865 of JAEZED010000140.1, forward strand.
GATTCGGATGCGGCGCGTGACGCGCCGGCGATGGACGATCGGGCTGAGCCTGATGGTGCTGGCGGCGCTGACGGTTGCGGCCGGCGTCGTGATGGCGCTATTCGAGTTTTCGGAGGGCCAGCGGGCGATGGAGGTCGCAGGTAGCGGCGTGGCCCTCTGGTGGCTGGGCTTCTTCTGGTGCCGCGAGTGAGCGTTGCGCAGGGTCAGGCGTATCCCAGTTCCTCGAGGTCGTCCTCGTCGAGGCCGAAATGGTGGCCCAGCTCGTGGAGGAGGGTGATCCGCACCTGTTCCACGAGGTCCTCCCTGTCCTCGCTGGCGTCCTCGATGTCCTCCCTGAAGAGCGTGATCACGTCCGGGAGGCGGGCGTGATCCTCGATATGCCGGTCGGTCAGAGGAACGCCTTCGTAGAGGCCCAGGAGCAGCTCATCGTCCGCCATCCCCAGCTCCCGGAGCTTGCGGCGGGAGGGGCGCGGCTCGATCCGGATCGGCACTTCCGCCTCGATCGTGGCGCGCCATCGCTCCGGCAGGCGAGAAATTGCCTGGGCAACAAGGTCCGAGAACTCGACATCGGTCACGTCAAACGGCATGATGCACCGCACATCGTAGTTCGAAGACCCCACCGGCCGCGCCCCACGCGACGGCCGCGACGCCCCGGAACGGATTCCCGGGCAGAAACGAGGCCGGCCCCATGCCAAAGCCGCTTGCACTTTCAGGGATGATGTTTCTCGTGCTGGGTCTGCTCAGCGGATGCTCCATCCCCAGCTTTCTCATCACGCCCGTCTCCAGCAGCCCCGAGCTGAAGGAGACGGTCGTCGCCGACGGCACGCGCAAGCACAAGATCGCCATCATCCCCGTCGAGGGGATGCTCATGAACACCCGCATGGGCTCGGGCGGAATTCTCGGCGCCGAGGAAAACAAGGTCAGCCTCTTCAAGCAGCAACTCGACGCCGCGGCCGCGGATGATCGCGTCGAAGCGGTCATCCTCCGCATCAACAGCCCGGGCGGCACCGTCGCGGCAAGCGACCTGATGTACGAGCTGGTGCGCGACTTCAAGCAGAAGACGGGCAAGCCCGTCGTTGCCACCTGCCAGGACGTCTGCGCCAGCGGCGGCTACTACATCGCCAGCGCCGCCGACGAGATCCATGTCCTTCCCACGAGCGTGGTCGGGAGCATCGGGGTGATCTTCGAGACATTCGACATCTCCCCCCTTCTCGACAAGATCGGGGTCCGGATCACGCCGCTCCAGAGCGGGCGGTACAAGGACTTGGGCAGCCCGTTCAACGGCCTGTCGGACGACGAGCGGGAGATCATGCAGGGGATGGTGGACGAGTTCTACGCCCGTTTTGTGGGAGTGGTCCGTGACTCGCGCCAGGTGCGCGACGAGGAGATCGCCTTCGACGGGCGGGTCTTTACCGGACAGCAGGCCTACGAGCAGAACCTCGTGGACGCCGTCTGCCAGCTTCCCGAAACGATCGCCCGCGTGAAGGGGATGATCGGGGAGCGGGATGCCCGGGTGGTGATGTATCGCCGGCCGTATGGATACACCGGCAGCATTTACGCCAGAAGCGGCGACCTGTCGCCGCGCGCGTCCGAGTCAGCGGCTGGCGCGGATGACCCTTCAGCATGGGTATCGCGCCTGCCGATGGTAAATCAGGTGAGCCAGGCCCTGGAGCCGGGCTTTTACTACCTGTGGATGCCGTAGCCCGAAGCCGAGGAGGATACCGGCATGATCGCGTTGCGGTGCAACAGCTGCGGGCAGGAACAGGAACTGGATGACGCGTTCATCGGCAGCGTGTGCCGTTGCCGCGCGTGCGCCGCCATCCAGGCCGTTCCGGAACTCCCCGCCCCACTCGATTCTTCAGCAAGACTTCCCGCACCGGTGATGGAAGGGACGCTGCTTTACTGTCCCGCCCCGGCCGGCGAGCGAAGCAACCGCCCCAGGACCTGCGCCCTTCCCCAGCGCAAGGCTCCGGCGTCGGCCGACCGGACACTCATCATGGCGATCGGCCTGGCTGCCGCGCTGGCGCTGGGCGCCGCCGGCGCCGCCATCGCCGTCATCGTCGCCGCCGAAAGGCCGATGGTGCCCGAGTCGCCGCCGCATGTGGCGGTGGATGTCCTGGCCCGATCGATCGACGGGCCGTAACACGACACTTCCAAAAGCAGGCGCGGTTTGGCCGCGAATGCGGGCGCCGGTAACATCCGCCCGCTGCCGGCGGGCAGGCCGTGCCTCTTCTTTCTGCACCTCTCACCTCTTTGTCGTCGCCACGGAAGGTTTGCCTCGTGCCCAAGGTCGCATCGCGTGCCATGCCCCGTTCCACCGCCAAGCGCGTGACGCGATCGACCCGGGCCAAGCGCCCCGCCTCGCGCGGCGGCAAGGGACAGCGCTCGCCGGCCGCGGGCCTGCCGCGCGGCGTGATCGTCGGTGGAGCGCTGCTGGCGGCCCTGGGGGTGACGTGCATCCTGCTGGCGATCCTCTCTCCCTCGCCGCTGACGCCCGACGTCACGGCCCGCCTCTTCGTCACGAGCACCGGCGTCGAGCCGCTGGAGTCGGTGGTCGCCCCGGCTGCCCCCGGCCGCTGGGACACGATCTACATCCACCACAGCAAGACGCCCGGCGGGGACACCTCGACGCTTGCCGACCTTGCCCGGGCGCGTGGAATCGTCGGCCCGCCGGACCACTTCGTGATCGGCAACGGGGACGGGATGGGGGATGGGGAGGTGCAGGTGACGAGCCGGTGGAGCGAGCAGTCCCCCGCCGCCTCGCCGGCCCCGGGGGCGCGGATCGAGCCGGGGTGCATCAGCATCTGCCTGATCGGCGATTTTGACCGGATGCGGCCGACGGAGGCGCAGCGGGCGTCGCTGGCGCGGCTCCTGGGCGTGCTGGAGGATCGCCTGCAACTGGGGGCGGACCGGGTGCTGCAATTGTCACAGGAAGGATCGGCGGCCGGGGTCGGTCGGCATTTTGTCCGATGAAGGAATGGTGATCGGTAAGTCCCGGGTTGGCCGGGGCATGAGGCGCGCGGACGAAATGCGTCGCCGGCGGCGTTTTGGTGACGGGGGGAGCAGGACGTCCCGTAGAATGCGAAGCGGGCATGCACCGCAGGGTGGTGTGTTGGCGCAGCGCGAGTGGGTGAATGTGCGTAAGGGGTGCGCTAAGCTACGCTACTCGGGTCGGCACCGTGTTGCCGTCGGCCGGGACGGAGGGCTCGGCCGGGGAGGAAGAGGGTCTGTCGCCGACAGCCCGCGCGGCCCAGATTGGTGCCGGATACCGCAGCAGATTTAGCGTCATACGTTCATGCCTGAACAACTGCTCCACTACAAGATCCTTGACGTCCTGGGGAAAGGTGCCGCCAGCACCATCTATCGTGCGCAGGATCTGAACACCGGGCGCGTCGTCGCGCTGAAGCACGTCACCCGGGTGAAGCAGAAGGACATTCGCTACATCGAGCAGATGGAGACCGAGTACGAGGTCTCCAAGTCGTTCACGCACCCGAACTTGCGCCGGGCGCTGATGCTCCGCATCAACAAGACCCTCCTGATGAAGGTCACCGAGGCGATCCTCGCCCTCGAGTACGTCGATGCCAAGCCGCTCGAGCGCGCCCTACCGCCCGACCTGAACGACGTGCTGGACATCTTCCTCCAGGCAGCCCTCGGGCTTCAGGCGATGCACCGCATGGGCTACGCCCACTGCGACATCAAGCCCAGCAACCTCCTGGTCGACGGGCAGATGCAGGTCAAGGTGATCGACTTCGGCCAGGCCTGCCGGATCGGAACCGTCAAGGAGCGCATCCAGGGCACGCCCGACTACATCGCCCCCGAGCAGGTCACCCGCCAGCCCGTCACCGAGGCGACTGACGTTTTTAATCTCGGCGCCACCCTCTACTGGGCCAGCACCGGCAAGCACATCCCCACCGCCTATCACGCCAAGCGGAAGGGGGAGAACAGCTTCCTCGTCGACAGCCTCTTCAAGACGCCGCGCGACCTGAACCCGGAGGTGCCGCTTCCGGTCAGCGAGGCGATCATGCAGTCGGTCGCCACCAGTCCCAAGCACCGCCCCCAGACGATGGACGAGTTCATCCGCAAGCTCGAGCTCGGAAGGCACGTGCTCAAGGCCGCCCACTGACAGACATCCGCGCGGCGGAGCTTTTCCGTCGTCGTTCGCACAGAAGCCGGGGCCACGCGCCCCGGCTTTTCATTTTCGTCGCACCTCCGCGGGGCGCGGCGGACTCCTAGCATGCCGCGCGATGGCAGAATCACCCAGGAAGATCATCCTTGCCTACTCCGGCGGCCTCGACACCAGCGTCATCCTCCCATGGCTCAAGGAGCGATACCCGGGCGTGAAGCTCGTGGCCTTCGCCTGCGAACTGGGCCAGGGCAGCGAGCTGGCAGGCGTCGAGGAAAAGGCCAGGAAGAGCGGCGCCGACGAGGTGATCGTCGCAGACCTCCGCCGGGAGTTCGCAGAGCAGTATTGCTTCCCGATGCTTCGCGCCCACGCGATTTATGAGCGTGACTACCTGCTCGGCACGAGCATCGCGCGCCCGCTGATCGCCAAGGCGCAGGTCGAGGCGGCTCGGCAGACCGGCGCGGACGCCGTCGCCCACGGCGCCACCGGCAAGGGAAACGACCAGGTGCGCTTCGAGCTGACCTACATGGCCCTGGCGCCGGACCTGAAGATCATCAGCCCCTGGAAGATGGCCGACTTCGAGCTGCGCGACCGCGAATCCGCCGTCGAGTATGCCCAGAAGCACGGCATCCCGATCGCCCAGACGAAGGAGAAGATCTACTCCCAGGACCGCAACCTCTGGCACATCAGCCACGAGGGGGCGGAGATCGAGCATCCGGACCAGGAGCCGGCGTGGGATCGCTGCCTGACGATGAGCGTTCCACCGGAGCAGGCGCCCGACGAGCCGGAGACCGTGACAATCCAGTTCGAGCAGGGCAACCCGCGCGCCGTCAACGGGGCCGCGCTGGATGGCGATGCCCTGATCGCGCGCCTCAACGAGATCGGCGGCCGGCACGGCGTGGGCGTCACCGTGCTCGTCGAGAACCGCCTCGTCGGCATGAAGAGCCGGGGCGTCTACGAGACGCCGGGCGGGACGATTCTCTACGCCGCCCACAACGCGCTCGAGCAGCTCACCCTCGAGCGCGACCTGTTCCACTTCAAGGAGCAGATGGCGCTGCGCTACGCGGAGCTGGTCTACTACGGGCAGTGGTTCCACCCGCTGCGCCAGAGCATGCAGGCGTTCATCGACCACGCCAGCCGCAGCGTGACGGGCGAGGTGACGGTCAAGCTCTTCAAGGGCCGCGCCACCGCCGTCAGTGCGACCAGCCCCAACAGCCTCTACGACCCAGGCCTGGCCAGCTTCAGCATGGAGGGCTACGACGTGACAGCGGCCCGCGGCTTCATCGACTGCTTCGGCCTCCCGATGAAAGTTGCCGGCCTGCGCGAGCGACAGCCGCGGTGACCGCCGAAATGTCGCAAGCACCGGCGGTGCAGGCGGCATGCGCCTTGCCCCACTGTGACGCATGAGTGCGACTGATGTGGCCAACGTCGAGGTGGAGGCGATCAACCTGCCGCCGGGCGAGGATGTGCCGAATCATCCGCGCTGGCCGTTGCTGCTGTACCGGCAGGCCGTCCCGCACAACGCCGGCGAGGTGGAGCGGCTGATCGAGTCCAACAAATGGGCCGGCGTCTGGCGCAACGGCGTTCATTCCTATCACCACTTCCACACCACCGCGCATGAGGTGCTGGCGGTCGTGGCCGGACGGGCGACGTTGCAGTTCGGCGGGGAGAACGGGCAAGCGGTCGCCCTCTCGGCTGGTGACGTTGCGATTCTTCCTGCGGGTACCGGTCACAAGCGCCTCGACGCGAGCAACGACTTTCTCCTCGTCGGTGCATACCCGCAGGGGCAGGAGGATTACGACCTCCAGCGCGCGCCACCCGGTGACGCCCAGCGCAAGCGCGTGGCGCGGACGCCTCGCCCCGCCGCCGATCCGATCTTCGGCGCTCGCGGCCCGCTCATGCAACGCTGGGCCGAGTGATCAGCGGTGGTCGTCACCACCGCGTCATCGCCACCCACGGCATCAGCCTGCCCTACCGCCGACGACGCATGCACAGCAGACCCGCGAGCGGCGCCAGAAGCAGCGATCCCGGCTCCGGCACCGCCGACACGCTCAGGCGATACACCTCGTTGCCCATGTCGTCGAACGCGATCCCGTAGCTGTAGATCGCGGCGTCCGGCAGGCCGAGCACCATCACGTTATCGAACGCCCCGCCGATGCCGTCGGGCTGATCCGTGCGGATCAGGTCGAAGACGTCGCCCGCCGTCGGGAGGAACGTGAACTCAGCGACCAGCATCCCCCCGCCGATTGCTGCGGCATGGGCGTCGATCGCGCTGTACAGCCCGGGTTGCGGGTTTCCGTCCGTGCGATCCGGGCCGGCGATCTCGAAGATCAGCTCCCCGCCGGCGCCGATCACGAGGCTTGCCTGCGTGATCGCGAGGGCGTTGCGCAGCTCGAGGCGGCCGCTCGCCAGCGGCGCGTCGAAGTGCGGCGCGATCGCGATGTCTCCTGTGGTGGTGAGCACACTTTCCGTCAACTCAACCGCAGCGATCGCCTCGCCCGCCGGATCGCCGGTGCCGTTCCAGCCGATGAGCGCCGTTCCGCCGACCGAGATGACGGACTGCTCCGCACGAACGAGGCCTTGGGCGCGGCTCCCGCCGCTGGAGAGCTCGCCCACGCGTAAGCCGTCGCTGACAAGGAAGGCATCGCGCAAGGTGAGGCTGCCGCTGGCCTGGCCGGCGACGGAGGAACGGCCCACGTTCACGGCGCCGGCGAAGGTGCTGAAGCCATCGTGGAGCGTGACCTCCCCCACCGCCTCGCCACCCGACGATTGGCCGACGCTGAGCCCGGTGTAGCCGTTGATGTCGCCGACGACGCGAAGCTCGCCCTGCGCATCGCCGGCGCCTGTCGTGACGCCGACCGTGATGCCGGACAGGCCATTGCCACTGATCCCGCCGGAAGTCACCTCGAGCGCGCCTTGGGCCAGACCTGTCGCCTGCGGAAACGCGCTGGCGATCCGGATCGAGGAGAACCCGGTGATGCCGGCGCCGACCTCCACGCTACCAAGCGCCTGGCCGTTTGTGCTCCCACTGGATACCGTTCCGAGCAGTCCGATGCCGAGGCCGGGCCAGGTGCTGTTCGGCGTGGGCATCGCCGCCGTCAGCGCCCCCTGCACCTCGACACGACCATCGACCGAGCCGGTCCCGACGAGCATCTCGCCCACCCGCAGGCCAACGACACTGCCGGCGCCGTCCACGGTGATCGAGTTGGCGGCAAGCCGACCGACGGCGGTTCCGTTATCCGAGAAGCCAACGTCGATGAGCGACGCCGTCACGTCCGCCTGCGTCAGGAACTGGCCAACTGCGCTGCCACCCGCGCTGTAGCCGACGCGGATGTTGCTGCCCGTCACGGTTCCACTCCCGGCGGTGAAGGAGCCCGTCGCCCCGCCGGCCGTGGAGAAGCCGATGTTGTGCGCGCCCGTGTGGCTGATATTGACGCTCCCGTTGACGATCACGGACCCGCTGGCGCCACCCGTCGACACGGCATAGCCGACGGTAAGGGGGCCATTCAGCAGGTCGAGCGAACCGTTCTCAAGCTCCACGCTGCCCGAGGCACTGCCCGCGGCGCTGCTGAAACCGACGCTTAACGACTGGTAACCGGTGAGGTCGCCCACCTGGATCCGGAGATCTCCATTCGTCGACGCGCCGCTCGTGGCGTAGCCGACCAGCGCGGATCCGGAGGTGCCGGGCGTCGCCGCGATGTCGCCGAAGCCGCTGATGAGCGTTCCCTGCGCGAAGCCCGAGTCCGCGTTGGCCGCGAAGCCGACCCGCAGGTTGGAGAATCCGATGATCCCTTCGGCGACGGTGAGAAGGCCCTCGGCGTCGCCGGAGGTGATCCCCTCCGACAGGCCGTTCATCGCGCCGACCTGGAGATAGGTGGAGGGCCCGGCGGGTGTCAGGTTGCGAACGGTGCCCGGAATGATCGCGTAACCGCTGGCTGAGCCGGCGCCGGCTTCGAGAACGCCCACGAACGTGTAGAGCCAGGGCGCTGCATCGCCGCCCGTGAGGGAACCGGCCAGGAACGTCCCGTCCGCGTTCCCACCCATGTAGGCGGTGCCGACGTAGAAGCCATCGAGGCCGGTGTAGGCATTGAGCGTCTCGTAACTGCCCGATGCGACGCCACCATTGAGCGCGCGCCCGACATACGCCCGGCTGAGCGCAACGTTCAGGCCCGGGCCGTCGGCGTTGACGGCTCCGCCGGCCACCCCGCCGGTCGAGTACCCGACGCGCACCTGGCCGCCATCGCCATAGTGGAGAGAGCCGCCTGCATTGATGTTGCCGGCAGCGACGCTCGTTTGATCCACCATGCCGACGGTGAGGCCCGACCCGGTGAGGGTGAGGTCACCGGCGACGTCCAGGCTTCCCTGCGCCGACGTCGTGCCGATGGCACTGCCGACCGTGAGGGAGCCGGCGGAGAGCGACCCGGTGGAGACGGTGAAGCTCCCGTCCGCGAAGGCACCCTGGCCCGGATTGTCCGGCGCCAGCGCTATGCCGATCGACAGGCCGCTCGTGAAGCTGGCGTTCCCGCCGTTGATTAGCACTGATCCCGTCGCCTGCGACGCGCCGTCGCGCGCAACGCCGACAGACGAGGTTCCGGCGTTCACCTCAAGATCTCCACCCGTGATCTGGAGCGAACCGTGGGTGCTGCCGCCCAGCGCGGAATAGCCGGCGACCAGCGTGTTGTTGGTGAAGACATCAAGGTTGTTCACCTGCACGTGCCCCGTGGCGCCGGGCGGTTGGCTCCCATCCACGATCGCCACGCCCAAGTGGAGGAAGCCCGTCTGGATCGGCCCGCCGGTGTAGAGCGGACTGGTCGGATCGGCGATTGCCGTACCGCCGTTGTCGATGAAGACCGGGAAGTAGGGATAGGGCCCGCTCCCCGCCCAGTTGGCCGGGTCGAACCAGTCGCCGACGCCCGGATTGGTCCAGGTGTCGGCGTAGGCCGTGGTGCTGCCAAGAGACACCGCGGCAACCGCCGCAACGAGTGCACGCGACGAAATCTTCATTGTCATCTTCTTGCTTGTCACAAATGCCCCCTTTGCCCCGGGAGAAGTTCGCCAAAACCTACACGATCAACAGCGCCTCGCAAAGCTCATGATCGGAAGTAAGGCGCGCCTTTGAGCGCGGGCGGGACGGTCGTGCGGGGTTTTCCGGTATTTGCGGCGCGATGTCGGCGGCACGCTAACCTTGTGTGATGACCGGCGACGATCCTTTCGCTCCACTCTTCGCATCCGATCTCGCCCAGCAGGTGCGGGAGACGTTCGAGGAGATGATGGAGTTTGGCGCCAGCGTGACGGCGGCGACGCAGGAGACGGTTCATCGCTTCGAGGGGACGCTCAACCACGAACAGGAAGGGCCGGTGGTGATCCTCGCGCTGGCGGCGCTCCAGGTGAAGCACCGTGAGATCCACGCCTCGATCCGCGATGCGGCGCTGGAGCTGCTGCGATCGGGCGAGGCCGACAAGCTGGTCGCCGCCGAGCCGACGGCGCGGCGACAGGTTCGCCCGCTCCTCGCCGATCTGGAGGCAATTCTCGAAGCGCTGGAGGACGAGGAAGAGGAGGACGACGAGGACCTCGACGATGAAGACAGCCAGTGACTGGCCGGGCCGGTCGCCCATCCAGCCCCCCTGCGGCTGTTCTCCCATCCCGAACCTCTATCCCCGCCGGCCCGGCCCGCGGGCGGCGCCGGGGGCTGAATTTCGCGCCTCCTCCATGCAAGGCGTCCCGGTATCCGGTAGCATCGTGCGCGCGATGGACGCGCAGTGGCTGTTGGCATGGTGGAACGTGATCTACGTCCTGCCCTTCGGGCTGGCGCTGGTCTACCTGTTCGCCTATGCCGCCAGCGGGTGGACGTTCGGCGAGATGGGTGCCGACGTCGATGCCGACGCTGATGCCGGCGTTCACGTCGGTGCCGATGTCGAGGCGGAGTTAGAATCCGAGGTGGCCGACGCCGGGGATGCGGTCGCGGGCGATGCCTCGGATCATGGCCTGCACACGCCGGGGACGGACGTCGATGCCGACTCCGATCCGACCGCGACGAAGGGCGTGCTGGAGTCGCTCGCCTGGCTCGGCGTCGGGCGCGTGCCGCTGTCGATCCTGCTGATGGTGCTCCTGCTGACATTCGGCGCGATCGGCTTCGTGGTAAACCAGCTTGCCCGGGAGTTGATGCCGGAGCACCTGGTCTGGCTGGTCTCCTTCCCCCTGGCCCTGGGGGGCTCCTTCGCCCTGACGTCCGTGATCGCGCGGAGCCTCTCGCGGTGGATGCCGATGACCGAAACCTCCGCCCGCCGCCGTCGCGAGCTGGTGGGGCTGCGGGCGACGAGCATCTTCCGGGTGGACGAGGTCCAGGGCGTCGCGATGGTGCGTGACTTTGGCGGGGATCGTTACCAGGTCGCCTGCCGTACCCTTCCCGGCCGTCCGGCGATCGACGGCGGAACAGAGGTCATTCTGGTGGGGTACGAATCGGAACGTGGCTTCTTCCGCGTGGTGCCGAGCGGCCTGGAGGAAGCGGCGGGCCTGCCGGGCGGCGACGACGCCACGGGCGGCGCGAGCGGCCGGGCATTGGGCGAGATGGCATGACGCAACAGGCGCGGCGGTGAGCGTCGGGCCGCGGAACAGGAAATGGAGACGAGATGGTACTGATCATTCTGTTGGTTGTCGGAGCGTTCCTGGCGATCGCGCCGTGGGCTGCGCCGTTCGACGTGCCGTGGATCACGCAGGTGATCTCGACGGCCGCGGGGCTGACGGTCATCCTGGCGGCGGCGATTGCCATGGTCGTGACGCGGCTCTACCACAAGTCCAGCGCGAACATGGCGTTCGTTCGGACGGGGATGGGCGGGATCAAGCCGATCAAGGACGGCGGGACGATCGTGCTGCCGGTGGTGCACCAGGTGATCCCGGTGTCGCTGGAGACGATGCGGCTGAACGTCGAGCGCCGCGGCCCGCACGCGCTGATCACCAGGGACAACCTGCGCGTGGACCTGGCGGCGGAGTTCTACATCCGCGTGCAGGCGAACACGGACGACATCATCAACGCCGCCCGCTCGCTGGGCAGCCGGAACGTCAACCCCCAGAGCGTCTCGGAGCTGGTGCAGGAGAAGCTCGTCAGCGCGCTGCGCACGGTGGCGGCCACGCAGGACCTGGTGGAGCTCCACAGCAAGCGTGACGAGTTCGCCGGCAAGGTGCAGGCGATCGTGACGCACGACCTGGCGAGCAACGGGCTGACGCTGGAGTCGGTGACGATCAGCGCGCTGGATCAGACGGATCCGACGCAGCTCCAGGAGCGCAACGTCTTTGACGCCCAGGGCCTGCGCAAGATCGCGGAGATCACCCAGAAGGCCAAGGTGGAGCGCAACGAGATCGAGCAGGAGGCCCAGCAGCAGATCACCGACAAGAACGTCGCGGTGCGGAAGCAGATCCTGGACATGCAGCGCGACCAGGCGGAGTTCGAGGCCGAGCAGCGCGCCAGGGTCGCCAACGTCCAGGCGGCGCGTGAACGCGAGATCCAGGAGTTCAAGCTCGCCCAGGACGAGGCCGTCGCCCGTCGCGACATCGACCGCCAGCGCGAGATCGAGACCGCCGAGGTGCAGCGCCGGCTCACCGTCGAGCAGGCCGAGATCCAGAAGCAGGTCGCCCTTGTCGAGCGCCAGCGCGAGCGCGAGACGGCGGAGGTGCAGAAGCAGCAGGCGATCGAGGTCGCCCAGCGTCTGCGCGAGGCGGCGATCGCCGCCAAGGAGCAGGAGCGGGCCGCCGCCCAAGCCGCGGCGCTCCAAACCGAGGCCGATCGCGAGGCGGCGCGGCAGCGCGTGCTGACCGTGGAGGTCGAGGCGCAGGCGGAGCGGGAGGCGAGTCAGAAGCTCATTGCCGCCAAGCAGGTGATCAACGAGAACCGGATCCGCGAGGAGACGGAGGCGGAGGTGCTCGCCTTCCAGCGCGTGAAGGAGGCCGAGGCGGATCGCCAGGCGGCCCAGCTTCAGTACGAGGCCAAGCTCAAGCTCGCGACCGCTGACGCCGAGTCGGAGCAGAAGCGCGCCGAGGGCGACCGCGCCCGCAAGCTCGTGGACGTCCAGGTGGAGCGCGAGCGCGTGGACGTCGAATCGCAGCGCGTCGAGGTGCTCCGCCAGGACCTGGCCAACAAGAGCGAGTTCGAGGAGGCCGCCCTCCGCTTCGAACTGGACAAGCTGCGCATCGAGGCGGACAAGCAGGTGCGCATCGCCGCCGCCCAGGCCCTGGGCCACATGCTTTCCAAGGCCAACATGCAGATCTTCGGCGACCCGGAGACCATGGCCAAGATGAGCAACCGCTTCATGCAGGCCGCCAGCATCGGCAACAGCGTCGACGGATTCCTAAAGGCCCTCCCGCCCCAGGCGCGCGATCTCCTCGGGCAGATCGGCGGAAAACTCGGCGTCGAGGACATCGGGATCGACGGCGACACGTCCCCCGCCGCCGCGAACGGCTCCCACGGCGCGCCCCACGACGCTCCGCCGGAAGACGGCGTGTCCACGCCGCAGCCGGCCCCGTCCGCTGCCGACGGCGCGTCGGCCAGGGGCCGCAAGAAGCCACCAGCCTGATCGCGACCGCCCTGCGCCGCGACGGCCCCGCCGTCCATGTGGCCAGCCGGCGTGGCACACGACTGCACACCAACCGCAATCGTACAATGGAGTGAATGTCCTCCGCCGCCGCACCACGCGCCCAGCGCCCGCCGCTGGTCGAGCCCGGGCAGATCGACCACCACGTTGCCGACATGGCCGTCACCGTCGCGGCCGACGTGACGCTGGGCGCGCTCCACGAGCGCCTCGCCGAAGCGGGCCAGTGGGTCGCGCTCGACGGCGCGCCCGATGCGCCGCTGGGTGAGCTGCTCCAGCACGACTCGACCGGTCCGCTGCGCCTGGGCTACGGCGGATGGCGGGACCTGCTCACCGGCGTCCAGTTCACAGGCGGCGACGACGAGCTCGTCACCGTCGGCGGGGTCACGGTGAAGAACGTCGCCGGCTACGACCTGGTGAAGTTCATGGTCGGGTCGCACGGGTGCTTCGGTCGCCCCGTCTCCGCCACGCTGCGGACCAATCGCCGGCCCGAGCACGCCCTGGCGGTGACGCTTGATCCGGACGATGTGCACATTCCCAGCCTGATTGCGGCGGACGCCCCGCCGCAATGGCTGTTGCTGACGCCGCGTGGCCTTCGCGCCGGATGGCTGGGGCGCGCCCGGGAGATCGAGCGGCTGGCCCCGGAGGTGCGCGCCCTCGTGGAGGTCGAGCCGGAGCTTCGGTCGCTGAAGGCGGACGAAGAGGAGCGCCGCCGCCTGCTGGACGTGGGCACCGAGCGCCTTCGAATCCACCTGGCCCCGGCCGAGGTCAGGAGATTCCTGAGGGAGGCGCCCGCGCGGGACTACGCGGCGGACCCGGTTTTCGGCGTGGTCTGGATGCGGGTGCCCGAGCGGCTGTCGGACGTGTTGCGAAGCGTGGAGGCGTTGGGTGGTGACGCCGTCTGGAGCGGTCGTGACGGCATTCGGGCTTATGGGCTCTCCGCGTCCCAGAGGACACTGCTGGAGCGGCTCAAGGCGCGCCTCGATCCAAACCTGCGGCTTCCGGGGCTGCCTTTTGCCGGGTAGATAGGTTTACTGATGAGCATGCGGTCCTCCCTCGACGAACCGGCAAGCGCCCGCCTCACCGCCGGCGAAGATGTGAACGATGGTGAGAACGGGCTCGCCAGCGGCCTGGAGAATCGGCGGCTCGACGGCTCCGGCATCGACGGGGAGGCCGCCTCCTCCGCTCCGCCCGATAACCGCTCCACGCAACCCTCCGCTCCGCAGGTCCCGGCGGCCGGCGAGCGCCATTCCTTGCCCGTCGACGCCAGGCGGCACGCGGGCGCCACGATCCAGCTCAACGCCGCCGCCTACGCCGCCGGCAATGCCTGCGTGCAATGCGGGCTCTGCCTCCCCGCCTGTCCGACCTACCTCGAGACCGGCAACGAGGCGGACAGCCCGCGCGGACGCATCCGGCAGATGCTCGGACTGCATGAAGGGGAAGTCGAATACACGCCGGCGGGCCAGGAGCATCTCGATCGCTGCCTCGATTGCCGCGCCTGCGAAACGGCTTGCCCCAGCGGCGTGGAATACCACCGCCTCATCGAGGATGCGCGCCACAAGCTCGAGCCGGTGCGCCTCGAACGCGCCGGCGTCCCGTCGGCGGGAACGCGGTTCCGAAAGTGGTTCTTCTACAACGTGCTGACGCAGCCGTCGCGACTCCGGCTGGCGCTGCTGCCGGCGCGCGTCCTCCAGAAGCTCGGGCTCTGGTCGCTGGCGCGCCGCATCGGGCTCATGCGCCTGCTCCCCGCGAGCCTGCGCGGCATGGAACGCATGCTCCCGCCCGGCGGGGCCCTCTGGCCGCGCCCCTTGCCCGCCCACTCCCGCGCCGGCGGGATCGACATGGTCGTGACGATGCTGAACCCCACCGCCGAGGCGGAGCGCCCGCGTGTCCTGGTCGGCTTCTTCGAGGGGTGCGTTGCCGCCGTGATGAACGCCGACGTCCACCGCAAGGCCGCCGAGCTGTTGTGCGCAAGCGGCGCGGACGTGATCTCCCCGCCGCAGCAGGCCTGCTG
>JAEZED010000060.1 GCA_023417885.1 Planctomycetota bacterium
CTTCGCGAGCGCGCTCGCGTGGCGAGAACCTGGACCCGAGGCCGCTCGGAACCGGGAGCCGCGCCTGAGAATGCCTCGTCACGCGGGCAACGGCCCGATGTGGCGAACACTGTTGTTTCCCTAACCCCTCCGCAGGCCGGCTCCCGGTTCCGCGCGCCCCCCTGGGTCGCGAAGTGCTCCGCTGCGCGCCATGCGCTTCGAAGGTCGTACGCCTCCCTCGATCAGGCTTTCGCTGTTGTCGCGTCGGCGAGGGCGCCGAACTTGCGGTTGCGCCCGGCGAACGCGCGCAGACTGTCGAACAGCTCGTCGCGCCCGAAGTCCGGCCAGAGCGTCTCGGTCACCCAGAGCTCCGCGTAGCTGATCTGCCAGAGCAGGTAGTTGCTCACGCGCAGCTCGCCCGCCGTGCGGACGAGAAGATCCACGTCCGGCATCTCGATCCCCGTGGCCATCCCGCTGTGGCCTGCCGTGTAGAGGTGGGCGCCGATCGTCTCCTCATCGATCGCGCGCGGGTCGATCCGGCCCGCGGCGGCCTTGGCGGCGATGGCGCGGCAGGCGTCGATGATCTCCGCCCGGCTCGAATAGTTCAGGGCGAGCGTGACGACGAGCCCGTCGTTGCCGGCCGTCTCCTCCAGCGTGCGGTGCACCTCATCGAGCACGTTCTGCGGCAGCCCCTCGACGCGGCCGACCTGGTTGAAGCGCACGTTCTCCCGCATCATCCGCGGGCGCTCGTTGCGCAGGAAGTCGACGTACATCTGCATGAGGAAGTCGACCTCCGCCTTCGGCCGCTTCCAGTTCTCGAGCGAAAAGCTGTAGAGCGTTAGAAAGTCCGGCGCGCCCAGGCGCTCGCGCAGCCGGCAGCATTCGCCCACCAGGTCCGGCACGACCTTCGCCCCCCGCGAATGCCCGAAGACGCGCGGCTGCCCCTTCTGCGTCGCCCACCGGCCGTTGCCGTCCATGATCATCGCGATGTGCCGCGGCAGGCGTTCCTGGGGCAGCTCGAGAATGTCGGCGGGGGCGGTCCAGTCACTCGCGGGCGTTTCCAGGGTCGGGCTCGGCATGGGTGGGGATGATAGGTGCGCCCCCGACCGCGCGCCGGCGAACCCAGGCCCGCGCCTGCACCGCGGTCAGGCGGACAGCGATCAGCACGATAAGCAGCCACGTCACCGCCTCGAGCGGCCAGCGAAGCAGATAAACGCTCCAGAACCCGACGTCGGAGATCGGCGGGAAGGGCTCGAGCGGCACGTACGAGTTGTAGCCGTTCACATATGACCCGCCGCGCGTCATGCGGACCAGCAGATCCACGAGGTCCCTCGCGAGCATGTAAGGATCGAGGAACGGCTCGCCGCGCGACGCATCCTCCGCCCAGCGGGCGCCCAGGACGTAGAAGAGAGTGATGATCGCCCGAATCCCCACGACCGCGAGGCCGACCACGACCACCACCCGCGCCAGCCCGGCGGCGCCGGAGCGCTTCAGCGCATCCCAAAGGATCAGCCCCGCGAGAACGACGGTGGCGAGTGCCAGCGCTTGCCAGGCGACATAGAAGCGCTCGCCCCACGTCAGGGTGTAGTACCGGGCAAAACCGATGAATTCAGCGTCTCCCGGCGGGTTGAGCATCTGGTCGATGCCGGCCCACACGAGCAGGCCGATCCCCGCGCTGCCTGCGATCCAGGTCGCCAGCACGAGCCACGGGAGCAACGCGCCGTGCCGGCGCACGGCGTCCAGCCGACGCGGCCGGCAGCCACGCTCGCGGGAAAAGAGCAGAACCGCGCCGACGCAGAAAAGCAGCGTCGGAGCGGTCATCGAGAGCAGCGAATCCACGTAGTAGTCGCGATAGGCGTCCCAGAAGCCGTACGGGGCAAAGGGGTCGTAGGCCGGCGTCGCCATGTGCAGCAGGCCCGGCACCGGCAGGAAAGCCAGCACCCACAGGCCGGCGATGAGCCTTCGCCGCCAGCGTGGATCACTGTCGGCCCAGTCCGGCCGGTCGGGCAGGGCGGCAATGCGCGCGGACTCGGCCACGGGCGTGGCGCATTCCGGGCAGACGCCTCCCGGCGGCTGCGAACGCAGGTCGTAATCGCACGCGACGCAGCGGAACGTGGCCGCAGACACCGGCGGCGAGATGGCACTGGAAACGGACGTCACGCCCTCCCGTTCGCTGGCTGGAACGGGTGCGAGCATACCGCAACGCGGGCCTGGATGTACCTTTGCGACGCCGGAGCGAAGCCGACCTCACTCGGGCCGGACGGTGATGGTTCCCCTCGCCCGGGGGTGGAGGGCGCAGTGGTAATTGAAGGTGCCCGCTTCCTCGAAGCGGCGGCTCCAGCTCTTGCCCGGCTTGATGGTTCCGCTGCGGAACTCCCGCTTGTCCCCCACGACCTCGTGATCGCGATCGTCCTCGTTGCGCCAGAGCACCGTCTCGCCCGCCTTCACCTCGACCTTCGGCTTCTCGAAGGTGGTGTCCTTGATGACGATCGTGGCCGCGGGGGCGGGCTGGCGCTGGGGCTGGGCCTCGCTCCGGCCGAAGGCGGGCAGCGTGAGCGCCGCGATCAGCGAAGGGAGCAGGGAGAGGAGAAACAGTCGAAGCATGACGGAAGGCACTCCCAAACCCGGCCACCGGCGCCGGGGATTCGCTCGAGACTGGTTTGCTACGACGTCCTGAACTCGAACTTGCACCACAGGCTCTGCCAGGCGGGCCGCGACTGGGCCGCCAACAGGGACGTCCGGTAGTATAGCGGCAATATCGGCCCCGCGACATGAGCCCGATCCGGATTCCTTCCGGCAACTCACGCCTCGCAACGCCGCAAGACCATGCCAGAGAAGATCATCCGCGACCCCGTGCACGACGTCATCGCCTTCGAGCTGGCCGACCCCGTCGACGCGCTGATCTTCCGGCTCATCGGCTGCACCGAGATCCAGCGCCTCCGCCGGATCCGGCAGCTCGGGCTCGCCTCCCTCGCCTACCCCGGGGCCGACCACTCCCGCTACAGCCACTCGCTCGGCGTCTTCGAGACCGCCCGGCGCATCCTCACGCGGCTCGAACGGCAGGCGACGATCGACGAGGGCCGCCGCGCCGAGTGCCTCGTGGCGGCGCTGCTGCACGACCTGGGTCACGGCCCGTTCTCGCACGTCTTCGAGCGCGTGAGCGGCGTGGGGCACGAGGGGTTCACGCGCCGGCTGATCCTCGACCCGGAGAGCGAGGTGCACCAGGCGCTGATCACGTACGACACGCACCTGCCGGAGCGCGTGGTGCACCTGCTCTCCTGCCCCGAGGAGCGTGATTTCGTCTGCGACATCCTCTCCAGCGAGCTCGACGCCGACCGGCTCGACTACCTGCTGCGCGACAACATGATGACCGGCGCGCGCTACGGGCGCTACGACCTCAACTGGCTCCTCGCCGCCATGACGCTCGACGCCAGCGGGCAGCGCCTCGCGGTGACGTGGAAGGGAACCAGCGCCGTCGAGGCCTATCTCCAGGCGCGCTATCACATGTACCGGCACGTCTACTTCCACAAGGTCGTGCGATCGGCGGAGGGGATGGTCAAGCTGGCGCTCCAGCGGGCGCGGGAGCTGATCTACGCGGGCCACGACGGTGACGTCGCCGGCCCCGCGCTGGCGCTTCCGCCGGGCAGCGGGACGGTGGCGAAGGTGCTCACCGGCGGGCGCCTCTCGACCGCGGAGTTCCGGGACCTGGACGACATCAGCGTGATGGGGTGCTTCAAGGCGTGGTCGCACAGCGGCGACGCGCGGCTGGCGCGGCTCTGCCGCGGCCTGCTGGATCGCCGGCTCTTCAAGACGATCGACCTGTCGGAGGAGCCGGACGCGGCGTCGGCGGTGGAGCGCGCACGGGAGGCGGTGGCGTCAGCAGGGGGCGATGCGACCTATTCCCTCTTCCACGACGATCCGCGCGCCGAGGCATACGCGGCAGAGGGAGCGGGGATTCTCGTGGTGGGCCCGACCGGGGATGCACGGGATTTCGCGGAGGCCTCGCCCTTCGTGCATGGACTGGGCTCGCTGACGCTCCAGCGCCTGCACGTGGCCGCGGAGCACCTGGAAGTGGCGGGGCGCGCGGTGAAGGGGTGATGGCGTGGTGGGGTGCTGGGTCCCGCGGCTTGCGCCGCGGCGTGGCGCCCCTTCGTCGCTCCGTCGCTCCGTCGCTCCGTCGCTCCGTCTCAGTCGCCGAAGCGAACGTCGCCGGGGCGGGGGTCGCGGTCGCTCATGTGATGGCTCAGCATCGCGACGTAGCTGGCCGTCAGCAGCGGGAACTCCGCCAGGCCCAGCCGCTCGCGCAGGGCCATGACCGCCTCCTCGCTGGGGCCCTCGATCTCCACGAACCGGCCGAGCCGCGGAAGCTCGTCGAGGGCGACCTCGCACCCGTCCAGCTCGAACATCTCCCGGCGCTTCTCGAAGCGCATGACGCGCAGGAAGCCGATGCGCTCGAACACGCGCTCCATCGCCTCGCCGTCGGTCACGCCGATCTCCAGCTCCTCGCGCGTCTTCAGCAGGCCCGGCTGGCGTGGACCCTTGAAGGTCACCCGCGCCGCGCCGTTGCCGGTGCCCAGGCTCCGCTCGTGCCGGATCCGCAGCCCCTCTCCCGCCGCCAGGAGGCGACGATCGCCCGTGTCGTAGAAGCTGTTGACCTCCATGACCGCCCCCCGCGGAACGGCGCCCAGCTCGCGCAGCCGCGCCCGCACCGCCTCGTGATCCGACACCTGCATTTTCGCTTCGCGCTCTACGGCCATGGGCGGAAGTGTAGGGACGGCGGAGCGTGAGCGTTCATTCCGCCGCCGGCGCCCGCCGCCACGAGCGCACCTGCGCGACGCTGAGCCAGATCGCGACGACGAGGAAGGGGAGCCACATGAATAGTTCACGCACGAGATACAGAGGAATCCGTCGGAATACTCCGGTGCTGGCGATACCCGACACACCGCGGACCAGCAGGTCCGGCTGAAAGAAGAATGGCGGCGGCGGATCGCCGGCGGGGGCGGTGAAGAAATGGTAATGAACGGCCTCGGCGATGCGCCAAATGGCTGCCATCGCCAGCGGGACAACCGGGAGCACCGCCGCGAGTTTCCGGCCCGTGCTGCGGAGAGCGGTAAAGATCGGGGCGCAGGCGAGAAGGACGAGGGCCGCGGAGAATGCTGCCAGCGCCGGCAGGGACGCCTCTGAAGCTCCGTCCGGTACGTACCTCAAGTATGTTCCCGACAACTCCATCAGCAGCCCGGTGAAGACGGGCTGGTTCTCGTGCGGCAGACTCATGAACAAAGCCCCGAGCCCCACCCCCACGAGTGCGACGATCGTCCCGTGGAAGATCATGCTCAGCAGCAGCACGATGTAGCTGAGAAAGACACCCCAGCGCCGTGTCCAGTCGAGCCGGTTCCGCCGCCGGTAACGCTCCTTCGCGAAGAAGAGCACCATCCCGATACAGAAGACGAGAGACGAATAGATCCATAGATCGGTGGCAAGATTCTCGGCCAACGTCACCGGGCCAACGATCTGGGGCGCAGGGATCGTGATCCGCTCGGCCAAGCCCAGACGGTTCAGAGTCGCGAGAAGGGGGAGGACCAACGCGATGAACCACGCCCCCGCGATCATGCGCCTGCGCCAGCGCGGGTCGCTGTTGCGCCAGGCGGGGCGGATCGGGATCGCCGCCAGCTCGATCGCCTGCTCGACCGGCGTTGCGCACTCGGGACAGATGCCGTCCCGCGGCTGGACGCGCAGGTCATAACCGCACCGGGCGCACGGAAGTGCGCGCGTGTTCTTCACCTCGACGGTCGCGATGGCAGACGACAAGCCCGCAAGCTACCAGCACGGGCGGCCGAAATCACGCTCGCGATCGCGCCGTTCAGTTCGGCGCCGGTCAGGCGCGCCGCACTCCGCCGCTGCCTCTTCCGGCGGAGGAAGCGCGGGGCACGGGCGAGTCGCCCGTGCTACAAGCGCACGAGGGACGTTGCCCCGAGCTCAGGGCATCGCCGAACCCTGGGTGTGCACATTCGTGCCATTCGTGGCCCCGACTCCGCCCCGGGCCCGCAGCGTCACCCGACCACGAGGTTCACCATCTTCCCCGGCACGTAGACGCGCTTGCGGATCGCCTTGCCCTCCAGGTGGCGCGACACCTCCGCCTCGGCGGCGCTCAGGACCGCCTGCTCGTCGGCGTCCGCCGCGACCGTCACCTTCCCGCGCAGCTTGCCGTTCACCTGCACCGGCACCTCGACGGCGCTCTCCACCAGCTTGGCCGTGTCATACTCCGGCCAGTCGGCGTGGACGATGCTCCCCGTCTCTCCCAGCACGCGCTGCCAGATCTCCTCGGCGATGTGCGGGGCGAACGGCGCCAGCAGCAGGGCGTACGTCCGTACGAACTGGCGCGTCAGCGACTGCCGGCGGCTGGCGTCGTTGATCAGCTCGATCAGTTCCGCGATGGCGGTGTTGAAGCGCATCGCCTCGATGTCCTCGCCGACCTTGCGGATGGCGCGGTGCAGGTGCCGCTCGAGGTCGTCCGGCAGCGCGTCGTCGGTGATCGGCAGGGCGGGCCCGGCGTCGGGGTCGCCGGCAAAGGTGCGCCAGACGCGGTTCAGGAAGCGCTGCATGCCGACGATGTCGCGCGTGTTCCACGGCTTCTGCGCCTCCAGCGGGCCCATGTACATCTCGTAGAGCCGGAAGACGTCGGCGCCGTAGTCGCGCACGATCTGGTCCGGGTTCACCACGTTCCCGCGGCTCTTGCTCATCTTGAAGCTGCGCGCGTCCACGCGGATCTGCGGGTTGGCCTTCAGCACGTGGTGCTGCCCGCGCCGCTCCACCAGCGCCTCGATGACGGGCGTTGCATACAGCTTCTCCCCGGTGCGGCGGTCGATGCCGAAGAGCTTCACGCCCTCGCCCGTCGCCTCCTCGTCGATGTCGCTCACTTCCTCGGCACTGACGGGCTGGCTCCCGCCGGGGCCCGGCCGCTCGAAGAAGTGGAACTCCATCTCCCCCAGGATCATCCCCTGGTTCACCAGCCGCCTGAACGGCTCGGGCGTGGAGACGTGGCCCAGGTCGAACAGCACCTTGTGCCAGAACCGCGCGTAGAGCAGGTGCAGCACCGCGTGCTCCACCCCGCCCACGTACAGGTCCACCGGCATCCAATACTTTTCCTTCTCCGGATCGACGAAGCCCTCCGTGTTGTGCGGATCGAGGTAGCGCAGGTAGTACCAGCACGACCCCGCCCACTGCGGCATCGTGTTCGTCTCGCGGCGGAAGACCCTGTTCCCGACCGGCACCTCCAGCCAGTCGGTCGCCTTGGTCAGCGGCCCCTCCGGGCTCCCGGTCGGCTTGAAGTCCTCCATCGGCGGGAGCTGGACGGGCAGATCCCGCTCGTCCACCGGGTAGTGGTTCCCCTCCTCGTCCAGCAGGATCGGGAAGGGCTCGCCCCAGTAGCGCTGGCGCGAAAAGAGCCAGTCGCGCAGCTTGTAGTTCGTGCGCGCCCGCCCCAGCCCTTCGGCGGCGAGGTAGGCGATCATCCGCTCCTTCGCCTCCGGCGTCGGCAGGTCGTTGATGAACTCGCTGTTGATCGCGACGCCCTCATCGGTGAAGGCGGCATCCGGCTCCGTCGCAGGCGACTGGCCCACGGCATTGGCGGGGACGACCACCTGCCGGATCGGCAGGCCGAACTGCTTCGCAAACTCGAAGTCCCGCTCGTCGTGCGCCGGCACCGCCATGATCGCGCCGGTGCCGTACCCCATCAGCACGTAGTCCGCCACCCAGACCGGGATCGGCTCGTCGTTGACGGGGTTGACCGCGTACGCGCCGGTGAAGACGCCGGTCTTGGTCTTCGCCTCCGCCATCCGGTCGCGCTCGCTCCGGTTGCGGGCCGCCTCGCGGTAGGCCGCCACCTCGGCGCGCTGGTCGTCCGTCGTGATACGGTCCACCAGCGGGTGCTCCGGCGCCAGCACCATGTAGGTGGCGCCGAACAGCGTGTCGGGGCGGGTGGTGTAGACCTCGATCTCCTGGTCCTCCCGCCCCTGCACCGCGAAATCCACGCTCGCGCCGGCGCTCCGGCCGATCCAGTTCCGCTGCATCTCCTTCAGCGACTCGCTCCACTCCAGCCCCTCCAGGTCCTCCAGCAGCCGGTCGGCGTAGGCGGTGATGCGCAGCATCCATTGGCGCAGCGGCCGGCGCTCGACGGGGAACCCGCCGACCTCGCTCCGGCCGTCGATCACCTCCTCGTTCGCCAGCGTCGTCCCGAGCTGGGGGCACCAGTTCACCGGCACCTCGGCGACGTAGGCCAGGCGCTGGTTGTCGATGACGCGGCGCTGCTCCTCGGGCGTCAGATCCTCCCACTTGCGCAGGACGCTGGCGACCTGGCCCAGCACAGGCTCCAGTCCCTCCTGGGTCGGGTTCTCGACGATCGAGTCGTCCGGGGCCACCAGGTAGTTGCCGTTGAACAGCTCGTTGCGCAGGTGCTCGACCGGCCGCGCCGCCTTCTCGATCGGGTCGAAGTAGCTGTTGTAGAGCTGGAGGAAGATCCACTGCGTCCAGCGGTAGTAAGCCGGGTCGGTCGTCGCGATCTCTCGGGACCAGTCGTACCCCAGCCCCAGCATCTGGATCTGGCGCCTGAAGTTGGCGATGTTCTGCCGGGTCGTCTCGGCGGGGTGGACGTTGTTCTTGATCGCGTACTGCTCGGCGGGCAGGCCGAAGGCGTCCCACCCCATCGGGTGGAGGACGTTGAACCCGCGCATCCGCTTGTACCGGGAGAGGATGTCGGTCGCGGTGTATCCCTCCGGGTGCCCGACATGCAGGCCCGAGCCGGACGGGTAGGGGAACATGTCCAGCACGTAGTAGGGGGGCTTGTCCGTCTGCGCCGGATCGAGGGCCCGATAAACCTCCTGCTCGCGCCACGCCTGCTGCCACCTCGGCTCGATTTCTGCAAACGGATAAGCCATAAGGCCCAAGTCTAGGACGGAGCCTCCGCTACACCCCGGGGCATCCACGCCCGTCCCCCAACGCAGTCCCGGAACGCGTGCCAGCTCAGGTGAGGCGTACGGGCTTCGTTGAGGCGTGCCGGCTTGAGCCGGCATGAGTCGAACCACGTCCGAGTAGCCCCGCGCCTCAAGCCCGGCTTCATCTCCACGGGCCCCTTTGCCGATATAGACCGATAATGACTCCCTGTGCACCCGTCGCCATCCCCGAACCCCGGCTCCGCCTCGGCCTTGCCGGAGCGCCTGTCGAGCATCACGAGCGCCGACGCCGGCCCCGTGCCCGCGTCAGCAAGACCGTCAAGCTCTACGACCCGCTGTCGGGCCGCTACTTCGCAGGCCACACCGCCGACGTCTCCGAGAGCGGGTTGCGCCTGGAACTCCCGGCGCGGCTCCCCGCCCTCACCGGGCGCACCGCCTGCGTCTACATTGCCGACGACCATGTCGGACGCGGATTCATTCAGCACACCCAGATGCTCCCGGTCCGCTACGTCTGGATCCGCCGGGACGCGCGCACGGGTGTGGCGACCTGCGGCGTGGAGATCCTCGCCGACACCGCCAGCGCCCGCGAGGCCGCCTGATCGCCGCGGCGGCTGGCCCTGCGTGCGTTCTGCTTTGAGCGCGGGAGGCGTATATTGGACGGCTGGCCCCACGGGCACAGCCGTACATGGATCCCACCGTCCGCCGATACATCGCCCGTATCCTCCTGCTGCACCTGGCGTTCCTGGTGGCAGTCGCCGCCGTCGTCGCAGCGGCCGGCATCGCCCTCTACGCCACGGCCCAGGCCAACGCCGAGAGCGCCGCCATCGAGCGGGCCACCGTCCCCGTCAACCAGACCAAGGACCTGCTCGAGCGGCACTTCCAGGGGATCTTCTCCGCGCTGAGCCTGGCCGATCGTCCCGGAGCACGTGGCGTCCTGGCCAACCCTGAGCTGGCCGAGGAGATCTGGTCACAGACCCGCAACCGCCTGAGCGCCCTGGTCGAGATCGACGCAGCCGACCTCGCGGTCGTCGACTACCGGACTAACCCGGACACCGAGAGCCTCGCCGACAGCCGTGAGCCGGACGAGGCGCTTCCGTTCGTGCCCCGGCAGCTCCAGTCCACCATTCAGACGCGCGCCGACGTGGAACGCCTGGCCGGCGAGGCCGCCGACTGGCTCCGCAAGTCGGCCGAGAGCGGACAGGCCTCTGTCTCCGGGGTCATCTGGGCCCGCGGCGACAGTGGCAGGGAGGCG
Organism: Planctomycetota bacterium; assembly: GCA_023417885.1. Classification (GTDB taxonomy): domain Bacteria; phylum Planctomycetota; class Phycisphaerae; order Tepidisphaerales; family Tepidisphaeraceae; genus JAEZED01. The sequence goes on from JAEZED010000060.1 coordinate 10,180, forward strand.
CGCCACGCGCCGGTCATCCTCGTCGCCCTCCCGCTCACCGGCGCCCGGAACGTCACCGCCACCCAGCCCGCGCCCGCCACCGCCCCGGGCGTCGCCGCGCGCACGCTTCTCGTCGGCGTCGTGCCGGTCGCCTACATCGAGGAGAACTTCCTCTACCCCGCGAGCCAGCGCGACCGCAACGGGATGCTCCTCTTCGACGCCACCGGCCGCCTCGTCGCCGGCGGTGGGGACTCGCTGGCGGGCAGGACGATCGCCGAACTCGTCCCTGAGAACCTCCCTCCGTCGCTTGGGCAGTTCATCGGCAACACCATCACCGGCCAGAGCAGCGACAGCGACCGTGGCTTCGAGGGGCAGGTCGAGATCGGCCTGCTGAACTTCGATTCCACCCTCGCCACCGCCCGCGTCGTGCTCACGGGCGGGCGCGCCGAAGAGGCGACGGCTGCGCCCCTCGCCGCCGAGGAGCCCGACCCGGGCGAGCCGGCCGACCGGCCGGAGGTCGAGGCGGTGGGGGATGCGCTGCCCGAGGCGGCGCGGCAGGCGCCGATGTGGATCGTCGTCCTCATCAACCGGGACGCCGCCGTCGCGCCGCTGGAGCAGACCATCCGCACCGCCATCCTCTGGGCGCTGGCGATGGTCGTGGCGATCTCCGCCATCCTCGTCAGCACCGCCGTCCAGCTCATCCGGGCGCGGAGCCACCTCGAGCGCCTGCGCACCGAGATGATCGACCGGGAGATGCGCGAGGCGCGCCAGATCCAGCTCATGTGGCTCCCGGACGACGAGATCCGCCAGACCGCCACCCGGCAGCTCGAGATCGCCGCCCAGAACGTCCCCGCCAGCCACATCTCCGGCGATTTCTACAACTACTTCGACCTCCCCGACGGCCGGACCGCCCTCGTCGTCGGCGACGTGACCGGCCACGGCCTGACCGCGGCCTTCCTGATGGCGACGACGCAGTTGCTCGTGCGCGGCACGCTCCTGCGCGTCGGCGACCCGGGCAAGGCGCTGGAGGAGGTGAACAACCAACTCTGCATGCAGGCCTTCCACGGGCAGTTCGTCACCATCCAGCTCATCGTCATCGATCCGCGCGCCCGGCAGCTCCTCGCGGCCAGCGCCGGACACCCGCCGCCGCTGACGTGCGACAGGGAGGGAAACTGGTATGCCCTGGACATCGACGCCCAGCTCGTCCTCGGCGTCATGGCGGACACCGACTATCCGACGCAGACCATCCCGCTCGACGGCACGCAGACGCTGCTGCTCTACACGGACGGCGTGACGGAGGTGAAGGCCCCTGACGATCGCCGCTTCAGCCTCGAGCAGCTCCTGGCCCACCTCAAGACCCGCATAGGGTGCAACGTGGAGTCGGCGAAGGAGCTGGTGGAGCAGACCTTCGCGATCGTCAAGGAGTTCTCAGGCGACGCGGCGCCGGAGGACGACCTGACGCTCCTGGCAGTCCACCTGGCGCCGCGATCGGGCGACCGCGCCGAATCCGCCGACGGCGAACCGGAGCAGGCCGCCGACGGTACAACCCGTGGCGGCCGACCCGCCGTCGCCACGGGCTGAGGGCTCGCATCTCAGTGGCGACCCGGCAGCTTGACTGCCGCCTGCGCGGGCTTACGATTCACACCCCACGGGGCCATAGTGAAATGGGATCACGCCACCATGGCATGGTGGAATTTGGGGTTCAAATCCCCATGGCTCCATAACGCACCACAGCCCGGCCTATTCGGCCGGGCTGCTTTTCTTTCCAGCCTCTCCACCTCAGGCCGGCTTCACCGCGAACACCTTCACGCTCGCGGCATAGTCGTTCACGTCGTAGCGCTTCAGCAGGTCGCCAAGCCCCGCGTGAACCTCGGTGGACTCGGCCCCGCAGCAGCCGGAGCCTTCCATCGCGGGCGAGCAGCAGCCCGACTGGTTCTCGACCTTCGCGTAGGCGTTCAGGTCCGCGCCGGCATCGACCACCTGCACGGCGCCGAAGCCTGCCTCGAGCAGCAGGCGCTCGTACTCCGCGATAGTGATCGCGCCCGCGATGCAGCCGACGTAAGCCGCCACGCTCGTTGCCAGCTCGTCCGGCAGATCCCGCTTGAGAGCGATGTCGCTGACCGCCAGGCGCCCGCCCGGCTTCAGCACGCGATGCGCCTCCTTCAGCACCGCCGCCTTGTCCGGGGCGAGGTTGATGACGCAGTTGCTGATGATCACGTCGGCCGACGCGTCCGGCAGGGGCAGGGCGTCGATCTGCGCCAGGTGGAACTCCACGTTGGCGATCCCCGCGCTGTTGCGCCGGGCGCGGTCGATCATCTCCGGTGTCATGTCGATGCCGATCGCTTTCCCGCTCGGCCCGACCTTCTTCGCGGCCAGGAAGACGTCCAGCCCGCCGCCGCTGCCGAGATCGACCACGACTTCCCCTTCGCGCAGCGACGCCATCGCGGTCGGATTGCCGCAGGAGAGGCCCATGTTCGCCTCGGCGGGGATGGAGGCCAGTTCCTCGGGGGTGTAACCGAAGGCCTCGGCGACGGATTGGACGCCCCGGTGCTCGTTGCTCAGCCCGCTGGCGGCGACGCCGGCATACTTCTCGCGCACCGTCGCGGTCACGCGGGCGGATGCGGGGGACGCGGCAGGCGCCCGCTCCGCGACGGCGGTGTCGCTCGTGGCGCGGTTGCCACAGCAGCCCGGTTCGCAGCAGTTCGATGTCGACATGGTGTTCTCCTCGCGTTAGCACATTCGCCTAAGCGAATATATAGGGATCTGAAGATGGGCCGCCGGCAAGGCGCCGCGGCCCGGGTTGGTTCACGTGCAACAGCCGCCGTCGCAACAGCCGCTGGCCCGGAGGCGACGGATGTCCTTCTCGAGCTCCGGCATCACGGCGCAGCAGGCGTCGAGGGCGCCCAGCAGCTTTCGCTGCACGGGATCCGGCGCGGCGGCGAGCCGGTAGTAGCTCCAGCCTCCCTCCCGCCGGAACCTGACGAGCCCGCAGCGCCGGAGATACGCCAGGTGGCGCGACACGGTCGGCTGCGGCGAATCCAGGACCCCGACGAGGTCGCAGACGCAGATCTCGCCGGCCGGCGTGGACTGGGCGGCGCGAAGCAGGGCGAGCAGGCGCAGTCGCGTGGGATCCGCGAACGCCCTGAACTGCTTCACCGATCTGTCGCTGGCGGCAAGCGGCATATTCGTATAGGCGAATATACGTGCCGGCGGGTGCCAGGTCAAAACTGAGAGAATCGTGCGGAGGTGCTGGCAGGCCCCCGGGCGGGGCGGCGACCTCGGGACGGCGACGCCCGCGTCCGCTTCACTTCCGCGCAACGAAACGCAGGTCCGTCCCGATGCACAGGGCGCGGGCAGCATACTGCGCGAGTGCGCCGGCGCCCCGCCGGCCGCCCCCGCCGAAATGGACGATCCGGCGGGCGTCGCGGAAGCCCGATTCCGCGAGCATGCGAGCGAGGGTGCGGCGGTCGAAGTGCGTCAGGTGACTCTTGTTGACGAGGTTGAAATAGCGAGCGCCCTGGAGCCGGCGCTGGAGGGCGTTGATGTTCGGAACGGCGATCCAGATCTGCCCACCTTCCTCCAGGTGGCCGTGCAGACCGCGGAGGGTGGCGAGCGGGTCGGGAACGTGCTCCAGGACCTCCCACATCGTGATCACGTGGTATCGCTCCTCCGACCCGAGCGATTCGGGCGTCATGGCGCGCACGTCCAGCCCGAGCTGGTCGCGCCCGTAGCACACCGCGTGCTCGCTGGGCTCGATCCCCCGGGCCGCCATTCCCAGCGCCACGCACTGCTCCAGGAAGAAGCCCTGGCCGCAGCCGACGTCCAGCAGCCTGACCTTCGGCGCCGGGAGACCCAGCGAGCGCTCCGCTTCTTCGCGCACCAGCCCAGCATTGCGCCGCCAGACGTCGAGGTGGTCGTCACGCCACTGCTCGTACCTGCCGCCGCGGGCCAGTTGCTCGGAGTAATACTCCTGCTCGTAGTAGCGCTCCAGCGCCTCGCCCCAGAGGCGCGGACAGGCGCGCCACAGGCCGCAGCGCTCGCACGAGATGATCTGGTAGTCGTCGTACCGGTAGCGCACGCGGCCGGCGTCGTGGCCGCAGAGGGAACAGAGCGGCTCGGTCATACTCCCGCTGGCGACGAAGCGGCTCATAGGGAGGCATCTTACGCCGCGCCGCTATCCTTACCGCTTCGCACGCTCGCCCGCGACCCGCGATGACGCTTCCCGACGACGCCACGCTTCCGCCCGCCGCTCCGGCCCTGCTCGGGCGCTTCGGGCCGGCGGCGTGGGCGATTCTCGACCAGGCGTTCTTCGCCGGCGCCAACTTCCTGATGAACGTCCTCCTGGCGCGGTGGCTCGGCGCCGACGCCTACGGCGCGCTTGCCGTCGGGCTGGCGACGCTCTTCCTCCTGGGCGCGATGCACATGGCGCTGCTGGGCGAGCCGCTGCTGGTCTTCGGGGCCGGACGGTTCGCCGAGAGGCGCGGCGCCTACCTCGCCGCCATCCTCGCGGGGCACTGGGCGGTGTCCGGCGTCGTTCTCGTCGCGATGGTGGTCGCGGGCGCGCTCTTCGCGATGGGCGAATCCCGTGAGCTCGCGGTCGCGCTGATCGGCCTCGGTCTCGCCAGCCCGTTCATCCTGCTCCAGTGGCTCACCCGCCGGATCTGCTACCTCACGCGTCAGCCTCACGCCGCGGCGCTGGCGGGGGCGGCGTATCTCGCGCTCATGCTCGGGGGCCTGGTCGCGCTTCGGCAGGGCGGGTGGGTGTCGCTGCCCTCGGCGCTGGTGGTGATGGGCGCCGCCAGCGCCGTGACGGGATTGGCGCTCGTGCTGCTCATCCGCCCGGGATGGTCGTCGCTCGACCGGCTTCTGCTGCGCGAGGCGGCGTCTGCCCACGCCGGGTACGGGCGCTGGAGCATGGCGACGAACGCGGCGATCTTCAGCTCCGGGCAGGCGTTCTACTTGCTCGCGGCGATGCTGATCAGCCTCGAGGCCAGCGCGCTGCTCCGCGCGATGATGAACCTGGTCACGCCGATGCACCTGGTCAGCGCCGCGGCGGCGACGCTGCTCGTTCCGGCGCTCGTGCGCGCTCCCACGCCGGAGGCGGTCCGCTCACGCACCCGAGCGGTCCTGGCGCTGTTGTGCGCCGCGGCAGCGGGATACTGGCTGATCCTCGGGCTGGCGCAGGGGCCGCTCTTCGAGATCGTCTACGGCGGACAGTACCGCCCCCGCGGCGCGCTCGTCTGGATCCTGGGCGCGACGCTCGTGACCGGTGCGGCGTCGGACGTCGCGGCGGCGGCCCTGCGTGCGCGCGAGCGGCCGGACCTGGTGTTCGCGGCGTTCGCCGGCGCAGCCGTCTTCGCGCTGGCGGGGGGAACGGCGCTGATCCTGCTGCTGGGAATGACGGGGACCGTGCTGTCGATGGCGATCAGCGGCGCCGCGGGCGCGGCAGGGCTGGCAATCTTCCTCTCGCGCCGCCGGTGAGGGATGCGGTGTGCCGCGGGCGCGGACCGGCGATTCGCCGGCCCGAGTCACTCCTCGGCAGGGCGGCGGGCGAGGCTTTCGGGCTGGGGAAGATCCTTCAGGCTGTTGAGGCCGAAGCTTTCGAGGAATCGCCGCGTCGTCCCGTAGAGGATCGGCCGCCCGGGAAGCTCGGCACGGCCGGCGATCTTCACGAGGCGCTTTTCCATGAGCGAGCGGATCGTCTCCCCGCAACTGACGCCGCGGATCGCCTCGACGTCCGTCCGCAGCACCGGCTGCTTGTAGGCGATCACGGCGAGCGTTTCCTGGGCGGCCTTGGTGAGCTTGGCGTCGGCTTCGCGCGCGTGCAGCTTCTGGAGGATCGATCCGTGCGCCGGCAGCGTGAGCATCTGGTAGCCGCCGGCGACCTGCTCGATCCGGAAGCTGCGGCTGGTCTCGTCGTAGGTCGCGTTGAGCGACGCGATCGCCTGCTTGATCCCGCGCGAGCCGGGGAGGCCCAGCACGTCCGCGATCTGCGCGGGCGTGAGGGGGTGGTGCGTGGAGAACAGCAGCGCCTCGACCGCAGCGGCGTCGATCTCCGCCCCGGCCGGCTCTTCGGCGGCGACTTCGGCCTCGTCCTGCGCGGGCCCGTCCGCCGGCTCGTCCTGCGGGAGTTCCGCCGCCTCGTCGATCTGGTCGTCTGTCGATTTCGCCACTGCCCAGAGTAAAGCAAGATTCGTCGCGATCGCCAAGCTGCCGCGCCCCGACCACTTCACCCGCCTCGGCGGGTGGATGGGAATCAGGGTACCGGCGCCACGATCCTCACCTCGAGGCGGTCGCCCGCGTTCAGCGCAACCTCCTGCCCGAACCGGATGAGGGCGCCGCCTTCCGGCCAGACCGCCTCGGCCTCCACGGCTGCGTCGTTCAGCGTCGCCGCAACCTGGCCGGTCGGCGGGAAGGGGATCGACACCGCCAGCTCGCGCAGGCGCAGCCGGCCGTGGCGCAGCGTGACGGCGTTGGCCTGCTCGCCCCCGCCCCGTGTCTGGGAGAGCGTGCCCCAGCCCTGGGCCGCGGTGAAGCAGCAGCGGAAGTCGTCGGGCGTGATGCGCGGATTCATGCCCAACCGGGCGGCGGGGCCGTCATATTCGAACCCGCAGAGGGCGAGCAGGACGCCCCAGCTCGCCATGGCGCGGGCGTAATGGTCGCCGCATTCGATCTCGTTCCAGGGATTGCGCCTGCCGGCGTCGTAGCGCTCGTCGATCGCCTTCACGACAGCCAGGCCCTCCTCGACGAGTCCCTCGTAGATCAAACCGGCGGCCACCTCGTACTCGATGCCCGTCCAGACCTCGTCCCGGTAGCGCACGCCGCGATTTCCCGGGTGCTCGCTCCTGGGCCAGGTGCAGATGAAGAGTCCCGGCTCGCCCGGCGCTGCAAAGACGCGCTCGGGCGGGTGACGCTCGTTCTGCGGGGCGACATCCGGCGCCCAGTTGTATCGCCAGATCGAGGCCATCGCCTTCTTCACGGCATCCGCGGGATACAGGTGGCCCAGGCCAAGCTGGTGCGCCCAGTTCTGGCCGAAGAGCTGATCGGCGAGGCAGCCGTCGCCATACTGGAAGGAAGGATGCTGCCGCCAGTCGACGCGCTGGATGAAGTACTCGCCGTTGAAGAGCTCGCGCATCGTGAACTGCGACCCGCGGGCGAACGCGCGGCGGCACGTCTCGGAAAGCTCGGCGTCCCCCATGGCCTCGGCCATGCGCGCCCCGGCGAGCAGGGCGGCGAGATAGAGGGCGCCGACAAACGTGTTGGGGCCGTAGAACTCGATGTCGTAGGTGTTGTGCTGCTGGTTGTCGATGACGCCGTCGACGTTGGCGTCCTGGGCGAAGAGGAAAGCCAGCGCCTTCCTGATGCTGGGCCAGTGCTCCTTCAGGAACGCGTCATCCGGCGAGACCAGGTGCTCGCGATAGGCCTTGAGGATCGTGCCCGCCTGCCCGTCGGCGGCGTAGGCGATGTGCGACTCCCCGCGGAAGCCGACGAGGCCGGACTCCTCGCGGAAGCCGGCGCCGAAGTCCTGCATGGCGCGCACCGACTGCTCGAGCTGGGGGAAGAGGCGCGCCATCGCCTGCTCGTAGTTCCAGACGTGGGTGCAGGTCCCGGCGCAGCAGCCGACGCCTTCCCACGCCCAGAAGCGGCCGTTCTTCCACCACTGGCAGGTGCTGGTGGCGAGCGTGGAGACGGGCATGTGGAGCCGGTCCAACAGCCAGTGGGGGAGCGTCGAGTCGTAGTAGGTGTCGTGCCAGAGTTGCGTAGCGCCGGCGAGACGATCGATCTGCTCCGCGACGTGCGCCGCGGCGGCGCGGGCGTCGGCGAAGCGGTTGGCGTAATGGCGTCCGCCACGCTCTAGGTTCGGGAAGTTCCAGGCGACGACGAAGGTGACCTCGCGCGTCTCGCCGGGGGGGATCGACAGCATCCGGCCGACGCCGCCATGCCCGCCCGCCTTGTCGCGCGAGGCGCCGCCAGCCAGCGTGTCGTCCTGGCCGCGGAGCTCGGGCTTGTCGCTAAACAGCACGTCAGGCCGCTCTCCGTCCGGCAGCAGCGCCGAGTACATCGCGCCCGGGTGCGCGCCGATGACGCCGAGACCCATCGTGCCGAAGTCGCCGCGCCGGCGCGTCTCCACGGGGCCGACGCGCGGCTCGTCGGAGAACTCGACCTGGTCGATGTTGATGTGCCCCCATCCGCCGCTGGCTTCGTCGACGATCTCGAGGCGCGCTTCCTTCCCCTCCAGCGAATCAACCTCCCACGTCGTCCAGGCAAGCGCCTCGCGATTGCGCCCGGCGGCCCTGCGGACAACCTGGCCATCCACGACGAGGCGCATGCCCAGCCGCTGCACATCAGACCCACCACCAACCTTGAAGTTGATGAAGCGCCGCTCGATCCGGAAAGGCGGGCTCGTGAGCCTGCCAGTCGGCTCATCCCCGCCGAGGAAGGTGTTGACAAGGCCTTCCCCCTCGAAGCCGGAGACCGCCTGCTGGCCGGGGAGCGTTCCCTTCGCCGGAGCGCGACCCACCGCCGCCCCTTCGGCGGCCCAGTCGCCGTAGTCGTCGCCCTCGAACGTCGCGAACGCGATGGGCGGTCGCGCTCCGTCCTCGGGTGGACGGATCTCCGCCGGCTCGAAGCCCATCTGCACGAAGGTCAGCCCGTCATCGCGCACCACGTCATGGCGCCAGTGGCCCGCCGGCGGCTCCTCGACGCAGACGGCGTTGGCCAGCCAGCCCGCGATGCCCGCTTCGAGCGCGCGGTCGGAGGTATTCGTGACGGCGAAGCGCATCACGGTAACGGGAAGGGCGGAGTCTTCGGCGGCCAGCGGAATGAAGGGGGAGAAGGCGGTGAGCGTCACGCGCACGGGCAGGGCCGGGTCGCGATACTCGACGGTGCCGATCGGGTATTCGCCGACGAAGCGCACATCCGGGAAGCCGGACGCGTCGAGGGAGCGTTCGACCACCTCGTCGTCCTCGCCCCTGATGCGCACCGCAAACCCCTGCGCCACCGGCTGGGTCAGTTCCTGCTCCAGGTAGCCGCGGATGCCGGGGCCGGTGTTGATGTGGCGATTGAAGATGTCCCAGTGCAGCAGCCGGCCGTCGCCGCCGAGGTAGAGCTGGCCCGTGCCGATGCCGCCGATGGGCATACCGATCTTCGGCAGCTCGGCGCCGCTGTAGATCCGGCGCTGGCCCGGCTCGAAGAGTCCGCGGATCCAGGCGGCGTCAAGCCCCTTCTCCACGGGCACGGCGTGCGATGGATGAATGGCTGCAGGCTGCCCTGCAAAGGCCGCCCGAACGCTCGCCGCGGCGGGACGCGCCGATCTCATCACGCCCAGCGCCGCCGCAATCCCGGCGGTGGCGACGAAGTCCCGACGACTCACTTCGCCAGCACCGTCACCGCAACACCCGCCCCCGCCGCAACAGGCGTCGCTCGATGTGCCTGCCTCGCCGGACGACGCGATGCGGAGCTTCTGTTCTGCCATGGCGCGCCGAGGCTACCGGCGCACAGCAGGCGGGACAAGGATTTGCCAGCCCATCACGACAACACGGCAGCCGGATCGGCTGCCGTGTCGCGTTCTTTTCAGTACCCCCAAGGGGAGTCGAACCCCTGTTCCCGGACTGAGAACCCGTCAGCAGGTTCGGCCCAAGCGTTTTCGCCGTCACCGGATGCGCCGGTTTCGGGGGAGCGCCTTTGCAGAAAGCGCAGCAACCCTACAACCCGCCAAAAACCCCAACAAAACGGGGGTGAATCGTGAAGCCGGGCGACACCACCCTCCGGCGGGCGCACCCCTGCGCGCCGCTCGAGCCCGCCGACCGGCGCCGGCTCGTCGAGGAGAACCTCGACCTCCTGGCCATCGTCGCGCGCCGGATCGTCCAGTCGCTCCCCCGGAGCGTCGAGGCCGAGGAGCTCTACGCCGACGGGTACGTCGGCCTCGTCGACGCCTCCGAGAAGTTCGACCCGGCGCGGCACACCCAGTTCCGCACCTACGCCCCGCGCCGGATCCACGGCGCGATGGTCGACGGCATCCGCGACCGTGATCCTGCTCCACGCCTCCACCGTGAGCGGATCAAGCAGCTCGGCGAAGCATCGGCCGGCTTCGTGGCGCGCTGGGGCCGCGAGCCCGACCTGGACAACCCCGAGGACGTCGCTCGCCTGCGTGAGATCACCGGCGCCACGGCGGCGACCCTGCGCGGGTGGGCGAAGGAGGCCCGGGCGCGGGAGCCCTGGCGCGAGTCGCTGACCACGGACCTCCGGCTGACCCGGAGCAAGTGCCGGGACACCACTTCCGGCAACGTGCTCGCCGCCCGACGGCTCGATCCGGCCGTCGAGCGGTCGGCGCGGGGGGAACTGCGGGAACTGCTGCCCGGCCTGTCGCGCGATCTCCGGATGATCCTCGAGCTCTGCATCTTCGACGGGATCCCGCAGCAGGACGCAGCCGAGGCGATCGGCCTCAGCCAGTCGCGCATCAGTCAGATGGTGCGCGAACTCCAGGAGCTGATCCGCGATCACGTCGAGGCGCGCGACGGCGATCTCCAGCGCCGCCACTCACCCCAGACCAACAGCACCGGAGAAGACCGATGACCCTGACCGAGATGCCAGCGAAGCCAACGCCGAAAGCTCGCAAGCCCCGCACGCCGCCGAAGGGGCGGACGTCGATCGTCCGGGCAGCCGACGCCGGCGAGGACGACCCAACCGCCGTCACTCCGGAACCTGCTCCACAGCATCCCGCCGGCGAGCTGAAGCTGCTCAAGCCGGATCAGATCCAGGAGAGCACGACCAACCCGCGCAAGACGTTCTCCGGGGTAGAGGAACTCGCCGCCGACCTGAAAGTCCAGGGCGTCCTCCAGCCCCTGCTCGTGCGGCCAGGGCTGCGGCCCTGGAAGGGTGATGCGCCGGACTACGAGCTCGTTTGCGGCGCGCGGCGTTTGCGCGCTGCGAAGCTCGCCGGGCTGGCCACCGTCCCGTGCGTCGTGCGCCCGATGACGGACAAGGAGGCGCTGCTGGCCCAGGTGAAGGAAAACGACCAGCGCGAGGACGTGCCGCCGCTCGAGCAGGCCGAGGCGTACGAGCGGCTCGTCGAGGATCAGAAGCTGACCGCGGCGGACATCGCCGTCGAGACGGGCCGGCCGGTTTCCTACGTGCGCCAGCGCCTCGAGCTGCTCAAGCTCTCCAAGGACTGGCGGAAGGCGCTGGAGAGGGGTCGCGTGCCGCTGGCCGCGGCGTTGAAGGTCGCGCCGCTTGCCCCGGCAGATCAGAAGCTCGTCTTCGGGGGCCTGCTCTACGGGGGCGACCATGAAAAGCCCACGACGACTGGGGAGGTGGTGCGGTACATCCGCCGGCACATGACCCGGAATCTCTCCGGGGCCCCCTGGAAGAAGGACGACGCCGAACTCGTGCCCGCCGCGGGCGCGTGCAACGCCTGCGCCAAGCGCACGGGCGCCGACGCGGCGCTCTTCGACGGACTGGCCGAGGGACCGAAGGAGGATCTCTGCCTGGACGGGAAGTGCTTCGCCGCCAAACAGCAGGCGTTCGTCCAGGTGAAGGTCAAGTCGCTCGAGGAGGCCGGCGAAAGGACCGTGCTGATGTCGGACAACTGGGAGACCTACCGGAAGCCGGGGCACGTCTCCAAGTGGGATGTCATGGAGGTCTCGGCGAAGCGGATCAAGCAGCTCTCGGAGGCGGAGAAGAAGCGCCTGCGGACGGCCGTGGTGGTCGACGGCAACGACGCCGGCCGCACCGCCCACATCCTGCTGCCCAACCGTTCGGCCGGCGCGCGGGGCGGAGGGGGCGGCGTAGACGACCGATACCGCCGCGAGCAGAAGAAGCGCGAGGAGGCCGCGAAGCTGGCCACCCGCGTGAACGCGGCGATCCGGGATGACATGGCGGATCTGGTCGCCGACGTCCAGTTCCCCCTCGCAAAGGCGCTGCGGATCCTCGCGCTGGCCGCGTGGGACTACGCCGGCTCCGACGTGCGGCAGGCGGCACGCGACGCCCTGGGCCTGACGCCGCCCGACGGCAACAAGAAGAAGACGGGGGGCGGGTACGCCGACTGGCTGAAGGAGGCCTTCGAGACGTACGTCCACGACACCGCTGCGGTGGAGGGCGAGGAAGCCCGGTTGTGGCGGGTTCTGCTGCTGCTGCACCTCCAGACGGTCGTGAAGGTCTCGCACTGGTCGACCGAGAAGCTCCCGAAGCGCCTCCGCGAGCTGGCGGAAATGGCCGGCGTCGACGTCGAGGAGATCCGCGACCGGATCACGGCCGAGGAGCGGGAGAGCCGGAAGGCAGCCCAGAAGGGTGCCCGGAAGAAGACGGTGAAGAAGGCGGCGAAGAAGACCGCGCCGAAGAAGACCGCGCCGAAGAAGCAGGCACCGGCGGCTGAGCCGGATCCCGCCCAGATCGTCAAGAAGATCGACGCGGGCCTGGCGAAGAAGGCGCGCAAGCGCTCGAGCCGCGCGAAGGGAGGCGCTTCGGCGTGAGCCCGTCCTGCGCTCCAACCCGCCCCCGGTACCGGCGCCAGCTCGAGCCGCGCGAGCGCATCCAGCGTGCGTGCGCGCAGATCGCACAGCGGCACATCGAGACCGAGCGCGAGCTGGATCAGGCGCTGCGGGTGGCCGAGGAGCTCCAGGGGGACAAGGCCCTGCTGATGACCCTCCTCCGGCAGGAGATCGCCCGGAACAACATGCTCGTGCACGCCGTCGAGTTCTACGCCGAGGAGCTCAGGCTGACGAAGGCAGCGGCCCGGCCGGGGAGGGTCGCATGAGCCAGCGCAATCCCTGGACGCCGGAGCAGGAGCAGCGCCTCCGGGAGGCGTGGCCCGACTACCGGCCCCTCGCGGCCGAGTTCGGCCGGACGCTCATCGCCGTCCGCGCCCGCGCCCGCCAGCTCAAGCTCCCCCCGATGATCGTCCAGCGGGCCTACACGCCGGAAGAGCTCGAGGCCATCCGCCAGCGGTACCCGAACGAGGGCGCCGTGGAGCTGGCGCGCGAGCAGGGCCGGAAGGCTGCCTACGTCGTCGCCGTCGCCCTGCGGCTGGGTCTCACCTACCGGCGCCGCTGGACGCCGGAGGAGGATCGGGAGCTGCTGCGTCTCCACCGGGAGCGCACCCCGTACGCCCAGATCGGCAAGGCGCTCGACCGTTCGATCTGTGCCGTCGCCAAGCGGATCGCCGACCACGGCCTGGCGACGCCGCAGAGGAGCGACCGCGACAAGCGCCGCCGAAAGCTGCGGGCGCTGCACGAGCCGAGCAACTCCGGGTGCGAGCAGCGATGGGCCCGCGAGCGCCTGGCCCTGGGTGAGCATGGCTGGCCGCCGGACCTCAACCCGAAGGAAGTGAAGATCCTGAACCTCATCGCCGAGCGCGGCCCGATGACGCGGCGGAAGCTCTCGGAAGCAGTCGGCGAGCCACGCAGCGACAACGTCCGGTACCAGCTCCGCACCCACGGCGGCCGCAGCGCTGTCGCACGGCTCCTGGCGAGGCGGCTGCTGGTGCGCGTCATGGTGCAGGGAGAGGGCCGCCGGCGGGCGAGCGTCTACGCGATCCCCCTCGACGCGCAGCAGCAGCGAGGCACCTGGCAGTCCGTCGCCGACTTCAACACGCCGATCGCCAGCCGCGGCCGGCGTCGCCGCCGGGCCGCCACACCCATCGACACGACTCTACCGCGTGCCGCCTCGTCGCTGCATGAGCTGATGGAGCTCCGCCGGCGCATGCAGGCGCGCCTCGACCAGATCAACCGCGAACTCGCCCTCATCGAGGGCCGGAGACACCCATGAGCACCACCCGCACCACCCCCAACTCCTCCATCCAGCGCGTCCAGGCGACGCCAACCCTTCCCGCGAATCTGCCTGCCGGCGCCCGGGCATTTCAGGAGGCGGTGGACGGCAAGCTCACGCCGGCGATCTGGGGGAAGATCCTCGAGGCCCAGATCAAGAAGGCCGAGAACGGCGACCGGGGCGCCGCCCAGTTCCTGATCGAATACGCCGGCGGGGTGCAGAGCTTCCGTGGCGCGACCTTCGTCAACGAGGTGCACCACCACCACTACCAGGCGGAGCTGTCGGAGGACGAGGCAGCGCCCGCGCCGAAGCCGCGCGGCCGCGGCGGTGACCGTCGCAGCACTGGGTCTCGCCATCCGGGCGGCGATGAACTCGGCGCGCTTCCCCTGGCCGAGCGGAAGGAGCGGGCGCGGCCGCTGGCGCTTCGGCTCATCCAGGAGCTCTCACCGGCGGTGGCGAACAGCGAGACGGATCTGACGAGCGATCTCGCCGCCACCCCCGAGGACCTGGCTGACGCGATCGACTGGCTGCGCGACCAGGGCGTCGTGATCCTGGACAAGCGCGTGGAGTACGAGGGCCTGAAGGAGCCGGGCTGGCAGCTCGGGCCCGGCCAGAGCCCGCGGATCAAGAAGCTGCTCGCGGCCCCCACCCCCACCCCGACCGCCACCACCACCACCGCGCCCGCGCCGGAAGCCGACGCGGCGAACGTCGCCGACGTCGCGGCGTGAGCGTTGCGCTCTGGGTGGAAGTGGTGAGGTCACTCTCACGGAAAGGAACCGATCGCTATGCCGATCATCGACCGGGACATCATCGAGGCGACGGTCTTCACGGTCGTGGCCGACCAGTGGGGCGTGTCGAAGAACCAACTAACGCGGCAGACGCACTTCATCAACGACCTCAACGCCGACGAGCTCGACGGCGTCGAGCTGGTGATGGAGCTGGAGGAGCAGTTCGACATTCGGATCCCCGACGAGGACTCCGAGAAGCTCCTGACCGTCGGCGAGGTCATCGACTACGTCGCCAAAGCGAAGGGGGTGGCGTAGATGTCATCCAACGTCGAGGCCTTTCCCCTCCAGTGGCCGGCGCATTGGGCGCGCACGCCGGCGTCCCGGCGCAGCCGCGCCAACTTCGGGCGGATCAGGACGTCACAAAGTCCGAGTGGCGAGCCGTACGCCTGGAAGACCCGCGACCAGCTCACGGTCGCCCAGGCCCGTGAGCGCCTCGAGGCCGAGCTCACCCGGCTCGGCGCGCGCGGGATCGTGATCAGCAGCAACGTCCCGCTCCGGCGTGACGGGCTGCCGATGAGCGGCCGCGCCGAGCCCGCCGATCCGGGCGTGGCCGTCTACTTCACGCTCAAGGGCCAGCAGCGCTGCCTGCCCTGCGACCGCTGGGATCGTGCCGCGGACAACATCGCGGCGATCGCCAAGCACGTCGAGGCGATCCGCGGCATGGATCGCTGGGGCGTCGGCAACGTCGAGGCTATGTTCCAGGGCTTCAAGGCCCTGCCCGGCGGAGACGGCGGCGCAGAAGGGGGCGCCACCATCCGCCAGGCAATGACACACGACGAGGCGGCGGAGTTTCTGGCCCGCGTGTCGGGCCGGCAGATCACGCTCACAAGCCTCGTCGAGGCCGTGCGCGCCGCCAAGCTCAGAACCCACCCCGACAGGGGAGGCAACGCCGACGACTTCGCTCGCGTGATCGAGGCGGAGCGGGTTCTTACGGAAGGAGGCGCGGCGTGACGCTCCACACCCGAGGAACCTATCCCGCCGACTGGAAGGCGATCGCCAAGCTCGTGAAGGACGAGGCGGGCTGGCGCTGCGTGCGCTGCAATCATCCGCACGACATCCCGGCTGGGCGGATGCTCACCGTGCACCACTTCGACGGCGACAAGGTCAACTGCGATCGCTGGAACCTCATGGCGCTCTGCCAGGCGTGCCACCTCTCCGTGCAGGCGCGCGTGGATCCGGAGGTCGGGCTGCTGACGAAGCCGAGCTCCTGGGCCATGCCGTACATCGCCGGCTTCTACGAGGCGGGCCGCGGCGTGCCCGGCCCGACCTATGACCTCGCCAGCTGGATCGCCGAGCACGAGGCCTCCGGCCTCGCGTGGCCATCATGGGCGCCGCGGCCGATGCAAAGCGTATCGCGGAGGCGGTGAACACGAGGAGTCAACGAGGCATGAAGCCTGGCGTAACCGATCACCCGAAGTTTCACGAGCTCAAGCAGCTGCTGGACCTGACGACGTTCCAGGCGGCCGGCGTGCTCGAGGTTCTCTGGTACCTGACCGCCAAGTGGCAGGAGGACGGAGGAATCGGCCGCTGGACCGACTCCCGCATCGCGGCGGCGATGGAGTGGCGCGGCGATGCCAGCGCGCTCATCGAGGCCCTCGTCACCGCTGGCTGGCTCGACCGCACCGACGACGATCGGCGGCTCGTGGTCCACGACTGGGAGGACCACCGGCCGAACTACGTCGACGACAAGATCCGCAAGCGCGAGGAGCGCGAGCGACGCAAGCGGGAGACACGCTCCGGCGCGTCCGAACCCGCGCCCGAGAAACCCGCCGATTCGCCGGCAGCGACCAAGGAACGTCGTCGGACTGTCCGGGGACGTTCCAAGGGACCGTCCGCAGGACGGTCCTCGGACAGTCCTGTGACCGGCGTACCCAACCCATCCCATCC
>JAEZED010000163.1 GCA_023417885.1 Planctomycetota bacterium
TTCGACAACACCGAGGCCATGATTCGGGTAGATGACCTTGTCACCGACCTGAAATGTCACGGGCACCCCTCTCTCCGGATGGTTGCAGCGTAGCAGCTTTTGAGATGCGATCCGAGAAACGCCTCCAGTATAACGCATTTTTCCCGCCGTGGCCTCAGAATCGGGCCTCGAGCCAAACCGACGGACCGGTCGGCACGTCGTAACAGCGCCCCTCGGCCACCTGGCCGCGGGCCCGCACGCGCCTCCGAGTGGCCGTGCAAGGAGCCTGCACATGCACACTGCTCTCTGGCGGACCCTGACGGGGCTCGCCGTCGCCGCCGTCGCCGTCATCGCCGTCGCGGAGCCCACTGCGGCAGACGCCCAGGCGGCCCAGTCGGCCCGCCGCGGCGAAAGCCTTGCCCCCTTCGTTCCGACCCCGCAGGACGTCGTCGAGCGCATGCTCGCGCTCGCACAGGTGACGTCCAAGGACGTCGTCTACGATCTGGGATCCGGTGACGGCCGCCTCGTGGTGACTGCCGCCAAGAAGTTCGGGGCCCGCGGCGTAGGCATCGACATCGACCCTGCGCGGATCGCCGAGGGCCGGGCCAACGCCAGGCAGGCAGGCGTCGAGCAGCTCGTGGAGTTCCGCCAGCAGGACGCGCTCGAAACGGACCTGTCGCAGGCGAGCGTGGTCACGCTGTACCTGCTGTCCTCGTCCAACGTGAAGCTGCGCCCCCGACTGGCCAGCCAGCTGAAGCCTGGCGCCCGGGTGGTGTCGCACCAGTTCGGCATGGGCGACTGGACACCTGAAAAGGTCGAGACCTTCACCGACTCGAACGGCACGGGCCGCACGCTGTATCTCTGGACGATCGGGGCCAACACCAAGTAGCGCGGCACCCGACGACAGCCTCGGCTCTGGTAGACTGCCCGGCGCGCCCGCTTGGCGGAACTGGCAGACGCAGGGGACTCAAAATCCCCCGACCTCACGGTCATCTCGGTTCGAGTCCGAGAGCGGGCACCATTCGGCACGGCCGATCGCGAGGTCGGCCCTCCACCCCGAACACTCGACGCGGTGTCTTCCATGGTCGCGGCGCCCACGCCGACCGGTCCTCCTCCGGGGACGCCGTTGCGTACCCTTTCAGGAATCGCCGGGTACCGGTGCGGTCACTCTGGCAGCTGCTGCCGCGCCGGCTGGCCCATTCCCGTGGAACCAGCGCCGCTCGCCCTCCTGCGCGGCGCCGCCCTCGGCAACGTCGGCTCCGCTGACCTTCCTTCCCCGCCATCGTCCTGGGTCGTGGACGAGCAGCATCTTGGTCGAACGGCAGAATCCGCCTGCGTATTTCACGGGCCGAGCCACGCCTCTGACTGTGGATGCCGGCTCGAGACGGCATTGGGCACCGCCGCAATGCCATATTCCTGCCGGCAATTCCCCAGAATCCTGCTCGCCGACGCTCGCGGCTGGCACCTGAGTGTGTCGGCCTGGTGCAACACCGCGGCGGCCATGATCGTGTGCCCGCCCGGGAGTTCCGCGTGCGCTGTGAGGCCTGCTGCACCTCGCGGCTCAGCTGTAGAGGTACTCGCCGAACCCACGTGCTCCTCGGCGGAGCCGTCTTTTCTGTCATTCACCCAGATTGGTGCAGACCCGCGAGTCCACGTGGAGTCGCTGGATGCGCGCGATGCCTGGCCGCCCCTCCTCCGTCCTGGAGTGCTGGCCGGGTTCGGGGCCTACGACGCCTGGGAAGCCCGCGTCCTGCTCGACTGGCTGGTTCCCGCCACAGAAGCGCGGCTGACCGCCGGTGACGCATTGTCAGCCGCTGTCTGCTGGAGCGAGGGCATCCGCGGGTGGCGTCCCCAGCACGGCGCCCTGCCTGTGCTGATCGCCCAACGATTCTCATCGCCTCGACGGCCGGCGACCGTGGCGGATCCGGATGCGGCGCTGGAGACGCTGGGCGCTCTCGTGAGCGCCCTCAGTAAGGCGGTTCCGCTTCCGTGGCGGCCGACAGCCTGGCCGGACGGCCTGACGGATGCAGCATTGGGTGGACGCGCGCTCACCCGACGAGAGGGCGACGCGGCGATCGCCAGGTACCTCGGCGTCCGCCTTGCTGGTTCGTGGCTGGCGTATCAGGGTAAAGGGGTGCGGTCCGTGATGGCGTCAGTCGTCTCGGCGTACGCACTTACCTGTGCCGCACTGGCGGCAACAAAGAGTAGCGTCGTCACGGTTGGGCATCTGACCTCTGCCATCCGCGCCGCCGACTGGCTGCAACTGCACTTGCTCGACCGCGACGCCTGGGCCGACTGGTGCGCGGCCTCGGAAGAGGAGTCCGACGCGGGGTCGCTGCTCAAGCTCGTGGCTTGCGGGGCCCACGTGATGGACCGGTGTTCCTGGGCGACGCCTTCCCCGCCTTACCCTTTCCCCTGACGCGCGGGTGGCCCGGCTCGGCGTCGTTCGGAAAGCGCCGGGTCGCTGGGCGAAGCGCCGCAAGCTCCTGCTCTGCGGCGGCGCGCGCTGCCGTGAGTTGCGCGGCGTCGGCAGCCGCCGCGACCCGCGCCTTCTCGCCGCGATCGACGACGGCCTGCGC
>JAEZED010000046.1 GCA_023417885.1 Planctomycetota bacterium
GCGCTGCCGCGCCCGAAGTCGGGCCAGGCCGGCAACGCCCCGGGGCAACGCCGGCCCGTCTCGATGACGGTGAAGCTGCCTGATTCGCTCCTGGATCGCCCCCCGGTCATCCTGCCGGAGGAGCACCCGCAGGAGACGGCGATCGTCGCGCCGGCCCGATCGACGCCCACGCGCCTCGCCCGAGCCCGGCCGGAGATGCCGTTCCTGGCCGACGAGAACGGATCCGCCCCGGCCCAGCCGCCGCCGCCCGCCCCTTCCGAACCGCGCCGCCGGCTCGTGCCGCTGCTGGCCGCCCTCCTGGTTCTGGCCGGGACGATCGGGCTCGCCGCCTGGGCGTGGCAGCAAGGCGCGATCGACCGCCTGCTTTCGAACGTCGCGCTGCCCGAGCTGACCGATGGTAACCGGGAGGCCGGCGGCCTGGCCCGCCGCCCGCCCAGGTCCCCGGACAACGAGACGGACGAGACGTCGAGCGGCGCCAAGCTTGCCTCCGGCGACGACACCTCTGATCGGGAGCCCGCGGGAGAGGACGATGTTGCCCCCGCGCCGAACCTGGCCGAGAGCCAGGTCCGCGAGATCGAAACGCTCGGAGACGAGCTTTACCGGCTCACGCGCGAGTTGGACGCGCCGCTGGCGCTCGACTGGCCGGCAGAGCTCGCCGCCGCCGAGCGGGCGCAGCAGGCGGGCGACGCCGACGAGTCTGCGGTGCTTCGCGCCCGGCTCCACGACCGCCTTCGCGCCGAGATCGAGAGCGCGCGCAAGGTGCTCACCGCGCGCCAGCGCCTCGACAACGCGGGGGCGATGGGTCGCGACGTGCCCCTGGCCGCCCTCGCCGCGGATCATGTCGCCGCTCTCACCCGCGCCGCCGACACCGCCCTTGCCGGCGGAGACTACACCGCCGCGGCAGCGGGGTACGAGGAGGCGCTGGACGCCCGGCTTCGGCTTCCGCGCGAAGCGGAGACGGCCGACACGTCGCGCCGGACGGCGCAGGAGGGAATGAAGCGGTTGCGCACCGCGCTGGAGAAGCTGGGCGTTGCGCGTCCTGCGCCGGGACCGCTGTCCGATCTGCTCGCCCGCGACGCTGCGCTGACGCTGGAGGGGCCGTCGGTGCGCGGGTGGCTGGCTGGCGAGATGCCGGGGCAGGAGCTGAACCGCGAGTATCAGCAGCTCGCGGCCAACCTGGAAGAGAGCGCCGACAAGCTGGAGCGGATCGTGCTGCTGCGGGCGCGTCTGGAAGCCAGCCTCGGCCAGCTGTCGCGGATCGAGTCGGAGATCGCGGGAATCGCCCGGCAGCCGGAGCAACTGGCCTCGTGGCTGGACGAAGGGGCGTCGGCGAGCGATGTCGCGCGCCGGCAGGAGGCGGCCGTCGCGGTGCGGGAGGGGCGGCTGGACGAGGCGTTGCGAGCCTACGAGGCCGGCGCCACGGACGCGGACGAGCGACTGGAGGCGGCCGTGCTCCTGCGCGACCTGCTGGCGCGTCGAGCCAAGGCGGCGGAGAGCCTGGAAGGCGTCCTCGCGACCGCGGAGGAACTGGAATCGGTGGTTCGGCAACTGGAGGGGCTGGACGACGGCCCGGTCGCGGAGTCGGCGGCGCGGGTGTCGGCGCAGATCTCGCAGGATCGCCAGCATCTTCGCCAGCTCGCAACGACGGCTGCGGCGCCGCTGCCGGGGGATCCGGGGCAGCTCGAGCCGGTGGTGCGGCAGGCGGAGGTGCGGGCGCAGGCGGCCCCGGTGCTTGCCGCGGGCGTGGCGCGCCTGGCTGATGCCGAGCGGCGCGTGCTGCTGCTGCGGACGATCGTCGCCGAGGCGCAGGCGGAGGGGGCGACGGGGGTTCGGCTTCCGCTGCCCAAGGCGACGGAAGCCCGCGCACTGCTGGAGCGCTGGGGCGATCCGCAGCGCACCTTCAGCCCACAGGATGTCATGGTCGCCGAGCAGGCGCTGGAGGAGGCAGCCGCTGCGACCGACACGGCGGCGCGGCAACTGGCGGAACCGGCCGCTTCGGCGCTGGTGCGGCGCATCCGGCAGAGGCAGGCGAGCTATCGCGAGACGTTCGGCAACGTCGACCTGGAGCGCGTGTGGCAGCCGCAACGGCCGATCGAAGGAACGCAGCCGCCGTCAGAGTTGGCCGAGCCAGTGGCCGCCGCCCTCGCCGCGGAGGTGGACGAGGCCGCCCTGAAGCGTAGCTTGGGCACGGGCATCGCCGAGGCCGAGGCGCTGCTTGGGCATGTCCGGTCGCTGGATCAGGCGGCCACGACGCTCGGCGCGCTGCACCAGGCGGCGGAGGAGGAGGACGCTTCGGGGATGCGCGCGCTCCATCGCAGCGCGTCCTCCGGCGCAATCGACGACGTGCGCGCGCTGCTGGCGCTGGGCGTGACGCCGAATCCGCGGGACGCTCAGGATCGTACTCCCCTGGGCCTGGCGATCTCCGCGGGGCACGCGGAGGTGGTGGAGTTGCTCCTGGAAGCCGGCGGCCGCCCGCAGCGCTGGCTGGAGGCGGGACGTCCGATCGTCTTTGACGCCGCGGCCAATCCGGCGGCGCTGCGGCTGCTGCTGGAGCACGGCGCGCCCGCGCGCGACCTTCATCGCGGGGAGACGGCACTCCACGCGCTGGCGTGGCAGGCGAATCGTGGCCAGGTGCCCGTCGAGCGGCAACTGGAGTCGGCGCGGCTCCTGCTGGACGCGGGGGTGGATCCGGCGCTGCGCAACCGCGCGGGCCAGTCGTCGGCGGAACTGGCGTCAAACCTGGGGCTGCACGAACTCGCGGAACTGCTCCGCGAGGCGATCAACCGCTGATGGGCTTCGACCCGGTCGCAGGGAAAGGAAACGATCATGATGAAGTACGGCGTCTCCGACGACCGCCAGATGAAGTCCCGCCCGCGGAGTCTGCTGTTTCACCTGATGGCGGCGCTGGGTGTCGCGATGACGCTGGCGCTGCTCGGCTGCGGTGGCGGGCCGCGCGGAACGCCGGTGACGTTCATCGCCGAGCCGGGGCCGGCGACGCTGCGCGTGGAGCGGCTCGGGCGGCTGGACGCCTCCCAGGGAGAGGTCGTTGCGCGCGGGCCTTCTCCCCTTTCGACGAGGCTGGAGCTGGCCTCCCCCGCCGCGTCGTTCCGCGTGACGGCGGAACCGGCAAGCCGCGAGGGGCAGGAAAGCTACCAGACGACGCAGGTGCGCTACGACCGGGAGTCGCTGCTGCGCGAGGCGGCCGCTTCATCGTCAGGACCGACGGCGGGGCCGCTGCGCGTGTCGCTGCCGCTCCGGCCGCAGGAGTCGGTGCCGATGACGACGCTGGTTCCGGTTTACCACCCCGCGCACGGCTGGATCGCGGTGCGGACGCGGATGCGCTCGTACCGGAGCCTGCTGGAGGCGGACGGAACGGCGCCGGAGCAGGTCGCGCCCCTCTCAGCGCTGTCGGCGGTCGGGTCGCCGGAGCGGCTGGGGGACGCGATCGGCGTCTGGGGGCTGGACATCGCCGGGATCGACGGCGGGCGGATCATCACCGCGGCCTTTCGTCCCTCGAGCGAGGGGATTGAACTGGATGCGAAAGATCCGGAGGCGGCGGCCCGGCTGGCGCGCGTGGAGCCGGAGCAGCGTTCGCGAGCGCGCGTGTTGAGCGGCTACCGGTTCGGGCTGGAGTCGTCGGAACTGGTGAGCCTGCGTCTCACGGGGCTGACGGAGGTGCGCCTGACGTCGGACGGGCAGGTCGATCTCACGCCCGCCTTCTCACCTGACGGGCAGCATGTCTTCTTCGCAAGCACGCGCGACCAGCGCGATCAGAGCGACATCTACCGCCGCCCGGCGCTGCGTGCCGGCGCGCTGGACGTGGTGACGCGCAACCTGCCCCCCGGCGGGGCGGCGTGGCCTTCGCAGGCGGAGGATGGAACGGTCGCCTTCGCCTTCCTGCCGCAGCACGCGACGTCGCCGGCGCAGGGTCACATCTACGCGAAGATCGGCGGGCTCGGGGGGTACGACTCGCTCATCGTGCAGGGCGGCAGCGACCCGCGCATCAGCCCGGACGGGCGGCAGGTGGCGTACATCAGCGGGGGCGACCTCTGGGTCTGCACGGTGGACGGCTCACAGCAGCGCCAGTTGACGACCGACGGCGGGGCGCTGCTGGCGCGGTTCGGCGAGCGGTCGCTGATCAGCGACGAGGATCGCCGGCGTTTCGAGCAGTTCGAGCGGGACTGGGCCTTCGCGCCCTACCGGGACCCCTCCTGGTCGCCGGACGGGCGCCGGCTGCTGTACGCGTCGCTGGCCGGTTCGGACGCGTCGGGCCGGCCGAACTATGACGTCTGGCTGCTCGAGCTGGAATCGGGCCGGCAGGTGCAGGTGACGACGAACGGTTCGGCGGATCTGCTGCCGCGTTTCGACGAGGAGGGTCGCCACATCTACTTCCTCTCCAACCGGGGCGGGCAGTGGTCGATCTGGCGTCTCGAGGCGCCTGAGGAAGAGCCGGGCGCGGGGGAGTAGTGACCACCCCCCACGGCTCGAAGCCGCTTGGGAAGTCGTGCAATCTGAAGTCGTGACGCTGTAGTTCGTGGGGTCCGGAAGCAATCGAAGCGCGGGCGAGCCCCATGAGGGCTCGCC
>JAEZED010000061.1 GCA_023417885.1 Planctomycetota bacterium
GATTGGGCAGCGGCGGGTCGCCGCTGCTACAAGCGCCAGCGATAACCCGCCGAACCGCCCTGGCGCGTGCAAAAACGCCGGTAACCGCCCGAGAACCGCGATTCGGCCGCGCAGGCGGGAAGTCGAGAGGCGGCTGAGGGCAGAGGCTGGAAGCCTCTGCTACTACTTCGCGCGGTACTCGCCGGGGGGACGGGGACGGGCGAGGCCCGTTCGTCCCCCTGCCGGGCGGCATACGGAGGACGCCGCTCGCACCGGCGGTTGAAGACCGCCGGTTACGCATCGTCGGCCCTGCGGGCCTGGCGGAGGTGGCCGGACGGTCCGCCGCGGCGCGGGGTCAGGGCGACGGACGCCTTGGGAATGATGCAGCGTATGTTGCCTGCGCTACTCCCTTCGCTGGGCCGCTTCGATGATCTTCTGGTGGTACGGCCGAAGGTCGGCGGCCTGCCCATCCTCGAACCAGCCGCGCACCATGCCGTTGATGCGGAGGGCGCGGGCGACCTCCGGCGTCGTGTGCTCCGGGACTCTCGCGTCTAGATAGTGCGTGCGGACGGTCTTGACCCATTTGCCGGCGACGATGGTCACAGTCGTCGTGCTGCTGTCCAGGACATGTGGATCGCCGAACGCGTCTTCAAGTTCGAAGAACTTCTCATCCGCAAGGGACTTGCGGAATGCCGCCCAGTCGTCCGGCGGTATGGTGAAGGCTCTTCGCTCGTCGGTATACAGCTTCGTCAGCTCCGCCTGTCCGGCCGAGTTGACGCTCAGATACCAGGAACCGCCCGGCCCAAAGTAGCCGTCGCAGCTTGCGACGACCGAAATCGGCGTCATATCAGGCTCGGAGAGCAAGCCCGTCACATGCGCCGGCGCGACCCCGTCTGGAAGCTCATTCGGCGGAGGAGCCGCATCGCAACCGAGCAGGAACGCGGCGTGGAGCCCGATGAGCCACGGAAGCAGGAGCTTGGGCATCGATGCAATCTATCAGAAGTCAGCATTCCCCGGGCAAGGGAGCATCGTCCGCCGCGCGGCGTGGACGGTCGAACCCGCCCTGGCGGTGGCAAAAACGCCGGTGGCCCTCCGATAACCACGCGCTACGGCAGCGTATCAGAAATCCGCATTCCCGGGCACGCGGGGGAAGGGGATGACGTCGCGGACGTTCTGCATGCCGGTGGCGTACATGATCGTCCGCTCGAAGCCCAGGCCGAAGCCGGCGTGGGGGACGGTGCCGTAGCGGCGCAGGTCGCGGTACCAGTCGTAGGGCCCCTTCTCCATCCCGAGCTCCGCGAGGCGCGCGTCGAGCACGTCCAGCCGCTCCTCGCGCTGGCTGCCGCCGATGATCTCGCCGATGCCGGGGGCCAGCACGTCCATCGCGGCGACGGTGCGGCCGTCGTCGTTGACGCGCATGTAGAAGGCCTTGATCTGTTTCGGGTAGTTCATCACGACCACGGGCCGCTTCACGTACTCCTCGGTGAGGTAGCGCTCATGCTCGGTCTGGAGATCGACGCCCCACTTCACGGGGAACTCGAACTTCTTCCCGGACTTCTCCAGCGCCGCGATGGCGTCGGAGTATTCCATGCGCTCGAAGCTGCTCTCGACGAAGCGCTCCAGGCGTGCGACGCACTCCTTGTCGATGCGGTCGACGAAGAACTTGATGTCGTCCGGCCGCTCCTCCAGGAGGGCGCGGAAGATGTACTTGAGGAAGGCCTCGGCGAGGTCGGCGTCGGCGGAGAGGTCGGCGAAGGCGATCTCCGGCTCGATCATCCAGAACTCGGCGAGGTGGCGCGGGGTGTTGCTGTTCTCGGCGCGGAAGGTGGGGCCGAAGGTGTAGACCTTGGAGAGCGCGAGGCAGTAGGCCTCGACGTTGAGCTGGCCGGAGACGGTGAGGCTGGCGGGCCTGCCGAAGAAGTCGCCGGAGAAATCGACCTGCCCCTCGGGCGTGCGGCGGAGGTTGGCCAGGTCCAGCGTGCTGACGCGGAACATCTGCCCGGCGCCCTCGGCGTCGCTGGTGGTGATGATCGGCGTGTGGATCCAGTAGAAGCCGTTCTCGTGGAAGAAGCGCTGCACCGCCATGGCGAGGGTGTGCCGCACGCGCGCGACGGCGCCGAAGGTGTTGGTGCGCGGGCGGAGGTGGGCGACCTCGCGCAGGTATTCGAAGGAATGCTGCTTGGCGGAGACGGGATAGGTGTCGGGATCGTCCACCCAGCCGACGACGGTGACGGCGGTGGCCTGGACCTCGTAGGCCTGCCCCTTCCCCTGCGAGGGGACGAGGGTGCCGGTGACGATGATCGAGCAGCCGGTGGTGATGTGGAGGACTTCGTCCTGGTAGTTCGGCAGCGTGTTCTGGGCGACGATCTGGATCGGATCGAAGCAGGAGCCGTCGTGGAGGTTGATGAAGCTGAGCCCGACCTTGGAGTCGCGGCGGGTGCGGACCCACCCCCGGAGCGTGACGCTCCGGTCGACGGCGGGCTTTCCGGCGAGGGCCTGGGCGATGGAAACCGGGGTGGCATGCTGCTCGTTTGGCATGAGTGCGCGATGGTAGGACGGGGCGCGCACGGCGGCACGCGGGCGTACCGGGGTGATCGGGGCAGCGGTGAAGGGGCCCAATATGGGAAGAAGTGGAGAATTGCGGTCGGCGCGCCTTTAATGGTTCGTGACTGCCGCCGAATTGCGCAAGCGAATGCAGGAGGCGCCCGAGCGCTATCGGGACGCCCTGGCGGAGGCCCTGACGGATGTGGATGTCGAGGTCTCCTACTCCGACGACGAGCGGGCGATTCACGTCGTCTGCACCGGCGCGCAGCCCCGGCGCC
>JAEZED010000072.1 GCA_023417885.1 Planctomycetota bacterium
AGATCGACTTCGCCGAACGCGATTTCGAGATCCACCTGCGCGAGGGGATGACCAGCTGCTCGACGGTGGTGCTGATCGACCTCTCCGGCTCGATGATGCGCTACGGGCGCTACCTGTCCGCCAAGAAGGTGGCGCTGGCGATGCTGGCGCTGGTGCGCAGCAAGTTTCCGCAGGACTCGATCGATTTCGTGGGGTTTTATTCCGGCGCCCAGAAGATCCCCGAGGTGGCGCTCCCCCTGATCATGCCCAAGCCGGTGACGATCTACGATTACCAGGTGCGGCTGCGCGTCCCGGTGGCCCAGCTCGACAAGGCCCCGCAGCACTTTACCAACCTGCACATGGGCCTGCAGCTGGCCCGGCGGATCCTGCGTCGCCGGGGCGGGGAGAACAAGCAGATCTTCATCATCACCGACGGCCAGCCCACCGCCCACGTCGAGGGCGAACACGTCTACCTGCTCTATCCCCCCGATCCCCGCTCCGCCGCCGCGACGCTGACGGAGGCCTTGCTGGCGCAGCGGGAGGGATGCCGCTTCGCCACGTTCGCCCTCATCGAGGACTACTGGGGCATGGACTGGGTCGGCTTCGTCGATCAGCTCACGAAGCTGACCAAGGGCGTCGCCTTCTACACCGCCAGCGGCGAGCTGGCCAACTGCGTCATGGAGAGCTATCTCAGCGGGCGCAAAAAGAAGACTTACATTGGCTGACGAGCGCCGTTGGGTCAGGCCGGACGGGCGCTTCGGCCTGCTTTCGTTGCATCCGGCATCGGCCCAGCTAAACTCCGGACCCTCATTCCCCTGACCGGTGAACCGTGGAGGTCACGGAGGATTAGCTGCCACGTTGCGCCCGCGCCGCCCCATCCCCCCGCCCCGCCGCCGACCCCGGAAGTGGGTCGCATCCTGGCTTGGCGCTGCCGCTCTGCTCTTCCTCGCCCTCCCGGCCGGGGCGCAGACGACGCAGCCCGCTGCCGGGCGTCCGGTCGCGGAGGTGGGGGTCGTCGGGAACCAAACGGTAAGCGACTCGGAAATCCTCAACGCCGTCCGCACCGAGGCGGGCCAGCCGTTTGACGCGCAGACCGTCCGCGAGGACTACCAGCGCATCTACAACCTGCGCCGCTTCAGCCGCGTGGAGGCGCGCTACGAGGAGATCCCGGGCGGGGTCATCGTCGTCTTCGACGTCCAGGAGCAGCCGGCGCTGACGCGCGTCCGCTTTCGCGGCAACAGGCGGTTCGACGACGAGACGCTCCGCCGGCTGGTCGAGTTCGAGACCAACCGCAGCGTGGATCCGATCATGCTCGCCTGGGCCCAGAGCGCCATCGAAGAGCTTTACCGCTCGCGCAACCACGCGCTGGCGGAGGTGCGGCTGATCCGCGACGAGGAGGCGGGGACGATCACCTTCGACATCATCGAGGGCCCGCGCGTGCGGGTGCGGAACATCGACTTCGTCGGGGCCGACAGCTTCCCGGAGCTTCCCCTGCTCGCCTCGCCGCTGCGCAAGCAGATCGCCACCACGATCTACTGGCCCTTTGGCCTCTTCGGCCGTGACGGCGAGTACGACCCGCGGCGCGTGGAGGAGGATGTCGCCAGCATCCAGCGTTACTACCGGGAGCGCGGTTTCTTCGATGCCCGCGTTGGCCGGCGCGTCGTCTTCTCGCCGGACCTGACTGAGGTGCAGATCGAGTTCCTCATCGAGGAGGGGCCGCGCTACGTCATCAACGAGATCCGTTTCGAGGGGAACGAGCGCCTCACCGACGGCCAGCTGCTCGACTCCATCCGCCTGCGGCCGGGCATGCTGTATGACCGGCGTGACGTCCAGCGGGCGGAGCGTTCGATCATCGAGGCCTACAGCCCGTTCGGGCTCATCTACGCCGAGCAGATCCCAGGCGTCGTGCCCGACCCGGATTACCTCCGCATCCAGGAAGCGCAGGTCTTCAAGCTCGAGCCGGGCAAGCTCGACCTCGTCTTCAACATCAGCGAAGGCCTCCCCTTCCGCGTCGGGAACATCGAGATCCGCGGCAACACCAAGACGCAGGACAAGGTCCTGCTCCGCGAGTTCGACCTGGCGCCCGGCGAGCTCTACGACTCCGCCGCCGTCCAGCAGGGGTATCGACGGCTGCTGGCGTCCCGCTACTTCGAGCGGCTGAGCATCAGCCCCGTCGGCGACGAGCCGGGCGTGCGCGACATCCTGATCGAGGTGGACGAGCAGAGCACCGCCATGCTCACCTTCGGCGGCGCCGTCAGTTCCAACGGCGGTCTCATCGGCACCATCAAGTACGAGCAGCGCAACTTCGACCTGACGGACTGGCCCGAGCGTCCGGGGGACATCATCCGCGGCTCCGCCTTCACCGGGGCGGGCCAGACGTTTCGCGTGCTGCTGGAGCCGGGCACCGAGCGCTCCAACGCCACCATCACCTTCTTCGAGCCCTACCTGCTCGACCAGAACCTCGGCTTCGGCACCGACGCCTACTGGCGCAGCTACCGGAGGCGCGAGTTCCAGGAGCGCCATGCCGGCGGGCGCATCCGGTTCAGCCCGCGCTTCGGTCGCAACTGGCGGACCGGCCTCAGCATCCGGGGGGAGGACGTGGAGATCTACGACCTCGACGACCCGATCAGCGACCGTGCGCCCGAGTACATCGAGTTCGAGGGGAACACCACCATCTCCAGCCTCGGGGCCGACGTCGGCTACCGCAATGTCGACAACCTCCTGCTCCCCGCCCGGGGGCTCGACGCCAGCATCGGCTGGGAAAGCTTCGGCGTGCTCGGCGGGCCCCCCTTCCAGAAGCTCACCGCCAGCTTCACGGGGTACGTGCCGCTCTACCGCGACCTGACCGATCGCCCGACGGTGCTGGAACTGCGGCTCGACAGCGGCTTCATCTACGAGGACGCCCCGTTCTTCGAGCGCTTCTACGGGGGCGGCTCCGGCAGCATCCGCGGCTTCCGCTACCGCGGCGTGAGCCCGCGATCCGGCCCGAGCGACGACCCGGTGGGCGGCGACTTCAACTTCACCGGGAGCCTGTCGCTGGGGTTCCCGCTCTACGGGGAGAGCGTGCGGGGCGTGGTCTTCAACGACTTCGGCACGGTAGAAAGCGACCTGGAGTTCGGTACCATTCGCACGAGCCTGGGCTTCGGCTTCCGGTTCAGCTTCGAGGGTCTGGGCAACATCCCCATCGCCCTCGACTTCGCCTGGCCGCTCAATGAGCGCCCGGAGGACGACGAACAGTTCTTCAGCTTCTCCCTCGGCATCATTCCCTAGCCCGCACCGATCACCCGCCACACGGAACGCCAAATGACCATCGACCTCGCCCGCCGGACCCGGATGCTCGTGCTCATGATCGGCCTGCTGGCCGGCCCCGGCCTCTTCGCCTCCTCCGCCGCGGCGCAGGGCGCGCCGGCGGTCGCCGTCGTCGATGTCGACCGGCTGTTCGATGACTCGGCGGTCGCGACGGCGATCCGCGAGCAGATGCAGTCGGTGCTCGGCCAGGCGGAGGGCCAGCTTAACCAGCTCCGTCGGGAGCTCCAGGACATCGAGACGCAGCTCCAGCAGCTCGCCCCGGACAGCGAACGCGCCTTGGCGCTTCAGCGCGAGCGGGCCATCAAGCAGAGCCAGCTCCAGGCGGAGACGCAGTTCGGCCAGGCCCGCCTGACCCTCATCCGCCTCCAGGGCAACCTCCAGGTGCTCACGCTCATCAAGCAGGCGGTCGGCGAGGTGGCGCAGCAGAAGGGGATCGGGATCGTGCTCCGCAAGGCCCCGCCGCTTCCCCCCAGCCTGACGAACCAGCGCGCCGAAGAGGTGCAGAACCGGATGCAGCAGCAGATCGCGATCTATGCCGCGCCGGAGTTCGACATCACCAGCGACGTGCTCATCCGCATGGACGAACTCTACCGGTCAGGTGCCACCGGCGCTCCCAGCGCCACGCAATCCGGCCAGCAGAACCAGGGCAACCCGGCCGGCGGCCAGTGAAGTGACCCCGGGCAGGGAGGGCCGGAACTGACCGCCGCCGCTTGTTATGACAACGCTGGGCCACATCGCCGATCTCGTCCAGGCAGCCGTTCCCGACGGAAGCCGCGACCACCCCATCGAAGGGATCGGCTCCCTCGACAACGCGACGCAGAGCCAGGTTGCCTTCCTGAGCGATGAGCGCTACGTGCGCCAGATCGCCCGCACCAGTGCGGCCGCGGTCGTCGTCGAGGCCGGCCTCGCCGATGTCGCCACCCTCCAGGCGCCCGAGGGCACGCTGCTCCTCCCCGTCACCGGGGCGGCGGCGATGATGCAGCGCGTGCTGGAATACCTCGCCCCGCCGGTGCCCCGCCCTGCCGCCGGCATTCATCCAGGTGCCGTTGTCGCCGACACCGCCTCGATCGGCCGGGATGTGGCGATCGGCCCCCACTGCATGGTCGGGGCGAATGTGGCGCTGGGTCACGGCACGGTGCTGCACGCCAGCGTGACGATCGGCGACGACGTGACGATCGGCGATGAGTGCGAGCTGTTCGCCGGCGTCGTGGTGCGCGAGCGCTGCACGATCGGCCACCGCGTAACGATCCACGCCAACAGCGTCATCGGCACCGACGGCTTCGGCTACCGCTGGGACGGGACAAAGCACGCGAAGCAGCCGCACATCGGCACTGTCGTCATCGAGGACGACGTGGAGATCGGCTCCTGCACCTGCATCGACCGCGGCAAGATCGACGAGACGCGCGTCGGCAGCGGCACCAAGATCGACAACCTCGTCCAGGTCGGTCACAACGTGCGGATCGGGCGGCACTGCATCCTCTGCGCCGGCGTCGGCGTGGGAGGAACGGCGGTGCTCGAGGACGGCGTCGTGCTCGGCGGCGCCGCGGGCGTGCGCGATCACGTGCGGCTGGGCGCCGGGGTTCAGGTCGGGGCGCTGTCGGGAATACCCAACGACATCCCGGCCGGCCAGGCGGTGGTGGGCGCCCCGGCCCTGCCGCATCGAGACTACCTGCGGGAGCAGGCGGCGATCCGCAAGCTTCCCGAGGCGCTGCGGACGATCAGGGCGCTGGCGAACCGAGTCGCGGAACTCGAGGCCCGGCTGAAGCAATGACCCCGTCGCGGCACGCGCGTTGCAACTCCTCAGGCCGTCCACCGAAAGCCGAAGGGAGTTGCCCGCATGACGAGCATTCATCGAGAGCGAACCGTGACGGTTGGTGATCCGATCAAGATCATCGCCGCGATCATTCTCCCGCCACTGGGCACGTTCTTCGAGGTGGGGATCAGCAAGCACTTCTGGATCAACATCCTGCTGACGATCCTCGGGTACATCCCCGGAATCATTCACGCTCTCTACATCATCCTGACGCGGCGGTGAGTTCTCATCGCTGCTTGCGTGGATCGGTGGCGTGAATGATCTCGGTCACGCCGGTCTGGTTGAACCCCTTGAAGCCGTCGTTGCGCTCCAGGTTCTCCAGGTGGCTGCCGATGGCGCCGTTCTTGCGGAACTCCTCCGCCTGCTCCTGGCCGATCAGGCCGCGCTCGAGCAGGCGGTCGATGCGGGCCGGATCCACGCTCCAGCGCTCTCCCTGCGTGAACTGCTGCTTGAGGTAGGGGAAGTCGCTGAAAGGCTTCATCATCCCGATGCCCGCCTCGCGCTGCATCTGCTCGCCGAGGGCGTCGAAGTCGAAGGTGCACTCCAGGTGGTGCATGCCGGCCTGGAGCACGCTCTCGCCGTGCAGCGCGCACCAGAGGCCGACCGTTCCCAGCGCGTTGCGCTCCTCCATCGGCTCGTGGGCGAAGTCGGTCATGAGCTCGTCGGGCGAGATGTCCACGTCATTGAAGGTGACGATCCCGCAGACCGGCTGCTCCATCACCTGCGCCCCCCACCCCGCCTCCACGCCAGGGTAGAAGCGCTCGCGGCACTCGAACCCGAGCTTCTCCCACAGGCCCACGAGGCGGTGGAAGGTCTTGCGCGAGTTGCGGTAGGTGTGGTGATCGTGGTTCGCCCAGCCGATGCCGAGCTGGTCCTGCCGCGCCTTCTGATACCGCGCCGCCCGGTTCCGCCGCTCCCAGTACTCGCGCTCGGCGGCGAAGAAGAGTTCGCACGCCATGTCGCGACCGACCGCGGCGATCGCGGCGTCGATGAGCTTCTCCGCGTGGTCGTATCCCTCCTCGTCCGTCTCGAACCTGCGGCGGCGCGTGCGGAACGATTCCAGCACCTTCTGCTGCTGCTCGAGCGAGGGATGCTTTTCCGGGATGGTCCAGCCGTGATGCCCGCGCTTCTCGCACGCGTAGACGTTCAGGCCGTTCTCGCTGCTGGCCAGCACGTAGCGCGAGGGCGATCCGGGCGCCCCGGTCGGTTCGGCGTCGAGCCCGTTGGCGGCGGCGAAGTCGGCGACGAACTCCACCTTCAGCCCCAGGTCCGTCTCCGGGTGATCGGCGAGCATGATGTCCGGGAACATGCCTGAACGGTTCACGAAGACGGGCCCGTCCCCCGGAACGTCGGACGCGGTATAGCCTGCCTCCGCGAGCCTTGAACGGTTCTCCGGCGTGTCGGAGATGATCCAGAGGCGCACGACGTCGCCGATGCGGTTGCCCGTCTCGCGGTAAAGCCGATCGGCGAAGCCGAGCAGCCACGCGTTGCGCTTCAGCGCGTCGTCCATGAGCTGGGCGAGGAGGCGGGCGGTCTGCGGCTGCGGCTCCCAGTGATACTTCGTCAGCGCGTCGGTCGGGTCTGTCTTGGGCTTGTCGGCGAGGGTCATTGCGTCTCCCGGGGTTGATCCTCTATAGGATACGTCCTTCCATTATCCCGAACGCCGACGGTATATCCAGCCCCGGCCTGCGACATCCCGGAGAACCACGCACATGCATAACGTCCTGCTTCTCGGCGCCGGCAAGATCGGCAGCGCCATCGCCCGGTTCCTCGCCGATACCGGCGATTACCACGTGCGCGTGGTCGACCAGTCCGCCGACGCCCTGGCGCGCATCGAGCCCGCACAGAATCTGGAAACGCGGCAGGTGGCCGTCTCCGATCGCGATGCCCTGCTGTCGGCCATGAGCGACCGGAACTCAGCGCTGTCGGCGGTGACGTTCGAGGCCAACCCGGCGATCGCCGAGGCATGCCTGGAAGCGGGGATCAGCTACTTCGACCTCACGGAGGACGTGGAGACGACCAAGGCGGTTCGCCGCGTGTCGGAGAAGGCGCGCCCGGGGCAGGTGTTCGTGCCGCAGTGCGGGCTGGCGCCGGGCTTCGTCTCGATCGCCGCCAACGACCTGGCGAAGAAGTTCGACTCGCTGGACACCCTGCGCCTGCGCGTCGGCGCGCTGCCGATCTTCCCGACCAACGAGCTGCGCTACAACCTGACCTGGAGCACGGACGGCCTGATCAACGAGTACGGCAACCCGTGCGAGGCGGTGGTGGAGGGGAAGATGATCAAGGTGCTCCCGCTCGAGGGCCTCGAGCACTTCTCGCTGGACGGCGTGCAGTACGAGGCATTCAACACCTCCGGCGGCGTCGGGACGCTGGCCGAGACGCTCGAGGGCAAGTGCCGCAACCTCGACTACAAGACGATCCGCTACCGCGGGCATCGCGATCTCGTGAAGTTCCTGATGTTCGACCTGCGCATGAACGAGCGCCGGCCGATGCTCAAGGACATCTTCGAGAACGCCATCCCGATGACGCCGCAGGACGTGGTGCTGATCTTCTGCACCGCCGTCGGCATGCGGAACGGGCGGCTGACGCAGATCACCGACGCCCGCAAGGTCTACCATGGCGAGTTCCTCGGGCAGGAGCAGAGCGGTATCCAGATCACGACCGCCGCCGGCATCTGCGCGGTGCTGGACCTGCACGTCGCCGGCAAGCTCCCGAGCCAGGGGTTCGTCCGGCAGGAGCAGATCTCGCTGTCGGACTTCCTGGCGAACCGGTTTGGCTCCGCCTACGCCAACGACCGGGACGGCGTGGAGGAGATTGCCGAGCCATACGTGCCAATGGCGGTGTGAAACATGGGGGCCGCGAGTGCGTGGGAACTGAGGAACCGTCTTCACCACCACGCGCCGGAGCATCCCATGAACATCAAGAGCCGCCTGATCATTCCGTTGCTCGCCCTGGTCGCGATGCACTTCGCGCTCGCGCCCGCCGCGGCGCAGGCGCCGCCCGACCTGCTTCCGACAACCCGGGCCGCCGAGGGACTCGCGGGATCATGGTCTGGTGCGATCAAGCTGCCGACTGGCCAGGAGCTGACCTTCGCCGCGCGCTTCGAGCGCGAGGGGGAGCGATGGACCGGGCGGATGGACATTCCGATGCAGGGCGCACGCGACCTGCCGCTGGAGGAGATCAGCTTCGGCGAGGACCGGCGCGTTCGCTTCGCGATCGCGGGCATCCCGGGCAACCCCGCATTTGACGGCGTGCTGCAGAAGGGCGATACGGTGATCGGCACGTTCTCGCAGGGCGGCGCATCGATGTCGTTCGAGATGAAGCGTGGCGAACTAGCGGCGCCAAACCGCCCGCAGGAGCCCAAGCCTCCCTTCCCCTACGCGTCACGCGACGTCACCTTCGACTCCCTCGCCGAGGGTGTCACGCTCGCCGGAACGATCACCATCCCCGAGGGCGAAGGTCCCTTCCCCGGCGTCATCCTCGTCAGCGGCAGCGGCCCGCAGGACCGGAACGAGGAACTCTTCGGACACAAGCCGTTCCTCGTCCTCGCCGACTCGCTGACGAGGGCGGGCATTGCGGTGTTGCGTTACGACGACCGCGGCGTCGGTGCAAGCACCGGCGACCTCTCCGGAGCGACGACGGCGGACCTCTCGCGGGACGCCGAGGCGGCGCTTCGATACCTGCGCGAGCAGCCGGAGGTGCGTGACAATGCGGTGGGGATCGTGGGGCACAGCGAAGGGGGCCTGATCGCGCCGCTGGTGGCGGCGCGGTCGGAGGAGGTGAGCTTCATCGTGCTGATGGCAGGCCCCGGCGTGCCCGGGGACCAGGTGCTGATCCGCCAGATCCGCGAGGGGGCCGAGGCGGAGGGGATGCCAGTGGAGGCGGCAAAGGCGGTGTCCGACGCGGTGACCACGCTGGTGGAAGCCGTGAAGTCGGGCGCCGAAGAATCCGAGATCCGTGCGGCGCTTGAGGCGATGCTGCGCATCCAGCTGGGCGCCGGCCCCGACGCGCCGGTGCCGGCGGAGGCGATCGACGGGATGTACCAAACGTTCGCCGGCCCATGGTTCCGGCACTTCCTCTCCTACGACCCCGCCGAGGCGCTGGGGAAGGTGAACGTGCCGGTACTCGTGCTCCAGGGGGAGCTGGACCGCCAGGTGAACGCGCAGGTGAACACCGAGGCGATCCGCGAGGCGCTGGCGCACAACGATGATGTGCGAATCGAGATTCTCGACGGCCTGAACCACCTCTTCCAGCCCGCCACCACCGGCGCGGGAAGCGAATACGCGACGATCGAGACCACCATCGACGAGCGCGTCCCGCAGATCATCGCGGAGTGGGTGAAGGAGCAGTCTGCTGGCGATTGAACTCACCGGCCGCTGCCGGTGACCACGCGCTCCGGCGCTCGCTGCGGCGCATCCTCGCCGCGGATGAACGCCTTGAGCAGCAGGCCCAGCTCCGACTGGTGAAGATAAGGCCCACGGCCGAGAGTGCGCTCGGCGATCTGGAACTCGTCCACCTCGTCGGCGATCGCCACGAAGCGGTCGCTGCCGGCCCCGCGCGCAAAGAGCGGCACCAGGTTGTTGCTGTGGCCGTTCGACAGCCAGCGGTAGCCCGGCATCTTCCCCTTCCCGCGATCCTCCAACTCCTGGAACGGGATGCGATCGGCATCCGGCCCGTAGAGCAGGTGATCGTGATCGGCGGTGACCACCACCAGCGTGTTCTCCCAGTTGTGCCCGTTGGTGCCGGCGTCGAGATAGTCGCACACTGTCCGGATCGTCTCGTTGAACTCCAGGTACTCCTCGATCGCGCGGCCGAGCTGGTTGTTGTGCATCGCCCAGTCCACCGCCCCGCCTTCGATCATCAGGAAGAAGCCGTCGGGATCGTCATCCACCGCGTTCAGGGCCGCGCGCGCCAGGTCCGGCAGCGTCGGCAGCCCTTCCAGACGCGGATCGTCTCCCGGTGCGCTCTCGAAGACGTCGGCCCCGTTGCGACGACCGTCGTCGTTGCGATCCAGGGCGGGCGTTCGCTTCTGCTGAAAGGTCGTGCCGGCACGCGGCATGACGACGACGCTTTCCGGCACCGGCCCCTGCGCCAGCGCCAGGATCGCCTCCGTGTCCTGCACGAGTGTCCACGGCTCGCCAGTCGCGTCGGCGCGCGTGCCCTGCTTCAGCGCGAGCCAGTCCGCCTCGCCGATGTAGCTGTAGCTCGGCTTCGAGCGCGGGCGCGCGTTGCTGTCGTAGTCCGGGTTGCCGGCCCCCGCGAGGAAGTCCACCACGCCGGCCGAGAGGATCTCCGCGGCGATCTCCTCGTAGTTGCTGCGCGAGGCATTGTGAGCCCCCCCGGCCGCGGCGGGCGTGGCATGCGTCCAAGGAACCGTACTCACGACCCCCACGCGCTTGCCAAGCTGGTGGGCAACCTCGCTCACCGCCTCCACCGGCTCGCGCCCGCCGTCCACGTTGATCGCGCCGTTGTACGTCCGCACCCCGGTCATCATGGCGCTGGCCGTCGCCGCCGAGTCGGGGGCGGTGCGACGGAGCATCTCGTACCCCGCGAAGCCGCGGACGTAGGGCACTTCCTTGCCCGAGAGCCGGATCGTGAACTCCCCCTCGATCGGCTCGACGTCGTAGAGGCGCGCGGCGTCGTAAGCCATCCCCGGATCCTGGTCGAGCGGGCCGAGATCCCCCCGCAACGCCCCGCCGCTTCGGAGGGCATACGTGGCCTGCGCGAGCTTGCGCCACTCGGGCCCATCCACCACGAGCGGCTCGCCGGACCAGAGGCGCGTCGCCTGGAGCATGTTGAAGCCGGAGCCGTCGGCGATCAGGACGATCACGTTCTTCGGCGCGGCGGGTGCCTGGGGCAGATCCGTCGCCTGTCCCCCGACCTTCGTTATGCAGGTGGGGGCAAGAAGCAGCAGTGCGGGCACGGCGAATCGGGTCAACAGCTTCATGGGACGAGATGGTAGCGAATCCTCGGGGTCGGGTCGTGTGGCGCCGCCGCACGGTTGGGCGACTTCATGTCAGCAACCTTCCTGCCTTACCATCGGGCAACCATGGCCAACGCATCGCTGAACCGGTTCGGACTCGAAAGCAACCCCCCCGCCGCATGGATCGGCAATGAGGCCCGCCAGGCCGCGGGGCCGGAGTTGAGGGTTCGCTCCCCCATCGACGGCGCCACCACCGCCGTCCTGAAGCAGGCGACGGCGGAGGATGTCGAATCCGCGGTCCGCGCCGCGGCCGAGGCGTTTCGCGACTGGCGGCTCGTGCCTGCACCGAAGCGCGGGGAGTTCGT
Source organism: Planctomycetota bacterium (assembly GCA_023417885.1). Classification (GTDB taxonomy): domain Bacteria; phylum Planctomycetota; class Phycisphaerae; order Tepidisphaerales; family Tepidisphaeraceae; genus JAEZED01. The sequence goes on from JAEZED010000072.1 coordinate 11,390, forward strand.
GCGCCGGCTCGGCAACGCGCTGCGCGACCGCAAGGCGGAGCTGGCGGAGATCGTGACGCTGGAGGCGGGCAAGATCACGCAAGAGGCGCTGGGCGAGGTGCAGGAGATGATCGACATCTGCGACTTCGCGGTTGGGCTGTCGCGCCAGCTCTACGGCCTGACGATTGCCAGTGAGCGCCCGGGTCACCGGATGATGGAGCAGTGGCACCCGCTGGGGCCGGTCGGCGTCATCAGCGCCTTCAACTTCCCGGTCGCCGTCTGGAGCTGGAACGCGGCGCTCGCATTCGTCTGCGGCGATCCGGTCATCTGGAAGCCGAGCGAGAAGACGCCGCTCACCGCGCTGGCCTGCCAGCGGATTACGCAGGACGTGATCAGGGATTGCGACTGGGTTCCGCCCGCCGTCAGCAGCGTTCTCGTCGGTGACGCCAGCAACGTCGGCGTCCCGCTCTGCGAGCACCCGGGACTGCCGCTGGTCAGCGCCACCGGCAGCATCCGCATGGGACGCGAGGTGGCGAAGAGCGTCGGCGGCCGGCTCGGCCGGACGCTGCTCGAGCTCGGCGGGAACAACGCCATGATCGTGACGCCGTCGGCGGACCTGGAGCTGGCGATCCGCGCCATCATCTTCGCCGCCTTCGGCACAGCGGGTCAGCGCTGCACGACGTTGCGCCGGCTGATCGTGCACGAGTCGATCAGGGAGAAGCTGGTCGGACAGATCCGCCAGGTGATGGGGCAGCTCAAGATCGGCGATCCGCGCACGGAGGGTGTGCTGGTGGGCCCGCTGATCGACGAGTCGGCCTTCGACGGGATGGAGAAGGCGCTGGCGGCGGCGAAGGCGCAGGGAGGAAACGTCCATGGCGGCGGGCGCGTGGCGGACGGCGTGCCGGCCGGCGGGGTGTATGTGCGTCCCGCCCTCGTCGAGATCACCGCCGACGCGGCGATCGTGCAGCAGGAGACGTTCGCGCCGATTCTCTATGTCATGGGCTACCGCGACTTCGACGAGGCGATCGCGATCCAGAACGGCGCGCCCCAGGGCCTGTCGTCGGCCGTCTTCACCGGCGACGTGCGCGAGGCGGAGCTGTTCCTCTCGCCGGCTGGCAGCGACTGCGGCATTGCGAACGTGAACATCGGCACGAGCGGCGCCGAGATCGGCGGGGCCTTCGGGGGCGAGAAGGAGACCGGCGGCGGGCGCGAGAGCGGCAGCGACTCGTGGAAGAACTACATGCGTCGTGCCACGAACACGGTGAACTACTCGACCGCCCTGCCGCTCGCGCAGGGCATCAACTTCGACATCGGCGGAACGGACAAGGGTATCGCCGGCTCGGAGGTGGCGGAGTGACGGACTCTTCCGAGGACGGCGGCACGTCTGCAGGATCCGCAGCGGAGCCGTCGCTTCAATACTGGACGGCACGCCTCCTCCGCCTCCGACGCCCGCGACGGTGGTCATGGGAGCAGGCTGGCTGGTGGGATTGGTCCTGGCCGTGGCCGCGTGGATCGTCGTCGCGTTCGTGGTCAATGCATGCCTTTACGCGTTCGATACTTCGCAGCCGTCCCCGCCGTCCATCCGCCTGTGGCGGTGACGTATCTACAAGGCTGGCATGCTGCGCTCACGATCGGTCTCGTTGCGGTCATCCTCGCGATGGCGCTGCTCCTCGCCTGGCGTGGATCCTGGCGCGCGGAGCTGCGCGGCCTGTTCGCCTGGACCGCTGCCGCTATTGCGGTCGGCATCGCGCTGTTCGTTCTGCTTGCGCGCCCACAGGTGGTCTGGTGAAAGCGCTGATGCTGCGGCGGCTGAGTCAGGGCGTCTCGCCCTCGAACGTGATCCCCGCGAACACTTCCGCCAGGGGCAGGTCGATCTCCAGCGACCACAGCCGGGCGACGGCGGCCGCGCCCTCCCAGCTCGAGAACGTCCACGTGCCGTCGTCCCGCCGAAGGAAGGTCTCGACCGCCGGGCGATCCTGCGAGATCAGCACGTACTCCCGCAGCGACTCGAGGTGGCGGTAGTGGGTGAACTTCTCGCCGCGGTCGTAGGCCTCGGTGGAGGCCGAGAGGGTCTCGACGATCACGCGCGGATTGACGATGGTGGTCTGGTTCGGGTCGTTCTCGTCGAACCGCGGCTCACCACAGACGATGGTGGCGTCAGGATAGAAGTAGCGCCGCGTGGCGGCGATGGCGACGCGCATGTTGCTGTCGAGCACGAAGCAGGGGGAGCCCTTCAGACGGTCACGAATCTCACCCACCAGGTTGGCGTTGATCCGGCTGTGCCGAAGTGTTCCCCCGCTCATCGCGAGCACTTCGCCATCGTGGAACTCATGCTTCTGCTCCGCTTTTGCCTCGCGCGCGAGGTACTCCGCCACGCTCACGCGCTCCGGCTGACGCTGCATTTCCGCGGGAAGTGCCATGACATAAGGATACCACATGCGCCGGGCGCGGGACGACCGTCCTGCGACGCTTACCGCCCCGCCGGGCGCATGAGCTCACCGGCGGTGTCCAGCTCCTCCAGCGTCGCGTCGGACGCCGCGCGCTCCTTCTGGAGCCGCGCCGCCACCTGCTCCGCCTCGCGCATGGCCCGCAGGACGTTCTCACCTGCGATCTTGCGGAGATCCGCCTCGCTGTAGCCGCGCTTCAGGAGCTCGACGAAAAGGTTCGGATACGTGGACACGTCCTCCAGCCCGACCGGCCCCGGCGGCATGCCGTCGTAGTCGCTGCCGAGCCCGATGTGGTCGATGCCCGCGACGTCGCGCACGTGGTCGATGTGATCCGCCACCATGGCCAGGGTCGGCCAGGGGGCGGGGTTCTCCTCGCGCCACTTCCGGATCGCCTCCTGTAGCTGCTCCTCCTGGTCCGGCGCCGCATACTGCTCGCGCAGCCGCCCAAGGACCTCGCGCTCGCGCGCGTTGTGGGCGGTTAAATCATTCGAGACATAGGCGGGGAAGAAGGTCACCATCGCCACGCCGCCGTTCTCCTTGAGGCGGCGCAGGACGTCGTCGGGAATGTTGCGCGGGTTGTCGGTGCGGCCCAGCGCCGAGGAGTGGGAGAAGATCACGGGAGCCTCGGTGATGTTCAGCGCGTCGTGCATGGTGGCGGGCGAGACGTGGGAGAGGTCCACGAGCATTCCCAGCCGGTTCATCTCGCGGACGACTTCCTCACCGAAGCGGGAGAGGCCGTCGTTGACCGGCTCGTCGTTGGCGCTGTCGGCCCACCGCGTGTTCTTCGAGTGCGTGAGGGTCATGTACCGGGCGCCAGCGTGGTAGAGCTGGCGGAGCGCTCCAAGAGAGTTGCCGATGGAGTGCCCGCCCTCCATCCCCATCATGCTGGCGATCTTCCCCTGGCCGTGGATGCGCACGACATCATCGGCGGTCAGGGCGATCTCCAGGTGATCGGGGTACTTCGCCGCGAGGCGCTTCACGAAGTCGATCTGCTCGAAGGTGGTGAGCACCTCCTGCGCGCTTCCGCCGCCGGTCTCCGGGGCGGGGACATAGACGCTCCAGAAGGCGGCGCCGAGCCCCCCTTCCTTCAGCCGCGCCAGGTCGGTGTGCATGGGGGGATCGAGCTTCGTGGTGTCGTGGAAGTCGATCTGATCGATGTGGAGGTTGGCACGCCGGCGGTACTGCCAGGGGACGTCGATGTGGCCGTCGATGAGAGGGGTCTCCTCGAGGATGGCCATGACGCGGCGGCGCAGGGCGTCGTCAGGGGCGTTGCGGTTGTCCTGGTTCGTCGCGGGCGCCGACCGCGTGCCGGCGCAGAGGGGGAGCGGGAGAAGCAGGAGCAGGGTCAGGAGCGAGGCGAGTCTGGTCATGGGCACACCTTTGTGGAGCGCCCAATGCTACAGGCTTCGCGCCTGTTCCCAAGCCGCTGTGCAGACGTGTGGCGGGCACGGATGGTCACACCTTGCGGCGTGGCC
>JAEZED010000187.1 GCA_023417885.1 Planctomycetota bacterium
CGTGGGTGTAGATCTGCGTGGTCGAGACGTCGCTGTGGCCGAGCATTTCCTGGACGAACCGCAGGTCCGCTCCGCCGCTCAGGAGATGGGTGGCGAAGCAGTGGCGCAGGGTGTGTGGTGAGACCTCCTTGAGCAGCCCGGAGCGACGGGCATGCTTCAGGACGATCTGCCAGAGGGCCACGCGCTCCAGCGGCCTTCCTGATCGGCTGAGGAAGATCACGTCAGAGCGCCTTGTCCCGGCCAGGTTGGGGCGAACCTCGCGGAGGTACTCACTGATCGCGTCCGCCGCGGGGCGGCCGACGGGGACGACGCGCTCCTTCGACCCTTTTCCGAAGACGCGCACGACGCCGAGGAAGACGTTGAAATCGCTGACCTTCAGGCCGCAGAGTTCGCTGGCGCGCAGGCCCGAGGCATAGAGCAGCTCGAGCATCGCGGCGTCGCGGATGCCGAGCGGCGTCGAGCGGTCGGGGGCGGCCAGCAGCTTGTTCACCTGGGCGCGGCTGAGCGTCTTGGGGAGATCGCGGCTGGGCTTGGGCCGCTCGAGGCGATCGAGAATGACCTGCGCCTCGGCGGCCGGGCGGATGCTGCAGGCGACCTGGTACTTCAGCAGCGCGCGGATGGCAGCGAGCCGGCGGGCGACAGTCTTGGTCGACTTTCCGCGGGAGGTGCAGTCCTGGAGAAAGCCGCGGGCCTGGACGTCGTCGAAGTCGGAGAGGGTCTGGGCGCGCTCGGAGAGAAAGCGCTCGGCGTCCTCCAGGTCGCGGCGATAGGCGTCGCAGGTGTTCTGCGCCAGGCCGCGCTCCACGGCGAGGTAGGAGAGGAACCCGCGAATCTCGTTGGAGACGGCAACCTCCATTGTCCTGTGTATCGGCTGGATGCGGGGAACGGGGCTGCCCCGCGTGGGGTGGATTTGCGTCCTGCCGGGCGGTTCCCGCGTTGGCGCGTGCGTCAGAGAGATTGCAGGCCTCTGACCTCGCCTTCGTCTTCAGGGTCTGTCTCCGGAGCGCGGAGCGGGCGGTTGACCTCCCGGAACGCGGCGGCGAGCGACCGGTCTTCGACCTGCTCGACCGGGATCAGGACGCCGGGCGTCTTGCGGGACGGGAAGAGGTGATGCGTGATGAGCGAGAGGCGCTCGCGCGCTGCGGCTGAGTCCACGGGCTCGGCAGGCTCGGCCAGGAGCGCGAGAGCAGACCTGAGCACCTCCTCCCCCCGCCGCTTCGTCGGTGGTTCGCGGAGGCAGGCGAGGGGTCGGATGACGCCGGGCGTGATCACGAGGAGCTTCGCGGATTCCTTCCGACCGCCGGGGAGAACGGCGAGGAAGCGAAACTGCTCCAGCGGGCGGAGGTGGCGATACGGGCCGCTCGTGAGCGTCTCGAGCTTGTCGGCGAAGGCCTTGATGGCTCCGGCGGTCTCGAACTGTGTCGCGGCCGCCGCCTGCCGCATGCGGAGGTGATGATCCGCGACGGCGCTTGCGGGATCGGCCAGGACATCGGCGGCGTGGTCACACAGGGCCCGGTAGGCCGGTAGGCCGACGGATCCGTCGCACGGCCCGACGCACTTGTTCATCTGTCGCCACTGGCACGGCGCCGCCGGAGCGTTGGCGAGCGCGGCGGGGTCGCGGCAGAGATCGAAGAGATCCTCGACCAGGTGGACGAGCTTCTGAGCGGCGTTCTTCTCCGGCAGCGGGCCGAAGCATCGCCCTACCGAGAGGGAAGGCTCGGTGGTGCGCATGAAGCGCGGGTGCTCTGCGGCGGGGTCGACCGTCACCCACCATGCCGACCGGAAGCCCAGGACGCCGGCGTAGGTCTCAGGGAAGGCGTGCCGCGCGGTCTCCAGGTAGACGAAGTCCTGCTCGAGAGCGCTGTCCACGCGCGACCAGCAGACGCGCCGAACGAGCGCGCGGTAGTCGATCCGGCGCGATGGGAGCGCGTCCTCGACCTCGCCACCCCCGAGGCGGCGCTTCAGGGAGGCGCGGAGGTTCTTCACGCACAGAAGCTGAACCGGACGTCCGTCCGCGTCGGCGAGAAGGTAGACGCACCACGCTGCGGGGATGGCCGGGAGCCAGTCTTCCAGCGGCTGCTCCGGGTCGATGTTGAGCTGCTGATCGAGCAATGCGCGGAGGATAGGCGGCGTGGAACGGTCGGCTGGCCAGCAATCCACGCGGGCGCCGCTCGAACGATGGACGGGGGCGGGCCTGCCGAAGATTTCACCGGGAGCGGGCAGGCGTTGCTTGCGTTGCGGCCTGGATGAACGGGGGCAGCGGACACTGGAGCACGGCCGCAAAGGCGCGAAGCAGCTCGGCCTCCTCGACGCCGACCATGCCATCTGCGGCGACGACGGCCGACGCGGCGTCCATCAGGCGCTGCTTGACGGGCGGGGCCGTATCCGCGAGATCGGCGAGCGAGCGGTTGAGCTGCTCGATGGTGAACGCCGGATCGTACTTGAGGTGGCCCTGCTGGAGCCGCCCGATGCCCAGGCGATAGGCCTTCTCGGCGAGGTTCTGATCGCGATGCCCGGCGGCGGCGAGCGCCGAGAGCATCGTCTGCGCCTGGCTGGCGACGGCGCTGACGGAGGCGAAGCGCGTGCGCGGCCGGCGGGGAAGCAGTTGCTGCTCGACGAAGGTGTAGAGCGCGTACTCGAACGGCTCGACACGCTCGTCCGCCTTCACGAGGTCGTCCAGGACGCTGATGAAGTGAGACTGCGTGGAGCTGTCGACGGTGCGCAGCGCGGGCAAGCACAGATCCATGACGGCGGTGCGGGCGCCGGGGCCGAGGCGACGCAGTGTCGGCGCCAGCTCCTCCGCTGCGGCGGCGGCTCCGGGATCCTTCTGCGCCGCGGCCTCGTCCTGCATGAGCCGGATGCCCGGATCGGAACTGAGCAGCATCGCGACAATGAGCCCGCGGGCACGGACGGGGTCGTGCGCCGCCTCGACGATCTCCGCGGGAAGCGCGCGAAGCAGTTCGCCGGCGAAGCGGACATGATCCTCGGTAACGCGGCCGACGCGGTTGACCAGGCCATCGGCCTGGAGGCGCAGATCGCGGTGCGGCGCGGTCCGGGTGGCACGCTCGCGTGGCGCCTGTTCGAGCCCGGCAAGGCCAGCCAGGCCCATCGCGCCGAGGATGTCCTGGGTCGGGATCACCGACCGGGAGCGCCGCCGGGGTTGAGCCGCCTCGCCGGCGCCGGCCGTGTCGATGAAGTCGGCCTTGAGCATCCGGCCGTCCCATTTCGGGTCGATCGCCTTGATGCGCTTTGCCAGCGGCGGATGGGTGTCGAAGAGGCCGGGCGACGCCTCCCCGAACCACATATGGGCGATCTCGCCGGCGTGACGGTTGCGGACGGTGGAGCGACTGGAGCCGCCGCCGATCTTGCGGAGCGCGTCGCGGATGCCAGCGGGATTGCGCGTGAACTGGACCGCGGAGGCGTCGGCGAGGTATTCGCGCTGGCGTGAGACGCTTGCCTGGATCATGCGGCCGAAGAGGACGCCGATGGAGCCGATGAGCCAGATGGCCCCCCCGACGGCGAGGATGAGCAGCCCGATGGCGGCAGTGCCTCCCTTATCGCGCGAGCTGCGGGAGCCGTGCATGAGATAAGGGGCGGTGCGGAAAAGAGCGTACCCGACGAGCCCGATGGCGAGGATGCCGAAGACCACGCCGATGAGGCGCATGTTCAGGCGCATGTCGCCGTTGAGGATGTGGCTGAACTCGTGGGCGATCACCCCCTGGAGCTCGTCGCGGTTGAGCTTCTCGACGCAGCCGCGCGTGACGCCAACGGCGGCGTCCTTGATGGTGCTGCCGGCGGCGAAGGCGTTGATGCCGGCTTCCCCCTCGATGATGTAGACATCGGGGACGGGCATGCCGCTGGCGAGGCTCATCTCCTCGACCACGTTGAGGAGCTTGCGCTCGTCGGCGTCGGTGGTCTGCGGGTTGACGCGCTGGCCACCCAGCAGCCGGGCGACCTTCCCGCCGTCGCCCGAGATCTGAAGGGTCTTGAAGGCGCTGGCGAGGAAGATGATGCCGACGGTGGCGAGCGTGACGAGGCCGAAGACCTCCGGCTGCCAGAAGTCGAACGGAACGCCGGGATACTGGTCGCGGTGGATGAAGTAGGTGACGCCGAGGCCGACCGCGTTGACGGCGAGGACGGTGCCGATGACCGCCAGCACGAACAGGAAGATCATCTTCCGCGAGCTGCGCCGTGCCTGGTCCTGGGCTTCAAAGAAGTTCATCGTCGGCGAGGTACTCTACCCGATGTCTGTTCTGATCCGGAATCGCGGCTCGCGCGCCGCGCACGCTGCACTCGCCCCGCCTGCACATGGTCGCATGATCATGCAAAGCTCAGGCGCCGCGCGGCGCCGTGGACGGCGCGGCGGACGACTGGTTGAAGTCGACCTGCACGGCCTGTCGTTCGCGCGGATCGTTCACTTCGAACAGGGCCGCCTCGCCGAAGCCCATGGAACCGGCGATGACCGTGGGTGGAAAGCTCTGGCGGAAGGCGTTGTAGGTCATGACCGAGTCGTTGTAGTGCTGCCGCGCGAAGGCGATGCGGTTCTCGGTGCTGGAGAGTTCCTCCATCAGGCGGGAGGTGTGCTGATCGGCCTTGAGCTGGGGATACTGCTCCTGGAGCATGAAGAGCCGGCCGAGCATGGAGACGAGCTCGTTCTCGGCGCCGACGACCTGGCGGACAGCGGTGGAGTCTTCCGGGTGGGCCGCGGCCCTGCTGCTGGCCTGGGCGGCGACATTGCGGGCGGCGATGACGGCCTCGAGGGTCTGGCGTTCATGGGCCATGTAGCCCTTGACGGTCTCGACGAGGCTGGGGATGAGGTCGTAGCGGCGCTTGAGCTGGACGTCGATCTGGGCGTAGGCGTTCTTGAACCGCTCGCGAAGCGTGACGAGGCGGTTGTAGGTGAGGACGGCGTAGACGAGGGCGGCGACGACGACGAGGGCCAGGACGCCGAGGATGATCCAGAGCACGTTCATGCGGGGATCGTATCGCGCGGTGAGTGGAAGGCGCAGCGGGGGACGGGATGTCGGCGCAAAGGAAAAGCCCCGGTTGCAAGAGCAACCGGGGCATTCCGTGTTTATGCCGGCAGTGACCTACTTTCCCGCGGAAGCAGTATCATCGGCCCGTCGGGCTTAACGACCGTGTTCGGGATGGGAACGGGTGTGACCCCGACGGTATGGCCACCGACAAAGGCGTACCCGGCCGGCGAAGGCCGGGCACGCTGTGTGTCGTGAATAGGAGGTTCGAGGGGTAGGCGGGTTCTAGCCGCCGTGCGACATCGCCGAGCCTTTTCGGCGCGATGCATTTAAGGGATCTCCCGGTGAGGGGGATCGATAAATGCGGTCAAGCAATCGACCGTTAGTACCGGTTACCTGAACGCATTTCTGCGCTTACAGCTCCGGCCTATCAACCTGGTGGTCTACCAGGGGTCTCTCGGGCACAAGGCCCATGGAACCCTCATCTCGACGTGGGCTTCACGCTTAGATGCTTTCAGCGTTTATCCTTTCCCAACTTGGCTATCCTGCCGTGCCGCTAGCGCGACAACAGGTACACCAGGGGTTGGTCCTTCCCAATCCTCTCGTACTAGGGAAGGATCGTCTTCAAGGTTCCTACGCCCGCAACAGATAGGGACCGACCTGGCTCACGCCGGTCTGAACCCAGCTCGCGTGCCACTTTAATTGGCGAACAGCCAAACCCTTGGGACCGCCTTCAGCCCCAGGATGTGACGAGCCGACATCGAGGTGCCAAACCGCACCGCCGCTATGGGCGCTCGGGTGCGATCAGCCTGTTATCCCCGGGGTACCTTTTATCCCTTGAGCGAT
>JAEZED010000205.1 GCA_023417885.1 Planctomycetota bacterium
GCGGCCACCGGCCTCGAGGATCTGCTCATGGACGTGCGCCAGATCCCGCCCGAAGGACTGGAGGTGCTCGGGGGGCAGTACCTGGAGGCGGGCGTCGACTGCCCGTTCCTCGAAGACGACCGGTGCATGATCTACCGGCACCGCCCGCTGGCATGCCGGCAGTATTCCGTCAGTTCGCCGCCCGACGAGTGCGCGGGGGCTGCCGGCCGCGTGCGGCGGATCGCGCCGGCAGGCAGGGCGATCAACGCCGCGCTCGACGCGGCCGACGGCACTTCGTGGATACCGCTCCCCATGCTGCTGGATGGGTCGGCGCGCTCCACCACGCGCGGCGACGACGCTGAACGCCTCGCCTCCGTCTGGCGCCACGCGACGGCTGGGCGCGGCGCGCTGTGCCGCGTCGGGTCGTGAGGCGTCCGGTCAACCGCGTTCGTCGGGGAGGTGCCGCGGCTCGAGCCAGGGCATGAGCGCCCGCAGCCGGCGTCCGGCGACCTCGGCGGGGTGGTCGTGATCCGCCTCACGCAGCGCCTTGAAGCGCTTCATTCCGCTGGCGTACTCGTCGCGCCATTCGCGCGCGAAGTCGCCCGACTCGATCTCCGCCAGCACCTGACGCATCGTCTGCTTCACGCGATCGTCCACCACGCGCGGCCCGCGCGTCAGCCCGCCGTACTCCGCCGTGTTGCTGATGCGCCGGCGCATGTAGTCGATCCCACCCTCGTAAACGAGATCCACGATCAGCTTCACCTCATGCACGCACTCGAAGTAGGCCATCTCCGGCGGATAGCCTGCTTCGACCAGCGTCTCCACGCCCGCCAGCATCAGGGAGATGACGCCGCCGCAGAGCACCGCCTGCTCGCCGAAGAGGTCGGTCACGCACTCGCGCGCGAAGGTCGTCTCCATGATCCCGCCGCGCCCGGAGCCGATGCCCGTTGCCCACGCCAGCGCAAGGGCGCGGGCATTGCCGGTGGCGTCCTGGTGCACCGCGGCCAGGCAGGGGAGGCCGCCGCCTGTCTCAAAGTGCCTGCGCACGGCGTGACCCGGCCCCTTGGGCGCGACCATGACGACATCGACATCGCCGGGCGGGGTGATCAGGCCGAAGTGGATGTTCAGCCCGTGGATAAATCCGAGGCACTGCCCCGCGCGCAGGTGAGGCGCGATGTGCGACGCGTAGATCTCCGGCTGCACCTCGTCGGGCATGCCGAAGATGAGCACGTCGGCCCGCTGCGCCGCCTCGTCGAAGCCGACCGGCTCGAAGTTCCACTGTCGCGCGAGGCGATGGTTTGCGGTGCCGGGTCGGTTGGCGACGATGACGTTCACGCCGCTGTCGCGCAGGTTGAGCGCGTGGGCGTGCCCCTGGTTGCCGAAGCCGAGGACGGCGACGGTTCGGCCGGCGATCGGCGCGAGGGGAGCGTCTTTCTCGTAGATCAGGGCCATCTGTCCGGGCGTGTCGGGCATGAAGATCCTCCGGCGGTCGGGAGCGCCCGACAGTAGCCCGCGGGGAGCGGGAAACGCGGATGCCGCGACAGAGGCGGGTCGGTTATCATGTGCGACCCGTGCCGGCCACATCGCCCGAGGAGGGCGAGGCCGGCGCCCGCTCGTGATGCTGCACTATGGCCAAGCCGACCGAACTCGCCGCGTGGAAGTCGCTCCGGGATCATTTTCCGCAGGTGAAGGACCTGCACCTGCGTGACCTGTTCGCCCGCGATCCTGACCGCTTCAACCGCTTCCACCGTGAGCTTGACGGCCTGCTGCTGGACTTCTCGAAAAACCGGATCACCGACGAGACGTTCGACCTGCTGATCCGCCTGGCGCAGGAGGCGGGCGTGGAGTCGATGCGCGACCGCATGTTCGCGGGCGAGAAGATCAACGTCACGGAGGATCGCGCGGTGCTGCACGTGGCGCTGCGCAACCGGGGGGACGAGCCGATCCTGGTCGACGGGCAGGACGTGATGCCCGGCGTGCGCGACACCCTGGCCCGCATGCGCGCTTTCACCGAGCGCGTCCGCACGGGCGAATGGTCCGGCTACAGCGGGAAGAAGATTCGCGACGTCGTGAACATCGGCATCGGCGGGAGCGACCTGGGTCCGAACATGGTCTGCGAGGCGCTGCGTCCCTACGGCAAGGACGACCTGCGGATGCACTTCGTGAGCAACGTGGACGCCTCCCACATCGCCGAGGTGCTGCGCAGGGTGGAGGCCGAGAGCACCCTCTTCATCGTCGCCAGCAAGACCTTCACCACGCAGGAGACGCTCACCAACGCCCACACCGCGCGCGACTGGTTCCTGGAGCAGGCGGGCGATCGCGGCGACATCACCGCCCACTTCGTCGCCGTCAGCACCAACCGGCAGGGGGTCGAGAAGTTCGGGATCGACCCCCAGAACATGTTCGAGTTCGAGGACTGGGTGGGCGGGCGCTACAGCCTGTGGAGCGCCATCGGCCTGCCGATCGCCCTCTACATCGGGATGGACAGCTTCGAGGAGTTGCTGGCAGGCGGATACGCGATGGACCAGCACTTCCGCACCGCCCCGCTGCGCGACAACCTCCCGGTGATCCTGGCGGTGCTGGGCGTCTGGTACAACAACTTCTTCGGCTTCGAGACGCACGCGATCCTGCCTTACGACCAGTATCTCCACCGCTTCCCCGCCTACTTCCAGCAGGGGGACATGGAGTCCAACGGCAAGGGCGTGACGCGCGACGGGGAGCGCATCACCGAATACCAGACCGGGCCGATCATCTGGGGCGAGCCGGGCACCAACGGGCAGCACGCCTTCTACCAGCTCCTCCACCAGGGAACGAAGATCGTCCCGAGCGACTTCCTCGCCCCCGTCTTCAGCCAGAACCCCGTCGGCGACCACCACGACAAGCTCCTGGCCAACTTCTTCGCCCAGACCCAGGCGCTGATGGTCGGCCGGACGCGCGAGCAGGTGCGTGAGGAGATGGGCCCCGACGCCGACGCGGCCCTGGTCGAGCAGCGCGTCTTCGAAGGCAACCGGCCGACCAACTCGATCCTTTTCGACAAGCTCACGCCGCACATGCTGGGGATGCTCATTGCCCTCTACGAGCACAAGATCTTCGTCCAGGGCGTGATCTGGAACATCAACAGCTTCGACCAGTGGGGCGTGGAACTGGGCAAGCAACTCGCCAAGGCGATCCTCCCGGAGCTCCAGCGGCCCGGAGAGGTCACCAGCCACGACGCCAGCACGAACGGCCTGATCAACCACCTCAAGCATCGCAGCCTGTAGTCCGTCGCGGCGGCCTCGCGTGCGAAACCGGCGGGGCGGCGGCGCATGAGCAGGAGGGGGCCAGCAATGCGCCTGGCGAGAGGATGAACGTCCGTTGCCGCCCGAAGGGGTTTTGCTGTAACTATTTGCATGTAGGATCGTTCGGGGGAGGTGCGTTCGGGAAGCCGGCGGATGCCGGCGCCCCGCGGGGAAGGAAGATCGTCCGCTGGTTCCAGTCACGAGGGGCGTGCAACGACCGTCCGCAGCGAAGGGATTCGCCGCGCCGCAATCGATCGGAGGCCTGACACATGACCCTGATCCCGTCCACCGCAGCCAGTGCCGTCTATCACGACGCCCTCACCACCGCCCGCGGGTGGCGCAACCTCTGCTTCCTGATCCTCCTGCTCATCCTGCTCGTGCAGCTCGGCCTCTTCTTCACGGCCAGGTTCACCGACTACATCCCCGTGCAGGGTGCTTCGACGCAGGACGGGCAGGTCGAGGTGCCGACCGGCCTGGAGACGCGCGAGGGCACGGAGATCGAGGCCGAGGGAGATCGGCTGGAGGTCGAGGAGGACACCGACTTCTCGATCAGCACGAGCGACCTCGACGCCGACCAGGTGGAGGACTGGCTCTACATGCTCCTCTACGCCACGCTCTGGGGCGGACTGGTCTTCGCGATCCTCCTGAGCCTGACGCTGGTCTTCACGACGCTGGTGATGCTCAACGGCCGGACGGTCGGCGTGTCGCGGGAGGCCAGCGCCTTCTTCTGGAGCCTGATCCTGCTGATGCTGCTGATTCCGTGGCAGTCGATCCTGAATCACCCGACGCTCCAGGGCGGGATGTTCCACGTGCCGGGCGTCCTGTACACCTGGCCGGAGCTCGACCAGAACGCCAGGCAGTTCAACGACCCGCAGTGGCTGGGATGGGCCCGATTCGTCTTCTGGCCGGTGGTTGCCCTGTTCGTGCTGTTCGTCGTGCAGTCCAAGGCCCGCCGCGGCGTGAAGGAGGCACTGGGTGAAGATCTGGCGATCACCGACGAGCCCCTGCGCGACCGGCCGCTGACCTGAGCCGGATCCAGCACTCTCCCGGGCCGCCGCCGGGCCGATCCGGCGGCGGCCTATGCTTTTGCCCCACAGGCAGGGGCATCGACCGGGGTCACCTATCGCGGAGCAGCGGGAGACATGAAGGAAGAACGGGGCCGGATCTACGGCGACGCCACCATCGACGAACCGTACACCCTCTGGGGCGCCATCAGCGGAGACCTGCGCGTGGTGGAGGGGGGGAAGGTCTACGTCCGCGGGCACATCGGGGGCGACCTCATCGTCGACTTCGGCGGGCGCGTCCATGTCTTCGGGCACATCGCCGGCAACCTCATGATGTTCCGCGGGAGCAAGGTCATCCTCAGCGGCGTCGTCGGGGGCAACGCCAGCAATCAGAACGCCCGCCTCTTCATCGACCGCCACGGCCGCGTCCTCGGAAAGGTCAAGACCACCGGCAAGCACGCCGAGACGCAGATCGAAGATGACTACGGCGTGAAGATCGAGCGCGGGAAGTAAGCGCCGCGACACTCGGGCCACATGGACTGGTTCCTCTACATCAGCCTCGGCCTGACGCTCCTGCTGGGCCTGTTCCTGAACATCCTGGGAGTTCCCGGGCTCTGGCTGATGGTGCTTGCGCATGCGCTCTACGCCTGGTTCACCGGCTGGCAGTACGCCTCGTGGCCCAGCCTGCTCGCGCTGCTCCTGCTCGCGCTGGCCGCTGAACTCGCCGAGTTCCTTGCGGGCGCCGCGGGCAGCAAGACCGCAGGCGGGACGTATCGCAGCGCCGGCGGGGCCATCATCGGCGGCATCATCGGCGGGCTCTTCGGCACCGTCCTGCTCCCGGTGCCGATCGTCGGCTCGATCCTGGGCGCGTGCATCGGCAGCTTCGTCGGCGCCGCAGCACTCGAGAGCACACACGTGAAGCAGGACATCGAGAACACGACCATGCACTGGCAGCGGGCCAGCCGCGTCGGGTGGGGCGCGTTCAAGGGACGCCTCGCCGGCATCCTGCTCAAGAGCGCCTTCGGCATCGTCATGCTCATCGTCAGCCTCTGGACCGCCTTCTGACCCCGTCGCGATTCTCCCCTTCCGAGGGGAATCGCCCGGCCTCTCCTACAGTTGGGCTCACCAATGCCCGACGCTCGCGCCAACCCCTCCACCGGCAAGGATCGAAGCACCCTCCTGGGCGTCATTGCGGCCGTGTCGGCCTACCTGAGCTGGGGGTTCGCCGTCGTCTACTTCAAGGCGGTCGGGCATGTCCCCGCCGTCGATCTCATCGCCCATCGCGTGCTCTGGTCGATCCCGTTCCTGTTCGGGCTGATGCTCCTGACGGGCGGGTGGGATCGCTTCCGCGCGCTGCTCGCCGACCGGCGGGCGATGCGGTTCATCCCGATCTCCACGATCCTCCTGGGTGCCAACTGGTTCCTGTTCGTCTGGGTCGTGGTGACGGGGCAGGTGCTCCAGGCGTCGCTCGCATACTTCATCACGCCCTTGATGATGGTCGTGCTCGGCGTCCTCCTGCTCGGGGAGCGACTGAGACGTGTTCAGGGGCTGGGGCTGGCACTGGCCAGTGCCGGCGTCCTGCTGCTCATCGTCGCCGGCGGCGTCATCCCCTGGGCGGCGCTCACCATCGCCGTGACGTGGAGCCTCTACTCGCTGGTTCGCAAGGTGCAGCACACCCCCGCGATCGAGGGGCTCGGTCTCGAGGTGGCGTTGCTCGTGCCGGCAGCCGCGGCGTGGCTCCTCTGGCGCGGCTTCCTCCCCGCCGACTCGCCGAACACGATGACCGTCGACGTCCTGCTGCTGTCGATGGCAGGCGTGGTGACCGCCGGGCCGCTCGTGCTGTTCGGGGCGGCGCTTCGGCGCATCTCCCTCGGGACGATCGGGTTCCTCCAGTACATCGCCCCGACGTTCCAGCTGGCGCTGGCGGTGCTGGTTTATGGCGAGCCGTTCAACCTCTGGAGCGGCGTGGCGTTCACGCTGATCTGGACGGCGCTGATCTTCTACACGATCGACGGCCTGCGCAAGCCCGCGCCGCAGCGCGGCTTCGAGGTTGTCGCCTCGCGCGAGCCGGGCGAGGTCGCCACCGACGCCGACTTCGCCGCCTGCGCCCCGCCCACCCACGACAGCGCCCCGGCCCCCGACGCCCCGACCCACGCGACGCCCGCCCGGGCCTGACGCGCAGGCAAACTCCCATATCCAGAAGCGCGAGCCTGCGAGCAACGCTCGCACGGAATCCACCCAGCGCAAACCGCTCTCCCTCCTCCAGCGCAAGCTTCCTCCCGGCGCAAACAACCCCCGCGCGCCCCACCCCTCCCGTGCGCTACAATACCCGGCGGTGCCCGTC
>JAEZED010000207.1 GCA_023417885.1 Planctomycetota bacterium
AAATGAAGGGTCGCCGCCTCTCGCCAGTCCATGCGCCGCCCGCCAGGCCGACCGCGGGCGGGCCAGGTCAGGGAATAGCCGATGGTCGTCTTCATGTCCGGCGGGGAGAGCTGCGCCATGACGCTGCCGTCGCAATATTCCACCATGGAGTGGATGACGCTTTCGGGATGCACCACGACCTGCACCTGCTCGGGGCGCAGGTCGAAGAGGTGAACCGCCTCGATGATCTCCAGCGCCTTGTTGAAGAGCGTGGCGGAGCCGACGGTGATGCGATCTCCCATCGACCACGTCGGGTGCGCCAGTGCGTCCGCCACGGTTGCATCCCGGATGCGCTCCATCGGCCAGGTGCGAAACGGCCCGCCGCTGGCGGTCAGGAGCACGCGGTCGATCTCCTCGCGGCGCCCGCACTGGAGCGCCTGGAAGACGGCGGAGTGCTCGGAATCGACGGGCAGGATGGTCGCTTCCCCCCGCCGGGCGGCCTCGACGAGAAGCGTCCCCCCTACCACGAGCGATTCCTTGTTCGCCAGCGCCAGCGTCTTGCCCGCCTCGGCGGCGGCGAAGCTCGCGGCGAGGCCCGCGGCGCCGACGACGGCATGCACGACCGTGTCCACCTCCGCCAGCCGCGCCACTTCCGACAGCGCCGACGCGCCGCACAGGAACCGGGCGCCAGTCCCCGCGAGCGCGTCACGCGCCCCGTCGGCGGATTCGTCGGCAAGCGCGACGACCTTCGGCCGGTATCGCTTCGCCTGCTCGGCGAGGACGGCGGCGTTACGGTAGGCGACGAGGGCGACGACGTCGATCTCCTGCCCGTCGGCGCGGAGGGCATCGACGACCTGGAGCGTCTGCACGCCGATGTTTCCGGTCGATCCGAGGATGGCGATGCGTCTGGCGGGCATTCGGTGAGCGGCGATGATACCTGCATCCCCTCAAAACATCGCGAGCTGGTGCGCGATCTGGGTCACCGCGCGCGCACCGGACCCGCGCAGGAGACGCTCATGCTGGTCCGTCCACCATTTTGCCTGGTGCGCGCCGAAGAGGCTCACGCCCAGTCGCCGATGGATCGCCTCGATGAGCGCGTCGAGACCCACGCCGGAGGCGGCGCTGATCGGAAGCCAGCCCTCCGCCGCCGGGGCGAGATCGGTCTTGTTCGCGACGCAAAGCGCACCCGCCGGGCCGGGGGGAAGATCGGCCGGGCGCGTCGCGTCCATCACGAGCAGGACGAGGTCAGCCTGCGACACAGGCGCCTCGGCCAGGGCGATCGCCTCGCGCTCGATCTCATCGGGCGTCTCGCGCCTCCCCGGCGTGTCCACCAGCACGACGGGAAGCCCCGCGAGCTCTGCGCGCCCGCCCACCCAGTCGCGCGTCGTGCCGGGCACGTCGGCGACGATGCTGCGCTCCCGGCCGAAGAGCGCGTTGGCGAGGGTGCTCTTGCCGACGTTTGGCGCGCCCACGATCGCCACCGTCGCGGGCGTCAGCAGCCGGCGCAGCGTGAGATCCGACAGCATCGCCTCCACGTCCACGCGATCCGGATCGAGCGATCGCCATGCCTGCGGTTGCGCCAGCAGCAGGCTCACACCCGCCTCGGTCGTGGCCAGGGGCAGCCACGCCTCGACGGCATCGGCTGCGACCGCCTCCATCGCCTCCGCGCTTTCGATGATGCGAAAGCCGTGGGCGGCGGTCTGCTCGAGGAGGCGAGCGACGATGCGCCGCCCGCCGTGGAGGTTGATGTCGTACCACCCGTCGCCAGCGACGACGAGCGGGTCGTCGAGCACCTGGCCGTCCGCGCCGCGCCATCTCCCGTGGACGCAGGCGCCGGGTGGTGTCGGGCGATCGAAGCATCTCGCGATGAACGCGCCGGCCGCCGGGCCCTGGAGGCGCACAACCGCCAGCGCCGCCGGGGCCGGCGCGGTCAGGCGGATCGCCAGGTTTTCGCCGCAATCACGTGACATCGCGGGCGATCGTACGGCCCCGACCTGACGCGCGCGGCCCCGCTCACATAGGATGATCGCGATGGCCCTGACCCCATTCCGCAGCATGCTCCTTGCCGGCGGTATCGCCGCCGTGACCGTCTTCAACATCGCCATGACCCAACCCGCCGCCGAGCAGTCGCGCCCCGAGGCCGGGGCGCGTGCCGAACTCGTCGCCCATCCGCCGACGGATCGCCGCAACGCCCACTACGTCAGCAATCGCGCGCCGCTGACGGCCTCGCCGCTCGTGCAGCTCCCGATCAAGGCGATCGAGCCGCAGGGGTGGCTGCGCAAGACGATCGAGCTTCAGGCGGAGGGCTTTCACGGCAACCTCGGCGAGATCAGCCGCTTCCTCGCGAAGGAGGGGAACTCGTGGCTCGACCCGAAGGGGCAGGGAGATCACGGGTGGGAGGAGGTGCCCTACTGGCTCAAGGGCTTCGCCCACGCCGCCTACGTGCTGGACGATCCGGAGATGATCGCCGAGGCGCAGGTGTGGATCGACGGGGCGATCAACAGTCAGCAGGAGAATGGCTGGTTCGGCCCGCAGAAGGCGCGGAGCACGGTGCAGAGCACCGAGGGGGAGTGGGATCTCTGGCCGAACATGGTGATGCTCTTTGCGCTCCAGAGCTACTACGACTACACGGGAGACGAGCGGGTCATCGAGCTGATGCAGCGATACTTCCGCTGGCAGCTCGAGTTGCCGGAAGAGCAGTTCCTGCCCCCCTACTGGCAGCAGCAGCGCGCCGCGGACAACCTGTGGAGCGTCTACTGGCTTTACAACCGCACGGGGGAGGAATGGCTGCTCGAGCTTGCGGAGAAGATCAACCGGCGCGTGGCGCGCTGGGACGAGAAGATTCCGAACTGGCACAACGTCAACATCGCCCAGGCGTTCGACAGCGGCGCGGTCTACTGGCAGCAGTCGAAGGACCCGGCGCACCTGGCCAGCGCCGACCGCAACTGGCGGCGCGTGCGCGAGCTTTACGGGCAGGTGCCGGGCGGGATGTTCGGCGCCGACGAGAACGCACGCCCCGGCTTCACCGGCCCGCGCCAGGCGATCGAGACGTGCGGCATCGTCGAGGAGATGCTCTCCGACGAGCAGTTGCTCCTGATCACGGGCGACCCCGTCTGGGCCGACCGCGCCGAGGACGCCGCCTTCAACAGCCTGCCCGCGGCGCTCACCGCCGACATGAAGGGCCTGCGCTACCTCACCGCACCCAACCACCCGCAGAGCGACGCGGCGAGCAAGGCGCCGGGCATCCAGAACGGCGGGCCGATGTACCTGATGGACCCGAACCGCCACCGCTGCTGCCAGCACAACTTCGGACACGGCTGGCCTTACCTCGCGACGAGCCTCTGGATGGCCACGAGCGACAACGGCCTGGCGGCGGTCTTCTACTCCGAAAGCGAGGTGACGGCGAAGGTGGGGGACGACGGCGCGGAGGTGACGATCGCGCAGGAGACGCATTACCCGTTCGAGGAGACGGTGCGGTTCACGGTCTCGACTGCTGAACCTGTGAGCTTCCCGCTTTACCTGCGCATTCCCGGCTGGCTCGACAAGCGGGAGTTCAGGGAGTTCGCGAGCGTCGCGATCAATGGATCGCTTGTGCAACTTACGGACGGAGACCCGGGGTACATCGTGCTCGATCGGGAGTGGCGGAATGGTGACACGGTGGAGTTGACCCTCCCGATGAAGGTGCGGGTGCGGCAATGGGGCGAGAATCACGAATCCGTCAGCGTCGATCGCGGGCCGCTGACGTACTCGCTGAAGATCGAGGAAGAGTACCGCCGCGCGGGGGGGAGCGAGGAGTGGCCGGCCCATGAGATCTGGCCCGCCTCGCCGTGGAACTACGCCTTGGCGCTCGACGACATCGGTCTCACCGGCGCCGAGGGCGTCGTGACGCACGTGAACCTCGCGGCCCAGTTCGAAGTCGTCCAGCGCCCCTGGCCCCAGGACGACATGCCCTGGACGCACGCCGGCACGTCGATTCTCATCCGGGCTAAGGGCCGGCGCATCCCGCAGTGGGGGCTGGATGAGCGCGGGCTCGTCGAGGAGATTCAGGAGAGCCCGGTGAAGACCGCCGAGCCCGTCGAGGACATCACGCTCATCCCCATGGGCGCCGCCCGCCTGCGCATCAGCGCGTTTCCGGTCGCGGGTGATGGGCCCGACGCGCACGAATGGACCAAGCCCGTCCCGCCGACGCCGCAGGACTACGTCGCGAAAGCGTCGCACTGCTGGGCGGGCGACCGGACGGACGCGATCGGCGACGGCGCCGAGCCGCGCTCCAGCAGCGACGAGACGATCCCCCGCCACACCTTCTGGCCGAACAAAGGAACGAGCGAGTGGGTCGAGGTGAGCTTCCCCGAGGCGCGCAACGTGAGCGGCGTGGCGGTCTACTGGTTCGACGATACGCCCGGCGGCGGGTGCAAGGTTCCGGCGAGCTGGCGCCTGCTTTACCGCGAGGGGGACGAGTGGAAGCCGGTGCAGGGGACGGGCGACTTCGGCGTGGAGAAGGATGCGCTCAACGAGCTCTCGTTCGCGCCGGTGGAGACGGACGCGCTGCGCCTGGAGATCCAGCTCCAGGAGAACTTCTCCGCGGGCATACTCGAGCTGCGCGTCGAGCCGCGCGTGGAGCGAACGGCGTCGAAGAAGTAGCCACGGATGAAACCGCCGGAGAGTTGGCCACAGATGAAACCGCCGGAGAATTGGCCACAGATGAACACAGATTTACACAGATGATCGGAGAGAGGATGAACGTCTGCGGTGGGGTCATCGACCGGGAATTGGGCACCTTGTTGAGCGGAACGAGCTTCCGCTCCTTCGGCAGCGGATCCTGCTGA
This sequence comes from Planctomycetota bacterium, assembly GCA_023417885.1. GTDB lineage: Bacteria > Planctomycetota > Phycisphaerae > Tepidisphaerales > Tepidisphaeraceae > JAEZED01. The sequence goes on from JAEZED010000207.1 coordinate 4,806, forward strand.
TCATCTAAATTATCTCCTCCAGCGCTCCAGTCGGTGCGTCGCGGGATGGCCGGCCTGCCCCGCGCAGCAGATCCCTCTTCATCGGTGTGAATCCGTGTTCATCTGTGGCTAAAAATCCGGCTCCGGATCATCTGTGTGAATCTGTGTTCATCTGTGGCTAAAACTCCGGCGAGCGGGAAGGTCGGCGGAAACATCCATGCCGCCAGCGGCACGCCGTGCCGGCTTCCCGCTTTGTCTCACGTGCCGTGCTTGATGTGATGCTCCGCGTACGCGTGGGCGATGCCGTAGAAGATCAGGTCGGGGCTGATCGCGTGGATCAGGCCGCCGGTGGGGTCGTCGCCGAAGAGAATGTGCGCGTCGCCGCCGGTGGCGATGACCTCCGGCCAGGCGTCCAGCGTGAGCGCGTGCTGCTCGACCACCGCGCGCACCAGCCCGCGAATGCCGTGGAAGACGCCGGCGTTGATCGCCTCGGCGGTGCTCGTGCCGAAGGCGGCGGTCGTCGGCTCCAGCTTCTGCTCCGGCAAATGGGGTGCCGCCTCATGGAGCGCGCGGAACTGCGCCGCGGCGCCGGGGGCGATCACCCCGCCGAGGAACGCGCCGGCGTCGTCGCAGAAGTCGACCGTGACGGCGCTGCCGGCATCGACGACGCAGCAGGCCTTGCCGAGCTGCTCATGCGCCGCGGCGACGTTCAGGATGCGGTCCACGCCCGTCTGCTCAGGCGACGCTGTCTGGACGGCGATCGGCAGGTCGATGGCGCGACCGATGCCGATCCACTGGATGTCCTGCCCCGAAGCGGCACGCGCCGCGCGGGCGACGGTCTCCATGGCGGCGGGGTTGCTGCTGCAACCGGCGACCTCCGCGTTCTGTCGCCCGGCGATGCGTCGCCATGCCTCCTCGAAGGTGCCCTGCCAGTCGGCCTGCTGCTCGCGCCCGATGCGCCGGCTGTAAGTGAGCTCGCCGGCCTCGAAGACGCCGATCTTCAGGCGCGAGTTGCCGACATCCACCGCGAGCAGATTGATTTCCATGGGCGATGGTAGAGGCGGGCGGGGGAGGACGTTGGACGTTGGGCGTTGGAAGTTGGAAGTTGGAAGTTAGAAGTTAGGAGTTAGGAGTTAGGAGTCAGGATGCGGAGGCGGAGGTGTTGGTCTTTCTCGCGCGTCCTCGCTTCTCGCTTCTCACTCCTCGCCCCCATTGCGCCGGCGCAGGAGATCCCCGAGGCCGCGCTGGAGGGCGCCTTCGATGCCGCCGCGGATGGCCGCCTCGGCGGCGCGCGGCGCAACCTCGCGCGCCATCGCCTGGAAGGAAGCGGGATCGGGCACAGGCACGAACGTCGTGCCGTTGATCCCGATGCGCACACCGTCCGGCAGCAGCTTGGGCCACGGGCGCTCGCCGAAGATCTCGACCAGGTCGTTCGGGTTCTCGCCCGCCCACTTCTCGATCAGCGCCGTCGGCACCGTCACGCTCAGGTTCTGGAGGGCGTAGGTCTCAAGGTTCACCCCACCGGTGAAGGAGAGGCCGAAGTGCTGCACGTTCCCCGCCTCGGCCGCCGAGGCGCGCGGATCGGCGATGTTGAAGGTGATGGCGGTGCCGGCGACGCCGTTGCGCAGCGTCACCTTCGCGTCTGCGATGTTGCCGCGGACGCTGGTGATCTCCTCGCGCACCTCCTCGCTCAGGCTGAACGCCTGGAGGCGCTGGCGCACCTGGCTGTCCAGCCCGGGGATCGCCGCCAACTGCCCGCGCAGGGCGCTGACGCTCTCCCCGACCGCCGCGTCGGCGAACTGGGCGATGATGTCGTTGTCCACACGCAGGTCGCGCACGCTGAAGGTGAGCGTGACGTTCGCTGACGCGAGCGCATTGGAGAGATCGATCGGGCCGTCGCTCGTGAGCTGTGCGGAGAAGAAGCCCGCCGCCTGCTCCGGGTCGACGAAGATCGGGTTCACGTATTTCCCGAGGAACTGCATCAGCACCGGGTTGAGCGAGATGTCCTGCGCGAGTTCCCCTTCGGGGAGCTCCAGCGGCATCGTGCCATCCTCACGCTGCTCCACGCGCGCGCCAGCAAGCTTGAGGGTGCCGCCGTTCACAGTCAGCGGCTTCGCATCCTCCGGCACGGCGGCGCCCATGCCCACCAGGCGCACGGGGAGCGCGCCCGAGACTTCCATTCCGCGCGCCGCGACATCCTGGAGACCGACCTCCATCGCTCCCGCCAGCGACTGCGGATTGGCGGGATCGACACGGATCGCATCCGTGGCACGGACCACCAGTTGCCCCGTTGCCGGCGCGTTCTGCGACGGCTCCTCCGAGAAGCGGGAGGCGAGCCGATCCGCCACCGGGACGTTCACCGTGGCGGCGAGGTCGGGCAGCTCGATCCGCCCATCCTCGAAGCGCCGCCCGGCGGCGGTCACGTTCAGGAGCTCGTCCTGCGCCAGCAGCACGCGCAGGGGCTCGACGACCTCGAATGCACCGCCCGCCCCGTCATACGAAGCGACGGCGGAGATGGTGATCGGCTCGATCGCCTGCGCCGCGGCGGGCAGCTCGACCCAGCCGGCGAGGGTCTGCTGGAGCCGGTTGTAGTCCGGCAGCGCAATGCTGCGCAGCTCGACGCGCCCGGCACTAGCACTGGCAGCATCCAACTCCGCCGCGGCGAGGTCGGCGGTGACGATCGGCTGCCGCTGGGCATCCTGCACGTCTAGGTTTGCAGTGAGGCCGGCAAGGCCCGGCGCAGCATTTGGTCGCGGCGCCGTCAGGCCGGCGTTGGCGGTGAGGCGAACATGGCCCAGGCGGAGCGGCCCGGCCGGCTGCGTTGCCGGTTCGGTCTCGGGCTCTGCGGGCTGCGTCGGCGGCTGGGAGATGCGCCCCTGCTGTCCGGGCGCCTGCGAGATCCGGCCCGGCTCGTCCTGGTGAAGGATGTAGTGTCCTGCGGAAGCGACCGGATCAGAGGCGGGGGTCTCGGCCTGCACGAGCACGAGGTCGTCGATGGTCACCTCGATGGGCACGTTCACCGCGCCGTCGGCGGATTGCTGGGTGGCGAGGGTGAAGGCGACCTGCCCCTGCCGCGCCTCCGCGCCACCGGCGGCCAGGAGATCGCCGAAGCGCTCGTGGGCGCGCGCCAGGTTGGCGTTGCCGGAAAGCTGGAACGCGCCGAGGTTCTCCCCGCGGCCCTGCGCGGTGGCGAAGTCGGTCTGGACGTCGAGCGTCACGTCGCGCGCCAGCATCGGCCAGTTGGCCATCGCGTCGCTCTGCAGGAGGAACAGGTCCACGACGGCGCCGGCGGTGAGTGTGCCGTCGTCCGTTTCGAGCGCCAGGCGCTGGAGGTTGACGAGCTGGCGCGTGGTGAGCGTCGTGCCGTCCTCGAGTGTCACCTGTTGCTCGGCAGGCAGCGCTTCACTGCTGAAGGCGCCGTCAATCGAGAGAACGAACTGGTTCGTCTCGTATCCCTGCCCGCCCTCGCGCGGCACCACCGAGATGGGCTGCGACCCCGTGATCCGCCCCGCCAGCGTGTTGGCGGCAAGGTCGGCGTTGAGCGTGCCGTCCACGACGCCGGCGATGTCGTATGCCGCGACCGCGGGGGCGAAGGGCGCGACCGCCGTCGTGAGGGCGGCGAGGTGGAGGTTCTCGAGCGTGATGTCTTCCTTGATCGTCGGCTGCTCGGCGTTCAGGGAGTCGAGATCGATCGAGCCGACGGCGACGATGCGACCCGCCGACGCGCCGTCGACAGCGAGCGTAATCGGGATGTTGTGCTCCAGCGGCTCGCCCGGCGCGCGGCTGAGGGTCATGTCCGAGAGGACGACGTCCACCTTCGGGCCGTCGTCGCTCCGATCGCTTCCGCGGGCGCCGACGTACTGCACGCCCGCCTCGAGGTGCATGTTCGCGTCGATGATCAGGTCCGGGATCTGCGTCGGCTGATCATCGGGGGTGGGTTCGGTGCTGATGCGGAAGACGTCGTGCAGGTTGGTCGTGCCGTCGTCGTAGACGAGAACGAGCGGCAGGTTGACGCGCCCGGTCGTGCGGCCCAGGTCGAACCGCTGGCGGATTGCGTCCCACAGCCCGAGCTCCGTGTCGAACTCGGCCACCTCCACGACGCGTCGTCCCTCGGTGTCCTCGACGACCAGGGAGTCGAGGGAGACGCCGCTGGTCCATCCGAGGCTCAGCCCGCTCATCTGGAGCCGCCCGTCCACCTGCCCGTTGGCAATGCGCTCGACGAGGTTCGTTCCCGGGCCCGTCGAGAGGAGCATCGGGGCCAGCAGCACGAGCACGACCAGCAGGACCACGAGCGTGCCCACGCCCCAGAGGGTGCGGCGCAGCCACTTGCGCTTGCGCGGACGCGAGGCGGGCTGCTGCGGGGCGGATTCCCCGGCACGGGGGAGCGTGGGGTCGGCCTGTGCCGGATCGATCGGCTGGTCGGGGCGAGCTGGCGTCGGGTCTACGGGGTCGGACATTTCATCTCCTGCGACTTTCCATCCTACTTCCCCAGCGACGGCCGGGTAACGACGCCTTCTGCCGCATTCGGCGGTGGATGTGCGCCGTCGTGGTGTCATAATTGGCCTGTTTCCGTGGCTCCGACAGATCGTCGCGACCTCGGGCGGGCATCCTCCATCATTTCTCACCGAACCGCCTCGGGCGGGTAAGCATAATGAGCGCGACGACAACGGCCAGAGCGGGCAAGGGCGACAGGGTTCTCATCTGCGGCGCAGGCGGATTCATCGGCGGGCACCTCGTGGCGGAGCTGCGCCGCATGGGCCATACCGACATCCGCGCCGTCGATCGCAAGCCGTTCGAGCACTGGTACCAGCGTTTCGACGACGTGGACAACCGCGTGCTGGATCTGCAGGAGAAGTCGGCCTGCCTCGAGGCGACGGACGGGGTGCACACCGTGTACCAGCTTGCCGCCGACATGGGGGGGATGGGGTTCATCGAACTGAACAAGGGCCTCTGCATGCTGAGCGTGCTGACGAACACGCACATGCTCATGGCGGCGCGCGACTGCGGCGTGCGGAGCTTCTTCTACAGCTCCAGCGCCTGCGTCTACAACGGGGAGAAGCAGAAGGACGCGCACGTGACGGCGCTGAAGGAGGAGGACGCCTACCCCGCCCTGCCGGAGGATGGCTACGGGTGGGAGAAGCTCTTCTCCGAGCGCATGTGCCGGCACTTCCGCGAGGACTTCGATGTGAGGACGCGCGTGGCGCGGTTCCACAATGTCTATGGCCCGCACGGCACCTACGCCGGCGGGCGCGAGAAGGCCCCGGCCGCCATCTGCCGCAAGGTGATCGACGCCCAGATGAGCGGGAACCACGAGATCGAGATCTGGGGCGACGGCGAGCAGACGCGGTCGTTTATGTACATCACCGACTGCGTCAAGGGCGTGCTCGACATCAACCACAGCGACATCCTCGAGCCGATCAACCTCGGCTCGAGCGAGTTGGTCAGCATCAACACGCTGGTCGACATCGTCGAGGAGATCGCGGGCGTCGAGCTGAAGCGCCGCTACAAGCTCGACGCGCCCAAGGGCGTCCGCGGGCGCAACAGCGACAACACCCTCATCCGCAAGTACCTCGACTGGGAGCCGAGCGTGCCCCTGCGCGAGGGGATGGAGAAGACCTACCGCTGGATCCACGACCAGATGAAGAGCGGCAAGGAGTCGGTCGTGAACGTGGCGTGAGGCGTTGTTTTTGGAACCGCCTCCGCTGCCACTGGGACGGCCCGCGTCCCGCGGGCGTCGAAGCGTTGAGCCCGGTGGGGATGGATCGGTTGGACACCGCGAGAGGCTGCTCATGAATGGCTCAAGCTATGCGGCAAGCGCCCTCCTGACTGCTATGCTCTTGCTCGCGCCAGGATGCGATCGGGACGTGGAAGTCGGCACCGGCGCAAAATTGATCGAGTTGGACAGCTACACGCTTGTCGTGGACTCGGCCACATCTCGCGAGGTGCTCGTGTCACCGCACATCGTCGAGTACGCCGTTGCTGGCGAATACCTTCTTGGCGAGCGCAGGGAAATCCTGATGCCGGTCCAGAAACTGGCGGAGGAGTCGGAGTTTTTTATCTACGGCCCCGCCGGCATCATCGGCGTGTATAGAGACCGGCCAAGCCTGCTTGAGGGTGCGCGTGCGATTGGAATCTCCGATTCGCTGGCATTCACCAAGACGCCTGCACCAATAGGCAGTTAAGACCTTGCCACCTCGCCCGGCCAGCGAGTTGGAGGAGTGGTCGCCTTGCCGAGGACAAAGTTCTATCCCCGCTTCAAGGATCAGGTCCTAGACCTCGTCGCCCAGATCCCCACCGGTCGCGTCACGACCTACGGCGCTCTTGCAGAGGCCGTGGGCGCATCGCCGCGACAGGCGGCCGCCGTCATGGCGAACGATCCGGACGCCTCTCGTGTTCCCTGGCACCGCGTCGTCGCGGCCGGCGGGCGGCTGACGATCCCAGACCCGCGCCACCGCGCCGAGCAGGCCCGGCGGCTGCGCAGGGAGGGCGTGGACGTGACGGATGACCGGGTGCAGGCCTTCCGCCGCGTCTTTTGCGTGCCTTGATATGGACGTCACTCGCGGCGGAGCATCACCTCGTCCACGGTGTACGTTCCGCCGCTGGTGCCCTCGGCGCTGAACCACATGTAGAGCGTCGGGCGCGAAGCGGTGAGAGCGTTGTTTGCCAGCAGTGGGCGGCGCGGCGGGGTGGCGCCCGGCGCGCCCATCTGGGAGAAGAGGACGCCGCACGTTCCGTCTTCGCCGTTGAGGTTGATGACGAAGGAGTGGACGTTGCCGTTGACGTAGGTACCGATCTCCTCGTAGGCGGGGGATGAGCCGCCGGCCGTCTGGACATAGACGCGCCCGTTGTCGAGCCGGATGCCGACGGACTTTCCGAAGTGACCATCGCCGACCCAGATGTCGAGCGGCGAGGCGTCGTCGGGCAGGTTCGGCACGGCGCTCCAGCTCGCCCAGAGCTGGTCGGATCCGCCGGAGACCGGCATCGACATGAATCCGATGTACCGGAGGTAGACCGGTTCGGCGTTATTGGCGTACCGGAGCGACTTGCCCAGGTCGTCGTGGTCAACCACAGTGAACTGACCTGGCACGGGGTTGCTGGCGTCGGAGAGGTAGATCAGATCGTCCGCGGGGTTGCCGGGCGGCGAGAGGATGGGGCGCTGGCCGACCGTGTCCGACTCGAACTCGTCCTGGAAGACGGTACTCGAGCCGCACCCGGCGAGCATCAGGGCGGTGGGCAGCAAACAGAGGAATCCGCGAAGGCGTCTTGAGCCGCGCATGGCGTCCTCCCTGTGAGGGTTGTGATGAATCGATGACCGCGCCCCTAAGGTAATCCACCCGCCCCGCCTCCGACACCTTTTTTTCAGCGCTTTGAGTCCCAAACGCACCTTTCTCATCTTCTCACAGGTCTACGTTCCCGACCCTGCCAGCGTCGGGCAGCACATGCATGACGTGGCGGCGGAGATGGTGCGGCGCGGCTACCGCGTCATCGTCTACTGCTCCGAGCGCGGCTACGAGAACCCCGCGACCCGCTATCCCCGCCACGAGATCCGTGACGGCGTGGAGATCCGCCGCATCCCCTTTGCCAGCTTCGGCAAGAGGACCATCGCCCACCGCGTCGCCGGGACCGCCAGCTTCATGTCGCAGGTGATCCTGCGCGGTCTGAACACGCACGAGGTGGACGGCCTGCTCTTCTCCACGAGCCCGCCGATGATCGGGTTCATGGGGACGCTCCAGAAGTGGTTCCGGCACGTCCCGACCACCTACTGGGCGATGGACCTGAACCCCGACCAGCTCATCGCCATGGGGAAGATCAAGGCCGGCTCCCCCACCGCGCGCTTTCTCGAGGCGAGCAACCGCATGATCCTGCGCAACGCCGACCTCGTCGTCGCGCTCGACCGCTTCATGGCCGACCGCCTGCGACCGCGCTGCCCCGGCCTGGATGCAAAGCTTGCCATCATTCCCCCCTGGCCGCACGAGGCGCACATCGAGCCCGTCCCGCACGAGCAGAACCCCTTCCGGCGCGAGCACGGACTCGAGGGCAAGTGCGTGATCATGTACAGCGGCAACCACTCCCCCGCCAATCCGCTCGACACGCTGCTCGCTGCCGCCGAGCGCCTGAAGGATGACGAGCGCTTCCGCTTCATGTTCATCGGCGGCGGCATCGGGAAGGCGGCGGTGGAGCGATTCGTCAGCGAGCGCGGCGTGCGCAATGCCATCTGTCTGCCCTACCAGCCGATGGAGTCGCTGCGTTACTCGCTCAGCGCCGCCGACGTGCACGTGGTGAGCCTCGGCGCGGAGATGGTCGGCATCGTCCACCCTTGCAAGATCTACGGCGCGATGACGGTGGCGCGACCGGTGCTCTTCCTGGGCCCGCGCCCGAGCCACGTCTCGGACCTGCTCGACCGCCACGGCTTTGGCTGGCACGTCGATCACGGCGACGTGGAGTCTGCCGTGTCGACGCTCACGGAAATCTCCCAGCTTCCCAAGAGGGAGCAGGAGGCTCGCGGGAGGGTCGCGGAGACAGTATTGCGAGGGTCTCTCTCACAGGCCCAACTGTGCGGCGAGATGTGCGACCGGATCGAAGGGACAATGCGGCACCGCCGGGAGCCGCGTCCGGCCGTTGCGTCTGCATAGGTGGCGCAGTTTTCCCCAGTTGCCGCGCGGAGCAGCGATCTGCAAATTACGGGACCTTGCGGTTCGCAAAGCCCAACGCCCCACCGTTACAACGGTGATAGATATGCGACATGGCGTCCGGAGCTTCACGTCGCATTGTCTCTCCCATGGTCTCGCCAATCGAGAGGCTCGAGCAGCGAAGGCTCCTTCATGGAGCCGTCGATCTTCTCGTGGACTTCCACCCCGCCGGCGCTGTGACGGCCGATGGGCACCTGCCTGATGTCGGCGAGCCGTTCGGCCAGCGCGGCGACGGCCTTCAGTACGGCTGGCGGCGCGACGGAGGCCCCTGGACGAACCATTGGGCCTACGACCGCGACCACCCCGCCTCGGGAGCCCAAGCGCCCGACACGATGATCGCCGCGGGATGGGCCACTGACCTCCAGTGGGAGATCGCACTTCCCGGCGGACGTTATCTCGTGACGGTCGAAGTGGGCGACGCGCTGGCGCAGCCGGGCGACCGCTTCCTTGCGTCGCTGGAGGGGGAGGTGTGCCTCGAGTTCGTCGCGAGCGCGACGCAGAAATTCGGGAGCGTTGCGGTCGAGGTCGATGTCCTCGATGGTCGGCTGACCCTGTGCGCGCCCGATGGCCTGGCCAACACGAAGTTCGGCAGCATTCACATCGAGGCGAGTCACGGAAGCGGCGGACACGGCGATGATGATGGCGACGGCGACGGCGACGGCGACGACACGGGGGGTGATGGCGGCGGAGGCGATGACGGTGGCGACCCGGGCAACGGTGGCGGTGATGACGGTGGCGGCGGCTCAGGTGACGGCGGCGTTGGCGGAGCTGGTGGCGGGGACGATGGCGGTGGCGGCGATACCGGCTCGGAGACGGTGCTCATGGGCGAGTGGACGCTGCACCCGGACATGCCGGTGCAGATGATGGAGGGGGGCATCGCCGAACTCGATGGCAGGGTCTATCTCTGGGGCGGCTTCAACAACGGCTGGACGTGGATCAGCCAGCGGCACGGCTACCGGTACGACGTCGCCAACGGCTCCTGGCATCGCGTTGCCGACCTGCCCGCTCCGGTCACGCACGGACAGTCGATCAGCTGGGAAGGCCGTATCTACTTCTTCGGCGGCTACGCGAACAACGGAGATTTCCTCGGCAATACCGACGAGGTCTGGGTCTATGACCCCGCGGCGGACGAGTTCAGCGAGTGGGGGCGAATCCCCTACCGCATCAGCGGTCACGGCGCGGTGCTCATCGACACGCGGGTTCACCTTCTGGGCGGGCACCTGCGCGACGGCCAGAACCAGTTCATCGGAAACAGCACGCGCCACGTCAGCATCGACCTGCTGAATCCCGAGGCGGGCTGGCGCGACGAGCCGGACGTCCCCGCCGGCCGCGACCACGTGGCGGCGGAGTTCATCGACGGAAAGATCTACTACTTCGCCGGCCAGGAGAAGGACGACGAGTACGAGGGCGTGCAGGACGAGATGTGGGCGTACGACGTCGCCACCGGACTCTGGAGCGAGCGGACGCCGATGCCCGACGGCGGGCGCGGCCACGTGGACCAGGCCACCGTCAGCTACGGCGGTCACATCATCACCGTGGCGGGCAACATCAACGGGCCGGTGCTGACGAACTACTCGGACGAAGTCTTCTGCTACGACCCGGAATCCGACACGTGGACGGTGCTCGGCTTCGTGCCCGACTGGCGCCGCGGCGTCCATGCGACGATCATCGGCGAGACCCTCTGGGTCTTCGGCGGGGGAACGAGCTACCCGCGCGCCAATGTCTGGAGCGCTCCGCTCTCGGTGGCCTGAGCCTCAGGCGGGCGTTGCCTCGTGTTTCTCGGCCGGCGCCGCACCGGAGAACATCTCGGCGAAAACTACCTCGCGCCCGGTGCGGCTGCTCTCGTAGAGCGCATCGAGAATCTGCATCGTGATCAGCCCGTGCCGGGCGCTTGCCAGCGGCTCGCGATCCTCCCGGATGGCTGCGACGAAGTCCCCCTGGACATTTCCGACCGCCGGAGGGTCCTTCACGTGCTCCTCGGTCAGCGCGCCGTGGCGCCTGCGGTAGATGGTGAGGTCCTGCGGGCCGCCCTGGTAGCCGACGAGGTAGCGCCGCGCGCCCCCGTCGGTGCCGTAGAGCTGGAGGAGACGGTTCTCGTCCGTGTCGTGGTGGCTGGCCCAGCTGATCTCCATTTCGATCGTCGCCCCGTTCTCCAGCCGGAGGAAGGCGACGGAGAAGTCGTCCACGTCCATCGACAGGTGAGGCACGTCCACCTTGTCGAACTTCGTGTAGACCTGCGCCGAGAGCGACTTGATCCCGGGATGGCCCAGCACCCACAGAAGCTGGTCGAGCTGGTGCACCCCCAGGTCGATCATCGCCCCGCCGCCCGCCTGCTTGCGCGAGACGAAGCCTGCCCGGGCCGGGATCCCGCGGCGGCGGTGCCAGTACGTGCGGGCGAAGTAGACGTCCCCCAGGTCGCCGCTCTCGACATAACGCTTCATCGCCTGGACGTACGGGTTCATCCGGTGATTGAAGTGGATGCCAAGCTTGCGGCCAGCCTTCCCCGCCGCCTCGATCATCCGCCGCGCCTCGGCGGTGTTCATCGCCATCGGCTTCTCGCAGAGCACGTGCAGCCCATGCTCCAGGGCGGACATCGTCTGCGGGGCGTGGTAGGCGTTGGGTGTGCAGATGCTGACGGCGTCGATTTCGCCGCTGGCGAACATCGCCCCCGCGTCGGTGAACGTCCGCTCGATCCCGAACTCCCGCGCCGTTCCCTGCACGCGCTGTTCGTCCATGTCGCACAGTGCCGTCACGCGGCAGTGCTGAGTGCTCAGGTAATTCTGGATGTGCATCCGGCCGATGCCCATCCCGATCACTCCCACACGCACGGTTCCGGTGTCCTGGCTCATGAGTCGTACACGATAGCCGCCTGGCGCGCCAGCCGCCGGGCCCGCTCGACACGGCCCGCGTCGAGATGGAACCGCGCCGCCGACAGCAGGCCGAACGCCTCCCATGCCGCCAACTCGCGGACGTGCGACCCCGACAGGGGATGGAGCGCGTCGAACCCCTCGATCGCTCGCCGCCGCAGCCAGGCGCAACGGCCGTCGTCCCGCAGGGGCAGGTCCACCAGCGCCCCGAGCAGCGAGGCGAGATCCTGAAGAGCAAAGCCGGGGCGCGCCGTCTCCCAGTCGAGAACGCAGATCTGCGCGCCGCCCGCGGCCGCCCTCGCCAGGAGGTTCGCCGGGTAGTACTCACCGTGGGCGAGGCTGACGGCGGGACGCGCCTTCATCCGTCCCACCTCCTCCAGCAAGGGCGAGAGCTGGCCGAGCTGGAAGGCCTCCAGCGGGGGCTGCACCCACCGCAGCGATCGCTCCACCTGCTCCGGCGGTTGCGAGCGCCGCGCGCGGCCCAGCCGCATCGGCGGCACCTCGCCAAGCTGCGCCGCAAAGGCGCCGGCGGCGCGCATGGCGTCGCCGGCCCACGGCTCGTCCCTGAGAACCGCGTCCGCCAGGAGCAGGCCCGGCTCGCATCGCATGACCGTCACGGCCGCGGGTCGTTCCCAGGCCGCGTCCGACGCATCCCGCTCCGGGAGATCCTCCTGCGTGAACTCGATCGCGGGGACGCGCATGCCCCACCGCGTGAACCGGACGCTGCGCACCACCCGCTGTTCGCGCAGCAGGCTCGCCACGCGTCCCGGCAGCTTCACCACCTTGGCAGGCAGCCCGCCGAAATCGACACGGAAGACGTGGTTGTTCTCGCTGGCAAAGCGCGTGACGGCAGTGGGACGAAACCCATACAGCCGCTGCGCGACGGCGGCGGCGGTTGACTGGGGCGTGTCCTGGGCGTCCGTGGCAGTCATCAGATCAACATCGGGGGCGGCGGGCGCACCAAAGGCAGGTTACAGAATCACGCCGCTTTCCGCCGCCCACGATCCTGCCCGGCGACGGCTCGCCCCGGGCACAGGCACTGACCGCGCAACGGGTTCCGGTTATGCTGACGGTTTCACCGAGGAGCCCATGCACGACACGCTTGATGACGCCGGGGCCCGGCAACTGGTGGATGACTTTCAGAACGGCCGGCTCAGCCGGCGCCAGCTCATCGCCCAACTCATGGCCCTGGGCGCCGCGGCGGCGGTCACCGGAAGGGCTCTCGGTCAGCAGGCGCCCGCCACCCGCGCCGCCCCGACCTTTCAGGCGACGCAACTGGATCACATCGCGCTGCGCGTGGGCGACGTTGGCCGGTCGGTGGCGTTCTACCGGGAGCACCTCGGGCTCAACGGGAACACCGGGGCGAACAGCGCGTTCCTGAGCCCGCCGGAGGGGGGATTCATCCTGGCGCTCTTCCGCGGCGCCGATCCGGGGCTCGCCCACTACTGCTACCGGATCCGCGACTACGACGCCGGCGGCGCAGTCGAGAAGCTCGAGGCCAGAGGCCTCGCGCCGCGCCGCGAAGGGAACCGCGTCTACTTCGACGACCCGGATGGGATTGAGGTGCAGATCGAGGCGTGAGGCACGAGAAGCGTTGCTGAGTCACCGAACAGCGTCTGCGGGCTGCGTCGCCGCCTGAGTTGGAGGGGCATAGGCGAACCCAAGAATCCTGGAGGCCCGCTCGATGTCGCGGCGCAGGATGATGCGGAACCCATTCTCGGTTGTCACTTCGCCGTCCCGCACACTCTGGGCGAACAGTTCCAGGCCAAGTGTCCGGACACGTCGCTGAGCGATTCTCCTAACAGCGACCGATCTTTCCAGATCAGGTAGAAGATATTCGCCGTTCACAAGCCACCCGCCCAACGCTCGATGGAGCACGAACATCGGCGGTACCCCGGATCCCGGTTCGGGCAACTTTTCTGGGGGGAGAAAAAGTCGCCAAAGATGCGGCTTGCCCTCAAACGGCGTCGGAAGGTACTCATCGACGGGCGGAATCGGAGGCATGAGAGCCAGTTGTGCCGCCAATGGCACAAGGTCGTCGTGCTTTGATTCACGTAGCGCTGCGATCACTGCATCTCGAGCACGAATCATCTCCGCATCTTGTCGGAAGAGTACAAGCTTCTCCGGACTGATAACGAACATTGCGCGCTCAACCTTGTCGGGATCACCGGATGCCCAAGCGTCATACAGCCGGCGCACCGCGTCGCGGAGATCGGCAGTTCCATCCTCCGTGTCCGTCGCCCCGCTCTGTTCGCTCACGGGTTGGGTCGTTGCCTGCGAGGTGCCAGCCCACTGGTTGATCATTCCTGGAGTCAGCAGGACCAGGACGAGACAAGGAATCAGTTTGATCATGTGGACACCTCCTTCCGTGATCGAGCGCTCTACAGGTGAATCGCCCTGCCGTCGGCCACGCCCGCCGCCTCCATGACGGCCTCGGACAGCGTCGGGTGGGGGTGCATCGCCTCGATGATCTCCGCCTCGGTCGCCTCGAGCTTGCGGGCGAGCACCAGCTCGGCGAGCAGCTCGGTGACGTTCTCGCCGATCATGTGCGCGCCGAGCATCTCGCCCGTCTGCGCGTCGAAGATCAGCTTGACGAACCCGTCGGTCTCCCCCGCCGCCAGCGCCCGGCCGCTGGCGCTGAAGGGGAACTTGCCGATCTTCAGCTCGCGTGTCGCATCCGCCTCGCGCGCCTTCTTCTCGGTCATCCCCATGCTGGCGACGGAGGGATGCGTGTACGTGCAGCCGGGGATCTGGTTGTAGTCGATGGAGTGGTCGCTCACGCCGAACATGCGCTCGACGCAGTAGACCGCCTCGTGATGCGCCACGTGCGCGAGCCAGGGCGGGCCGATGACGTCGCCCACGGCCCAGATGCCCGGGACGTTCGTCTCGTACTTCTCGTTGACCTTCACGTGCCCCTTCTCGATCGTCACGCCGAGCTTGTCCTCGAAGAGGCCCTCGATGTTCCCCGTCACGCCGACCGCCATCAGGCAGATGTCGGCCTCTAGTTTCTGCTCGTCCTTCCCCTTGCTTTCGTCGGCGGGGAGCACGGTGAGGACGACGCCGTCCTTCGTCTTCTCGATCTTCGTGGTCTTGCTGCCGGTCATGATCTTGATGCCGCGCTTCTTGAAGATGCGTTCCAGCAGGATCGAGCAGTCCTCGTCCTCGTTGGGCAGGAGGTGCGGCAGGAACTCGACGATCGTCACCTCCGTGCCCATCGCGTTGTAGAAGTCGGCGAACTCGCACCCGATCGCGCCGGCCCCGATGATCGCCAGCCGCTTCGGCTGCTTCTCGAGCACCATCGCCTCGCGGCTGGAGATGATCTTCTCCCGGTCGATCTGCATGCCCGGCAGATCGCGCGCACGGGCGCCAGTGGCGATGAGGAGCCTTTCCGCCTCGGCCGACTCCGTCTTGCCCTCGGGCGTCTTCCACTCCACCTTGTGCTTCGCGACGACGCGGCCGGTGCCGATGACGTGCTCGACGCGGTACTTGCTGAAGAGGTGGGCGATCCCCTTGTTGAGGCGCCCGGCGATCTTGCGCGACCGCTGGATGGGCGCCTGGAAGTCGACCTTCACGCCGTCGAAGCTCACGCCGAACTCGGCGGCCTCGTGCTGCACCTTGCGGACCAGTGCGCCCGCGTCGAGCAGCGCCTTGGTCGGGATGCAGCCCCAGTTGAGGCACGTTCCGCCGAGGTTCTCCTTTTCGACGCAGAGCACGCGCTTCTTGAGCTGCCCGGCACGGATGGCGGCGGCATACCCGGCGGGCCCGCCGCCGACGACGATCAGGTCGTATTTCTTGGCCATGAGAGGGCCGGATGATAGGGACGCCCCGGCCGCGGCGTCAGCCGGCGCGCGCAGTCGGCGTGCCTGGTCCCAACGGGCGCGGCTCCGCGCTTAGAGGATCACTCCGACCACCAGCATCACGAACCCGGCGATCCCGACCGCCGCTACCGCAATGCCGATCCATTCGGCGTACCAGCCGTATCGCGGGTGGTTGCCGACCGCCCAGATCGTGAAGGCCAAAGCGGCGATCGCCAGCTTCAGCAGCACGATGCCGAAGAACGCCAGCGGCTCGTCGGCCATGCCGAAGGCAAGTCAGCCCGAGAACAACGGCCGTTGAGGCAGGTAAGCAAAGCCGCGGATCAGGTCGGCCAGCGCCCAAACGCAGAACAGCGCGGGGAGCACGAAGCCGAGCGTGACGATGCGCCCGCGGCTGTCCCAGTGCCCCTCGGTGTCCGTTGCCGGCGGATCGTCCCGTATCCAGCCCCGGCCGGAAGGAAGGCTCATGCACCCCAGCGTAACAACCGGAGGACAGTCAGACCAACATCATCCCCGGCTCTTCCAGCATGCCCTTGAGCGTCGCCAGGAACCGGGCCGAGTCGGCGCCGTCGACCACCCGGTGGTCGGCCGACAGCGTGACGTTCATCATCGTCCGGGCGACGATGCTCCCGTCCTCCGCCACCACGGGGCGCCGCTTGCCTTCGCCGATGGCGAGGATGCCCACCTCCGGCGGGTTGATGATGGCGACGAACTCGTGCACGCCGAATCCGCCGAGGTTGCTGACGCTGAAGGTGGCGCCCGAGAGCTCGTCCTGCTTCAGCTTCTGGGCACGCGCGCGATCGACCAGGTCCTTGCTGCGCAGGCGGATCTCGCGGATCCCCATCTGGTCGATGTTGCGCAGCACCGGCACGATCAGCCCGTTGTCCAGCGCCACCGCCATCCCCAGGTGCACGTCGCCGTGCCGGGTGAGCTTCTCGCCGTCGAACGTGCTGTTGAGCACCGGGTGGGCCTTCAGCGTGGCCGCGACCGCCTTGGCGATGATGTCGCCGAGACTGATGCGCACGCCTTCGGCCTCCAGCGTCTTGTTCAGCCGCGCCCGCAGCGTCTCGGCCGCCTCCATGTCGATCTCGACCGTCTCGTAGAAGTGCGGGATCGACTGCTTCGACTGCTGCAGCCGCTTGGCGATCGTGAGCCGCATCTTCGAGAGCTCGACGATTTCAGTCTTCCCGCTCGGCACCCGCTGCGGCAGCACAGCGGCAGCGCGCTGCGGGGCAGCGCCTTCCTTCTGCTGCGGCGCCTGGCGAGCGGCGCCCGGCTCGAACGCCAGGACGTCCTTCTGCACGACGCGTCCGCCGGGACCCGTTCCACGAACGTGCGAGAGATCGATCCCCTTCTGCTCGGCGATGCGCCGAGCCAGCGGCGAAGCCTTCACGCGCCCGCCGGCCTCGCCGTTTCCGCCGGCGGCGGGCATCTCCATCTCCACCTGGCGCGGCCCGCCGTAATCGATGTTAGCCGTGCGGCGCGTCTGGCCGTTGCCACCGGTCTGCGTGGCCGTGGCGGTGGCCTGCTTGGAGGCCGCGTGCGCCTCCTTTCCACCGGCGGGGGTGCCCTGCGGATCCGCCGTCGCGGCGTGCGCCTGCCCGGAGGCGGCGACATTCTGCTCATCAGCCTGTTTCCCGGCTTTCTTCTCCGCGGGCGCCGACCCCGATGCCGAGCCGGCGTTCTTCTTCACCTCCGCCGGGTCCTCCCCTTCGACAGCGATGACGGCGAGCGTGGCGCCGACGGGAACCTTCTCCCCTTCCTTCACGAGCACGGCGGCAACGGTGCCCGGCTCGTCCGGGCCTTCCATCTCCATGGTTGCCTTGTCGGTTTCGATCTCGGCAACGATGTCCCCCTCGCTGTAGCGGTCGCCCTCCTTCTTGAGCCACTTGACGAGGACGCCCTCGGTCATCGTGTCCGACTGCTGGGGCATGGTGATGGGGCGGGGCATGCGTGAGATCCTTCGGAGGATGCGGGGATACAACGGGCTTCGGCGTTCGTCGTGCTGCTGTCCGGCGGCTACAGGTAGCAGACTTCCTTCACGGCGGCGATGACCTTGTCGACGCTGGGGAGCATCGCCTCCTCCATGTAGTGGCCGTATGGAATCGGGTGTTCGTCGGTGTGGACGTGCCCGATGGGGGCGTCGAGCTCGTCGAAGACGTCCTTGTAGATCTTGCTCATGATGCCCGCGCCCATGCCGCAGAAGCCGTAGTCCTCGGTGACCACCACGGCGCGGTGCGTCTTTGCGATGCTGCGGATGAGCGTCTGCGTGTCCAGCGGGCGCAGCGTGCGCAGGCTGATCAGCTCGCAGTGGACGTCCATCTCATCGGCCAGCCGCTCGACGGCGGGCCGGGCGAAGCGCGACAGGCTCTTGCCATAGCTGATGACCGTGCAGGCGTCACCCTCGCGCTCGACGTGGGCCTTGCCGATGGGGAGCGTGTACTCCTCCTCGGGCACCTCGCCGCGATCCGAGAGCATGATCTCGCTCTCGAGGAAGCAGACCGGGTCGTCGCACCGGATGCTGGTCTTCAGGAGTCCCTTGGCCTCGTACGGCGAGCTCGGGGAGACGACGACGAGCCCGGGGATGCGGCTGTAGAGCGCCTCCACGCGATGGCTGTGCGTGCTGCCGAGCTGGTGGGCGATGCCGTTTCCGCCGCGGAAGGTGATCGGCATGCGGTACTGTCCGCCGGACATGTACCGCATGTTGGCGGCGTTGTTGATGAGCTGGTCGCAGCAGACGAGTGAGAAGCTCCAGCTCATGAACTCGATGATCGGGCGCAGGCCCATCATGGCGGCGCCGACGCCGAGGCCGGAGAAGCCTGTTTCACTGATGGGGGTGTCGAAGATGCGGCGTGGGCCGAAGCGGTCGAGCATCCCCTCGGAGACCTTGTAGGCCCCGTTGTACTGCGCCACTTCCTCGCCCATGAGGAAGACGTTTTCGTCGCGCTCCATCTCCTCGGTCATGGCGGCGCGGAGGGCTTCTCGCAATTGAATCTCTGGCATCTTCCAGGTCCTTGAGCGTTCTGTCGGGCGGGCGGAGTGGAATCCTGCCCCGGATGTCGGTTGTTCATCGGCGGCCGCGTTGCGCGGCGACGTGTGCCGGCGGCTACTTCTCCAGCGGGTACGTCTCGCTCAGCACGTCCTCCCAGCGGCTCTCCAGATCCGGATGCGGATCCTCGTCCGCCCGGCGGATCGCGTCCTTCACGATCTCGCGCACGTCGGCGTCCATCTCCTTCGCCTGCTCGTCCGTCAGCATTCCCGCCTCGCGCAGCTTCAGCTCGTAGAGCGCGATGGGATCGCGCTCCCGCGCCGCCTCCGCCTGCTCGCGGCTGCGGTACTTCAGCGGGTCGCTCATCGAGTGCCCGCGGAAGCGGAACGTGTTGGCGCTGATGTAGCTCGGCCCCTCCCCCTTGCGCGCCCGATCGATGCACTGGCTCAGCAGCTCCAGCATCGCGTCCAGGTCATTCGCGTCCACGTTGTAGGTGGGCATGTTGTAGCCCAGCCCCCGCTTGGCCAGGTCCGTCTCCGCCGAGTGACGCTCCACCTGCGTCCCCATCGCCACCATGTTGTTCTCGATGATCCAGATCACCGGCAGCTTGTAGAGGCTCGCCAGGTTCAGCGCCTCGTTGTGCGTCCCCATGTTGATCGCGCCGTCGCCGAACAGGCAGAACGTCACCCCGTCGGTCCGCTTGTACCACTGGCTGAATGCGATCCCCGTCGCCAGCGCCAGGTGGGCGCCGACGATCCCGTGACCCCCGTGGTTGCCCGCCTCGGCGTCGAAGAGGTGCATGCTGCCGCCCTTGCCCTTGGCGCAGCCCGTCGCCTTGCCGAACATCTCCGCCATCGCCACGTGCGGCTCCATCCCCAGGGCCAGCGAATGGCCGTGACACCGGTAGGCGTTGATCAGCTCGTCCTTCTCCTTCTCGAACAGCGCCCGGATCGCGACGGCGATCGCCTCCTGGCCGCTGTAGAGGTGGCAAAAGCCGCCGATCTTCATCTCGCGTCCGCCGCCCGGGAGCTGGCGCGGCGTGGTGTATTCGCGGTAGGTCGTCTCCTCGAAACGCCGGATGAGCATCATCATCCGGAGGCGATCGCGCTCCTTCTCCCCGTCGGTGCTCGGGTCGAACAGCCCGCCCATGGTCTTGGGCGTTGCGGCGTCCTGCACCTTGGCGGGCTTGGCGTGCGGTTTGGCGGTGGGCTTGGCGGGGGCGACGCTCATCGAGAACAACTCCAGGATCGCGGGTGCCGGTGGATGGAGGGGCCGCCGCGCCGGGGCGCAGCGTGAGTCGGCAGTTTGTGCGCAACTGTATTCACGCCGCCGCGCGGGGCAAATCGGCCCACGTCACGACGCCAGCCATTCCAATGCCAGGCGCGCAGCAAAAAGCCGCGGATCGCAGGATCGCGCGGCTGTCCAGATCAGGCAGGTGGAACCCGCTACGCGCGCCGGCGGCGAAGCCCCAGCCCCACGGCGACCAGCGCCGCCAGCGAGAAGGCGCCGGGCTCGGGCACGAGCACAGCCCCCGTCACGGTCACGAAGAACTGGCCGATGTCTCCATATCCGCCGTTGGAGCCGACTTCGAGGAAGTAGTGCCCCGCCGCAAGCTCGCCGGAGAACGACGCATCCAGCCCGTAGTTCTCTTCGGGCGACAGCGTCAGGGCGGGGTTGTCCGTGTGCAGCAGGTCGCCCCAGACATCGTACAGGTTGAGCACAATGTCCAGCATCTGGCCGAACTCCGCACCGTCCACCTCGATGTCCACGAACCCGCCTGTTGCGGTGAAGCGGAAGACGTCGGTGTCCGTGCTGAGTTCGATCACGCCCGCCGCCGTCAGGCCGGAGGCGTCCGGCACCAGGTCCGCAGCCTCGGACAGGGAGTCGCCCCAGTCGTCTTCGCGTAATCCGAAGCCGTTGTAATAGCTGCTGTAGGGGTAGTTGACGCGGTTGTCCCACGTGCTGGTGAGGATGTCCAGGTCGAGCTGCTGCTGCGGGCCGCTCGAGGAGTTGCGCGGGCCGTCGCTCC
The DNA here is from genome assembly GCA_023417885.1 of Planctomycetota bacterium. Taxonomy (GTDB): domain Bacteria; phylum Planctomycetota; class Phycisphaerae; order Tepidisphaerales; family Tepidisphaeraceae; genus JAEZED01. The sequence continues at coordinate 25,175 of JAEZED010000207.1, forward strand.
ACAGGCCGCGGACGGCCGCATACGCGACGCCCATGTTCGGCGCCGTCAGTCCGCCATCCAGCGATCGGCGGTACGGGTCGGTCAGGTTTCCTTCGTCATCGAAGGCGGACTGGTGCGCGAGGCCGAACTGGTGCCCCGCTTCGTGGATCGTGGCATCGGCGACGTACTTCGCGTACCCGCCGCCCAGGTTCTGCGGGAAGGCCCATGCCGTGCGGCCGGTGAAGTCGCCATCGTCCCACGTGAACCCGCCGACGTACGCCACGCCGCCGGCGCCGCCGTACCAGCTGTTGTCTCCGCCGATGATCACGCGCGTGTTGAGTCGCGCCTGCGTGAAGTCGCCGGGGTCGACGGTGGTGACGTTGATGTTGAAGGGGCTGAACGCCTCGGCCACGCGGATGTAGATCTCGCGGATGCTGGCCAATTCGTTCGCCGAGAAGGTGGTCGGATCGCCGTCAGTGTCGTAGGCGGGAACGGTGCCGGGCGTCTTACCGGCCCAGGTGCCGTCGTAGACGATGCCGTCGAGGTCGAGGAAGAGCGTGGCCGCCGCCGAGGGTCGGCTGCTGTATGCGGGCGTGACAAGGCCGCTTGTAGTGGAGGAGCCGCCGCCGAACCCGCCGCCCGGGGGCTGGGGAAGGTGCGGATTGAAGCAGATTTCACAGGCGTTTGCTGCCGAGGTGCCCGATAGGACGACCGCGGCGGCCGCAATGAACAAGGCCTTATTGCGCATTTCCTCGCTACTCCTGTAACCATTTCCGCAACCGGTTGACCGAACCGGCGCATGGGACATCGACCGCACGGATTATGCGCCATTCCGTGGCGATGCCAAACCGGCACATCCGCGGCTTCCGTTGCCGCCAGGAGGGTTGTTCCGATCGAATGGATCAGGCGGCGCTGCGGCGCCGCAGGAGCAGGCCCGCCAGCGCCAGCACGCCCGCCGCCGCGGGCTCGGGGATCGCCACCGCGCCCCACGCCGTCACGAAGAACTGTCCGACGTCGCCGTAAGCGCCGTTGGAGCCGACCGCGAGGAAGTAGTCCCCCGCCTCGAGGAGGCCGGAGAAGGAGGCGTCGAGGCCGTAGTCGTGGGCGCCGGGCGAGAGGCTCAGCGACGGGTTGGCGGTGAGCAGGTGCGCCTCTTCGGCGTCGTAGAGGTCGATGCGGATGTCGAGCATCTGCCCGAACTCGGCCCCGTCGACGTAAATGTTCACGATGCCTCCGGTGGAGGAGAATCGGAAGACGTCGCGATCGCTGACCTGCTCGATCACGCCGGCGGCGCGAAGCACGTCGTCGTCGATCGTCATCTCGCCGGCCTCGGAGGGGGTGTTCCCCCAGTCATCGGCGCGGAGGCCGAAGCCGTTCCAGTAGTTGCCGTATGGATTGCCCTGCGTGCTGGCGATCTTCTCCATGTCATCCTGGTGGATCGGCCCGTTGTTCCAGCCGACGGTCCCGTCGGACCAGAGAGAGCGGACGGCCTGGTAGTGCCCGCCCATGATGGGATCGGTGTATCCGCCGTCCTGCGTGTCGCGGTAGGTGTCGATCCGGTTGCCGTTCTGATCGAACAGGCTCTGGTGGGAGAGGCCGAACTGGTGCCCCGCCTCGTGGGCCACCGTCTCGGCGAGGCCGAGCATGTCGTTGTAGTTGTCCTCGAAGGCCCAGCCCGTGCGGATGCGCAGGTCCGGCGTGCTGGTTGACTGGAACGCGCCGAGATACGCGACGCCGCCGGCATTGCCGTACCAGCTTCCGTTGCCGCTGACGACGACCTGGGTGTTCTCGCGCCGGTTGAGGTTACCGGGGTTGACCGTCGTGACGTTCAGGTTGAATGGGCTATAGAACTCGCTGACGGCGGACCAGATCAGGTGCATCGCGTCCAGGTCGGTCTGCGAGTAGGTGCTGGTGTCGGCGTCGCGGCTGAATGCGGGCTGCACGCCCGGCATCTGGTTGCTGCTGCCCCAGGAGAGGTCGCCGAAGTCGACGCCGTCGAACTTGATATACAGCGATGCCGGCGCGCTCGCGTAGCTCGACCAGGAGGGAACCTCGGTCGTCACTGCCGGCTGCGGGGCGATGTACTGGGCCGGTCCGCCGCGCGGGGGCAGATCGATCACGCCGCACAGGTCGCAGGCGCTGGCGGCCGACGTCAGGCCAAGGAGCACGGCTGACGCGGCAACGACCGCAGGTGAACGGTTTTGAAGCAACTTTCTCTCCTCTGGCTGAGACCTGTCCGCGCCCCGCCCGCCAGGCTGACGGCACTGAACGCATGCGAGCGGGTAAACTAACCACCCCCGCGCCGCCCGTCCAGCCGACGAGCCGTCTCCGCGGCGGATCCTGCGCGTTGTCGCGGCTCCAGAACTTGCCCAGCTTAACCAGTGCTCAGAACTAGAGCGGCCGGCAACGGCCCCACCTGCGACCGCCAACACAGAAG
>JAEZED010000095.1 GCA_023417885.1 Planctomycetota bacterium
GCATCGAGCCGACCGACCTCTTCGTGCGCATCTGAAACGGGTCCGGCGGCTCGCGGAGCCGCGGCTGGCGCGAGCGGGTTCAGAATCCGCCCATTCCACCCATGCCGCCCATGCCTCCCATACCACCCATGCCGCCGGGCATGCCGGCCGGCTCGGGCTTGTCTTCCTTGATCTCGCTGATGACCGCCTCGGTTGTCAGGAGCAGGCCGCTGATGCTGGCGGCGTTCTCCAGGGCGCTGCGCTCCACCTTCGTAGGGACGATGACGCCCATCTTGATGAGGTCGCCATATTCGTGCGTCAGGGCGTTGTAGCCGAAGGTCATGTCCTTCAGGTTTTCCTTGACCTTCTGGGCGACGACCCCGCCGTCCACGCCGGCGTTCTCGGCGATCTGCTTCAGGGGCGCCTCGACGGCCCGGCGCACGATCTCCACGCCGATCCGCTGGTCCTCGTTGGGGGCCGACTGCTTGACGCCGTCGAGCGTCTTGGCGGCGGCGCGGATGACGGCGGTGCCCCCGCCGGGAAGGATCCCTTCCTCGACGGCGGCGCGGCAGGCGTGGAGCGCGTCCTCGACGCGGGCCTTCTTCTCCTTCATGGCCACCTCGGTGGCGGCGCCGACGTTGATCTGCGCCACGCCGCCGGCGAGCTTGGCGAGGCGCTCCTGGAGCTTCTCGCGGTCGTAGTCGCTGGTGGTGGCGTCGATCTCGTTCTTGATCTGCTCGATGCGCGCCTTGATCTGGGCCTCGTCGCCTGCGCCCTCGATGATGGTCGTGTTGTCCTTGTCGATGCGCACCTTCTTGGCGCGCCCGAGGTGGGACAGCTCCAGGTTCTCGAGCTTGATGCCCAGCTCCTCCATGACGGCGGTGCCGCCGGTCAGGATGGCGATGTCCTGGAGCATGGCCTTGCGGCGGTCACCGAAGCCGGGCGCCTTGACGGCGCACGCCTTGAACGTGCCGCGCAGGCTGTTGACGACGAGGGTGGCCAGCGCCTCGGCCTCGACGTCCTCAGCGACGATGAGCAGCGGCTTGCCGCTCTCGGCGACCTTGGAGAGGATCGGGATGAAGTCGCGCGCGTTGCTGATCTTCTTCTCGTAGATCAGGACGTAGGCGTCCTCGAGCACCGCCTCGCGCGTCTTGGGGTTGTTGATGAAGTGGGGGCTGAGATACCCCTTGTCGAACTGCATCCCCTCGACGAGGTCGATGGTCGTCTCCAGGGCCTTGCCCTCCTCGACGGTGATGACGCCGTCCTTGCCGACCTTGTCCATCGCCTCGGCGATGAGCCGGCCGATCTGCTGGTCCTGGTTGGCGCTGCTGGCGCCGACCTTGGCCACCTCGTCGGAGTCCTTGACCGGGCGGCTCATCTTCCGGAGCTCGCCGACGATCGCCTCGACGGCGAGCTGGATGCCGCGCTGCACCTGCGTCGAGTTCGCGCCGCTGGCGACGTTGCGCAGGCCCTCGCCGAAGATCGCCTCGGCGTAGACGGTGGCGGTCGTGGTGCCGTCGCCGGCGACCTTGCTGGTCTTGTCGGCGACCTCCTTGACCATCTGGGCGCCCATGTTCTCGTAGGCGTCCTCCAGCTCGATCTCCTTGGCCACGGTCACGCCGTCCTTGGTGACGGTCGGGCTGCCGAAGCTCTTCTCGAGAACGACGTTGCGGCCGCTGGGGCCGAGGGTGACCTTCACGGCCCGGGCCAGCTTCCGAACGCCGCTGTAGATGGCGCTGCGGGCTTCCTGGTCGAATGCAATCTGTTTCGCTGCCATGGTGTTTCGTCCGTTAGTAGTCAGTGGTCATTGTCATTGGTCATCGTGCCGCGGCGCGTCGCGCGCCTGTTGCGGCACCTTTCATCCGCCTCGATCATTTGCCCAACTGCGGCAGCGCTCCTTGCGCGGCCGCAATGACAAATGACCAATGACGAACGACTCTCGCCTCAGCCGACGACGGCGAGAACGTCGTCCTCGCTCATGATCAGCAGCTCCTCGCCGTCGATCTTGATCTCGGTTCCCGCGTAGCTCGTGAAGACGACCTCGTCCCCCTTCTTCACGGTGAAGGCGGCGCGCTCGCCGTTGTCCAGCAGCTTGCCGTCCCCCAGCGCCACGATCTTGCCGCGCTTGGGCTTCTCCTTGGCAGTGTCCGGGAGGACAATGCCGCTCTTGGTCGTCGTCTCGGCCTCGAGACGCTTGACGAGGATGTTTCCGCCGAGGGGGCGAAGCTTGGCCATGTGCGAACTCCTTAGGGGTCTGAAATGCAGTTGCTTGTTGAATGGAAGGTCTTCAAACGGGGGCCGTCAGGAGGAGCCCTCCTGCTCCGCCCGCGGGGTGTCCGGCCAGCGGTTCTGGTAGAACCGCCGAAGCGCCCGCGCCAGGGTGTCCAGCAGCAGATCCAGCTGCACCGGCCGGGGCAGCACGCTGAACACGTGAACAGTCAGTGCCTCGTGCATCATGCCGCTGGCGAGCGAGTCGGCCAGCAGGATCGCCGGCGGAACCGGCGCCGGCGTCGCTGACGCTTCGCGCCGGGTCTCGCGCAGATCGCGGTTCAGGCGGCGCAGGATCTGGAGGCCGCCCATCACCGGCATGTTCTGGTCCAGCACCGCCACGTGGATGCGCGGCCCGCGCGACAGCGCGCTGTCCTCGATGAGGCCCAGCGCCTCTCGCCCGGTCCGCGGAACCAGCGTCGTCACCCCCTGGGCGGCGAGCAGTTCACGCGCCGTGCGATGCCACGCCTCGGCCGCGTCCGCCTCGTCCCCCAGCAGGACGGTGAAGCGCGCAGCGCCCCCACCACCGGACGGCGGGGAGGGAATGGGCGGGATGGACGTCGGGCGGCGTTCCACGGCAAGCTCGGTCAGCGGCGTCTCCGAATGCACGACTCCCGGCATCGGCCGGGCAACCGACTAGAACAACGGTTGTGCCACCCGGCACCTCGGCGCAAGTTGATTTAAAACATGGGTTTACGCCAGATCGATTCTTCGCCGGAGGCCGTGGCGACTGCCAAATCGCACGCGCGGGGATTGGGTGACTGCCGGTTTGGCAGCGCAGGCCGGAGCCGCTGCCGACGCGTGGCGGCTTCGGTTACAACAGTTTCATGCCCACTTACCGCCCTTCGTCGAGCCTCGTGTGGCTCATGCCTGCCGTCGTCGCGACGTGCCTCGCCGGCTGCGCGGACGGCCGACGGCCCGACATCAACGTCGCCTTCGCCTACACCCACGTGGACATGCAGGATGAAGGGGGCTTCGAGCCGGTGATTGATACGGACGGGGGCGTCCGCACCGCCGTCGGGATCGACGGCCCCGTCGCCCTGACGGACGACAAGGGCAGCGGCCTGCGCCTGGGCGGGCGATTGAGCTTCAGCGGCTACCGCGAGGACATCGGCGATCGCGTGGTCGCCGACGAGCCACTGCTGGAGATCGAGGAGTTCGTGGACCTGGCGCTGATTTCGCCGCACCTGGTCGTCGCCTACCGGCAGCTCATCGGCGACGAGGAGGGCGGGGCGTTCATCGAGCCGGGGCTGGGCCTTGGCCTGACAGTCGGCGTGCTTAGCTTCGGCAGCGACCTGCGCTTCGGCGACCACCCGATCGGCACGGACATCGACGAGACGGAGACGGAACTGGGCATGAGCCTCAACCCGTTCCTGCGCGGCGGATGGACGAACGGCCGGCTGCTGATCGGCGTGGAGGGGGGCTACCAGTGGACGAGCCTGGAGTTCGACGACGACCTGGGCTCGGATCCGGCGGAGTGGTACGTCGGCATCTTCTTCGGCATGCAGCTTGGGCAGTGAGGCGGGGTGAGCCTCGGTCCGGGGTGAGTGACCACCGGATCGGATGGAGCGAGCCGTCGTCTGGCGGGGCAATCGCGGCCCGGTGGTGGAGCGTGCCACGGCCGTCGTGGCACGATGACATCGGCACGGTGAGGCTTGATGAGGGCGTGATGATCGTGCCACGGTCGTTGCGGCACGATGGCGCCGGCGCGGTGAGGCGTCACAGGGGCGCGGTGATCGTGCCGCGGTCGTCGTGGCACGATCTCATCGGCCCGGTAAGGCGTGACGGCGGCCCGGTGATCGTGCCACGGTCGCCGTGGCACGATGATTTCCACGCGGGCGCGCCGCGCTTTGTCGCCAGGGACGTGCCGGACTCACTGCACCGGGATAACCAGGTCGTAGGGCGCGGGGGTGAGCGAGCGGATTGAGCCGTCAGGCATCACCGCGACCGTGTCCTCGATGCGCACCCCGATCCTGCGATCCGGGTAGTAGAGGCCCGGCTCGATCGTGAAGACGCTCCCGGGCTCGAGCGTGTCGCCGCGATCGACGAAGGAGCTGAACGCCAGCGGCTCGTGCACCTCCAGGCCGATGCCGTGGCCCAGGCCGTGGCAGAACCCCTCCTCCAGCGGCCAGTGCTGGTCGATCGTCTTGTGGCCGCGCTTCGCGAACTCGGCGCAGGCCATGTCCTGGTAAACGCGCGTCCGCTCCCCCCGCTTCAGGGAGGACATCAGCATGTCGAAGACGCCGCGCACGTCGTCGTACACCTGCTGCACCTCCGCGGGCGCGGCGCCGGGGACGAGCGTGCGCGTCATGTCATGGAAGTAGCCCGTGTGCCGGTCGCGCGGGAAGAAGTCGAAGACGATCGGCTCGCCCACTCGCAGCACGGCCCCCTCCTCCCCGTCCGCATGGGGAATGCCCGCGTCGCGCCCCTGCGCGAAGATCACGCGGCCGGGGTGCTCCAGGCCGCGCGCGTCCACCTCACGCCGGATCAGCGCCTTCACGACGCCGATCGTCACCGGCTTGCCCTCCTGCCCCACGAGCACGCCATCCACGCCACGCGACGAGCGGATGAGCTTCACCACCTCCGCCACCACTTCCGTGGCGCGCCGGCCGACGTCGGCCATGAGCGCAAGCTCCTCCTCGTCCTTGGTGCGCCGCGCCTGCTCGATGACCCCCTTCTCATACTCGCCGATGATCTGCACGTCCGGCGCGACGCTCTTCAGCCGCTCCACGAGCGACAGCAGCACGCCCGACTCGTTCACGCCGTACCACCCGACGCGGCCGGTGACCCCCAGGTCCTTGAAGATCTGCCGCCAAAGCTCGGCAGCGGCGTCGAGCCGGTCGGGGAAGTCGCGGTAGATCCCTTTCACGTCCCATCGCGACATCGGGGCCAGCTCCAGCCCAGTCGCCTCCGCCTGGAGGCGCTCCATCGAGCCGAAGAGGATCTGCGCCGGCTTCCCGCGGAGCTTCACCACGTTGCCGGTGATGTGCTCTCCCTTCACGAGGTAGTTGAAGGGCGCGTTGACGCCGCTCATGCCGTCGGGGCCCTGCACGACGATCGCGTCGAGATTCCGCTCGCTCATCAACTGGTCGATGTCCGATTTCATGATCCTGATCACTCTAACGGCACGCGAAAGTTTCCACCAATCGACGCGTCACACCGGCGAGCCGAGCAGGTGAGTCCGCAGCATCGCCAGCGCCGTGTCCGCGCTGCGCCGGCGGATCAGGGCGCGGTCTCCCGGGAAGCGGTGGGTCCGCACGTCGCCGGAACCGAAGGTCGAGGCCAGGGCGATGCAGACCGTGCCGACCGGCTTCTCGTCGGTCCCCCCGCCCGGGCCGGCGACGCCGCTGATCGCCAGCGCCACGCCGGGCCGTTCCGATCCGCGCCGCTGAAGCGCCCCCACCGCCATGGCCTCGGCGACCGGCTCGCTGACGGCGCCGTGCCGTGCGATCAGCGCCGCGGGAACGCCCAGCAGCCGGGACTTCGCCTCGTTCGAGTAGGTGATGAACCCCTGGTCGAAGTAGTCGCTCGCGCCGGGCACGTCCGTGATCAGCCGGGCGAGCAGGCCGCCGGTGCAGCTCTCCGCCACCGTCACCACGGGCCGGCGCGGGTCGGCGCGCAGGAGATCTCCCACCACTTCCGGCAGCGTCTGGTCATCGCGGCCGAAGATCGCGGGGCCCAGCGCCCGGCGCGCCTCCGCCTCGGCCTCGTCGAGCAGCGCCTCGGCCCGAGCCGGCTCACCGACGGCGTAGGCGCGGATCGAGACGATCCCGCGGGAGGCGGTCGTCCCCACCTGCAGCCCCTCCTCCTCCGCCCGGCGGCGCAGCAGGTCGTCCAGCCGGGCAGCGACGTCGCTCTCCCCCAGGCCGATGGTGTGGAGCGCGCGCATCCGCATCACGCGCCCGCCGCGCTCCTGCGACTGCCGCTGCGCCCAGCCGTGCACGTGCTGGTCGTACATCGCGCGCATCTCCGCCGGCACGCCGGGGAGCACGATCACCCTGCATGTTGCCCGCGCTCCGGGCCGGCCGGGATGGACGAAGTCGGCCTCGATCCCCGCAGCGGTGCCGATCGGATTCCAGAGGAGCTTTGCCCCCTCGGGGATGGTCGCCTGCTTGAGGTTTCCCGGCTGCATGACGCGTCCGCGCTCGCGGAAGAACGCCTCCATCCGCTGCGTCCACTCCGGGTGCTCGACGAGCGGCGCCCCCATCACTGCCGCAAGCGCTTCGCGCGTCAGGTCGTCCGGCGTCGGGCCGATTCCGCCCGTGACGATCAACAGGTCCACCTCGGCCGAAGATCCGGCGATGGCCCGCTCGATGGCGGGCTGGTCGTCGCCCACCGTGGCATGCCCGACCACGCGGATGCCCGCCTCCGCGAGCCGGAGGGAGAGCCAGGCGCTGTTGGTGTCGACGGTGAGGCCGCTGATGAGCTCGTCGCCGACGCTCAGGACAAACCCGCGCAGGTCCTTCGTTGCCGGAACTTCCATGAGCAGGAGCATACCCGCCCGGCGGGCGCCACATCCCCGCTTCCGTTCGACGCGCCGGGCACGTACGCTTGTTGCTGATGATCCGGCCCTCCCCGGTCGAGCCCGCCTCTCCCCGCTCCGCCGGGCCGCGATCGACACCATCGCCGGCGGCGAACGGTTCGGCGGTGGAGCGCGGGTACCGCACGCGGGCTCCGGTCGAGATCCGCACGCGGCCGAGCCTCGACGTCACGCTCACCGGCATCGTCTACTGCGCCATGCTCCTTTTCATGGGGCTGGCCGCGATCAACACCCAGGCGAACCTGCTCTTTGGCGTCTTCGGGCTCATGATCGGCGTGCTGCTCATCAGCGGCATCATCAGCCGCTGGGTCCTGCGCCACCTGACGGTGCGGCGCGACCTTCCCGAGTATGCCGCCGTCGGCGCGCCGATGCGGATCACCTACGAGATCGACAACCGCAAGCGCTGGTGGCCCACCCTCTCGGTCACCATCGCCGAACTCGACGCGCCGGGCGCCTTCGATCGCCAGCCGCACGCCTACGTCATGCACACCGCCGCCGGGCACCAGGCGGTGGTGGCGGCCGAGGTGGTGCCGATGCGGCGGGGGCTGCACCGGCTGGACCGCTACCAGGTGACAACGAGTTTCCCGTTCGGCTTCATCCGGCGCGCCATGATGCGCCGGCAGGCGGACGCGGTGCTCGTCCACCCGGCCCAAGGGGCGATGGAGCCGGCCGCGCTGACACGCTTCCTCTCCGCCGAAAGCAGCGGGATCAGCCAGCGCCCGCGTGAAGGGGGGAACGACGAGTTCTACGGCGCGCGCGAGTATCGCCCGGGAGACCCCGTCCGCATGATCCACTGGCGGCGCAGCGCCCGCATGAGCGGCATCCGGACGCCCACCGCGCCGCAGGGGACGCTCATCGTCAAGCAGATGACCCGCGTCAGCCCGCCGCGGCTGCTGCTGCTCGTGGACACGCATGCCCCCGCCTTCGCCCCCGAGCGGGAGATGGAGCGCGAGCAGGAGCTCGCCGCCCGCGCGGCGCACCAGCAGCGCCTTGCCGACGTCGAGCGCAACCTCGCCACGGCCGCCACCCTGCTCGCGGCGGCGACCCGCGCCGGATTGAGCGTCGGCATGATCGCCCCGGCGGGTGATGCGGCGCAGGGTTCGAACGACGCGGCGAAATGGATCGACATGTCACCCGAGCGCGGCAAGCGTCACAGCCGCGACATGCTGACGGCGATGGCGACCGTCGGCAGCAACACGCGACTCACCACGGAGGATCTGGTCTCCCACGGCGCCGCGCAGGGGGGCGGGGAGACGACGGTCGTGCTCATCACGGCCGATGGCGGCGCACGCCGGGCCGGCGCTTCGGCGGGCGGGCCGCGCCGGGTGAAGCGCGGCAACCTCATGGTTCTGCGCACCGGCGGAGAGGAGCTGGACCGGTGGGTCCGGTTCAGCCCCGACCTCGACTTCACGGCCATGGCGGCGGACGAGGCGTAGGGAACGACAGCCCGCGTCCGGACGTAGAATCGTCACGGGGTTACGGCATGTACGACGTTCGCCAGTTCAAGCCCGCGCTTTACGCCCTGGTCCTCCTCGGGATCACGGGGTTCGCGCTGGCCACCGGGTCCGGCGGGCTCTGGGTGGCGTCGGTCGTCCTGATCCTCCTGAACCTGGCCTGGGTCGCCAGCGACCGGTTCCGCCCCCTGCCGCGCCCGATCGCGAACCTGCTTGTCGTCGCGGCCGCCGCCTACGTCGCCTTTCGCGTCACGGGGGAGGGGTCGCCGGTGGTGATCATCGGGCAGTTCCTCGTCATCCTCCAGGTCATCAAGCTCTACGAGCAGCGCGCCAACCGCGACTTCGGGCAACTCATCGTCCTGTCACTCCTGCTCATGGTGGCGGCGGCCATCAGCACGGCCAGCCTCAGCTTCGGCCTGCTGCTGGTGCTCTACCTCTTCCTCTCGCTCTACTGCTGCCTGCTGTTCCACCTGAAGGTCGAGACCGACGCCGCCCGAAGGAACATGCGGCTCAGCGACGATCGCCCCGCCGACGTGCGGCAGCTCCGGCAGGATCAGCGCCGCCTCGGCAGCTCGATGCGCCGGCTGACCGCGCTGGTCAGCGCGGTGGCTGTCACCTGCGCGGTGATCGTGTTCCTCGCCTTCCCGCGCGGCTCGGGCGCCCACCTCGCCGATCGCGGCCCGCAGTTCCGCAGCAGCCAGGCTGTCTCCGGCTTCAACAAGCAGGTCAGCTTCCAGGACATCGCCCGGATCACGCAGAACAACACGCCGGTGGCGTACGTGCAGATCTTCCGCAACGGCCACATGGCCCGCGGGGGCGAGACGCTCTTTCTCCGCGGCAACACGCTGGACGTCTACGTCTCCGATCCGCTGGCGGTCGATCGGTGGACGTGGCGCGAGTCGTCCGACCGCGTCATCACGTACAACCAGGGGGAGCCGATCGGGCCGAGCTTCCCGCTGGGGCCGCTGATCGACCGGCCGCCGATGGTCATCGAGCAGCGCTTCGAGGTTGAGCCGGTGGGTCTTGACGTACTCCCGGCATTGGGCGGGGCCTTTCTCGTCACCCTTCAGCAGCAGAGCTTCAGCCACAGCTCGGGCGACAACACGATGGGCCTGCCGACGCAGATGCGCCGGCCGTTCCGCTACACCGTCTGGAGCACGGGCAACCTGAACCGGGGCATCGCGCAGTCGCCGGGCGACCTCGAGACGGACTTCTGGATCGAGACGGAGCTGGTGCGCCTGCGTCAGCTCCATGATCAGGCGGAGCTTATGCGCCGGGCCACGCTCCGGCAGCTCGCCGGGGAGGCGGCGGGGTCGCAGGAGACGCTGCTCGCCGAGGCGCGCGCCCGGCAGAGCGAGTCCGGCCTGCTCGTGCCGTCGCGGCTTCTCGGTCGCATCAGCGGCCACGACGCGGCGGGCGTGATCGAGCAGGCGGCGCTCTCGGTGGA
>JAEZED010000234.1 GCA_023417885.1 Planctomycetota bacterium
CCCATGGACCCACCCGACGGAGAGGCCCACCTCCCCGGACTCTCGAGGAAGGTCAGATGCCGAAGACGACACGACGTCCGCCCGCCATCGGAACCGGCAGCGAAACCCGCGTCCGGACCCGCCAGCTTACCTATCGACTGACGCCGGACGAATACGCGGCGGTTGCCCGCAGCGGCGAAGCCCGCGGCTGGTCGCCAGCGCAGTATGCCCGTGCCGTCGTCCTGGCCGACGCCGGTCAGACGATCCCCGCGATTGCCCGGCGCCGCCCCGACGCGCCGCCCGAACTCCAATCGGCGCTGCCTGTCCTCACCGCTCTCCTCGGCGACATCCGGCACATCCGCACACTGCTGAACCAGTTGGCGGCAAGGGCCAACGCCGGCGCGGTCGCCCCCGCCTGCGCCGGCTACGCCAAGGCCGAGACCGTCGTCCAGGGGCTGTCCGAGCGGATCGTCGCCGCCATCCTCGGGGAGGAAGGCGCATCATGATCGTCAAGACGTCCCAGCGCAGCGGTTCCGGCTGGCTCGCTGCTCACCTTACCCGGACGGACACCAACGAGGCGGTGCGTATCGTCGGCGGACGCGGCGTCATCGCGCTGGATGTCCGTTGCGCCCTGCGCCAGTTCGACGCGCAGTGGCGTGTATCGCCCACACGTGCCCGCGATTTCCTCATCCATGCAGTCCTTTCGCCGCACCACCCCCTGTCGGATGGGGAGTGGGCGGAAGCCTGGGACCTGTACGAATCGCAACATGTCCTCATCGGCCAGCCTTACATCGAGGTCGAGCATGCCAAACCCGGTGAGACGGGACGCCCAAGTCATCGGCACCGCGTCTACCTGAGGATCAGACAGGATGGACGAGCCATCCCGCTCAATCATTCCTACCGCGTCAACGAGGTCGTCGCCCGTCTCTGCGAGTTGCGCTTCGGCCATCCTGTGACCAAAGGCGCCCACAATCGGGCGGTCGTCGCCCATCTCGAGCAGAACGGCTACAGCGAAGAGGCCGATCAGCTACGGGGATTGACCACGAGACAGCGTCCGCGCGCTGCACGCTCGGAGAGCGAAGCGCAGCAGGAAAGCCGCTCCGGCTGCAGCAAGGCTGCCGCCGCAGCGATCGTCGTCGCGGCATGGCGCTCCGCTGACGGTCCGCACACGCGCCGTGCCGCCTTGGCCGAGACCGGCTTCGTTCTCGCCCGCGGCGACCGGCGCGACACGGTGCTCGCCGTCGACACCGGCGGCGAGTCATGGGCGCTTCATCGCCTGCTGGGGACCGGCGAGCGGGGTGCCTGGACGGCGGCGCGGGTGCGCGGGGACCTCGAGGGCGTCATCGATGCGCTTCCGAGTGTCAAGGACCTTCGCAGCAGCCTGCATGGAGGAGCCGATCAGCAGGGTAAGGGGCTGCGTTCGGACAAAGCTGACCCGTTCGCCAGCGTCTCGGCAGTCTCACCGACCGAACTTGTTGCCTCCGCCGCGTCGGCACCGACGCCAGAGGACGAGGCAGAGGCGTACTGGGCAAGCGAATTCGACGACGAGATCCCCGTGATATCGGCACCGGCCCTGCCGATACCCGTCATCTGCCGACTGGGAGCCGACGCGGTGATTCCAGCAGCAAGCTCCGCCTTAGGCTTCCGCGGCACCGAAGACGTCGAAAAGGGAAAGGCGGACGGACCGTCGGCGGAACTTGTTCGGCCCGTCACGGCTTCCTCTCCGTTGCCGACGGCGGCTGGAACGGCCGCCGTTCCGCCTGCCGCGCCGGATGTGCGGTCCGGAACCGTCTCGAGCGCTGATGTTCCATCGGGCATCAGTCATGTCAGGGCGGCGCCCCCGCGGCGCAGGAAGGTGGCGAAGGCCCAGGAGGAAGCAGCCAGAGCGGAGATCCCGTCGCAGACACCCGCTCAACGATCTCCGATTGCCGATCGGCGGAAGAATCCCGCTCCCGAGCAGAGCAATCCCGCTATAGCTGGCGACCGGAGCGGGAACCGCGTGGGCACCAAGCCGCCAATGCCGATCGACATGCCGGCCGCCGGCCAAATGGACCGGCTCCGGCCCTTGAGCCGTGATCGACGCCCGCCATCCCCACCACGGTTGCCTGACCGGCTGGAGCACAAGGACTACGGCGCCCGCCAGTCGTCGGACCTGCCGACCGTCTCGCAGATGGAGGAGGCTCGCCGGCGCGCTGCGCACAACACCAAGCTGACCACCCGATTGATCAACGAACTGACGGCGCAGACACCGAATCACACGACGTCGACGGCGGAGACGTCGTCTGATCACATCCCGTCCCCCGCTCCCGACGACAGCATCGTGACCCTCCTCAGGTCCTATGCCGGCGCCCTGATGGACTGGTGGAACTCTCGCCGGCTCCCGGGTCATGACACTGATGCCCTTCGGCGTCGGCTGGACCAGGCATGGCGGGCTCTTCTCGCCGCCGCCCGGAAGTGGTTGTCTGAAAGAGGCGCTGGCAGGAGTTCGGAAACGGTCCAGGCATTCTTGGCCCGCGAGATCGGCCGCAACCACCCGGACGCGCGCGAAGCCCATGAGGGTTGGCTCGACCGCGTCTATCAGCCGGCCGCAGCCGCCGTCCGCGTCATAGACCGTACATCGGAAGGCCCCGTCTCGGTCAGACACAACGATGGCCTGAGATTTAGAACGGGTCCGGAGCGCCAACGGACTGGCGGATAGTGCTGTCTCCCAGTCGGGCCTTCCGTAGCATAGCAGCTTGTTGAGAACGGCCAGAGACGCTTTGCACCGCTGTGCGGTGCCCTGCGGAGCCTCCCTGACCGTTCCCGACCGCTGCACCATGCGCCTGGATGCTAGCTGATCAGGCACAACTGTCCGTTGACCATAGCCGTGGGGAGGCGGTAGTCGATCGAGGCGATCGCCTCGGTCAGCTTCGCCAGTCTTGCGCCCTTGTAGTAGCGGTTCCTGGTCTGCCCCTGCTGCGCATGCCCCATCAGCTCGCTCACCCGGACATCCGGAATCTCGCGGTTGAGCAGGTGCGTGTCGAAGCTGTGGCGCAGCGAATGGAACGACACACGATCCCGCTTCATCCCGATGTACTCGAGGTAGCGGCTGAACCATTCCCCGAGGTTCTCACCGGCACGGTTCGCCTTTTCCGGCTTGAGGCCGGGAAAGAGATCCCGCTTGCCGGCGCGCTTCTGTGCGTCGACGTAGTCGAGAAAACCGAGTTCAAGCAGCAACGGATGAATCGGTACGATGCGCTTCGAGGTGGTGGTCTTCACGCTCTTGCCGTCCTCAGGAGCCACGTCGATGCACCAGATGCCGACGATGGGAACACCGTCCTCATCCTTGGGCGAGAACGCCCGCAGGCGGACCCATGGTCCCGACGGATCGTCGAGATCCACGCCCCAGTCGATGAAGTCCTCCTCATCGAAGCAGCGCAAATGGATATCGCCAGTCAGCAGCTGCGCCGCCTCGCCGAGCCGCAATCCCTCGAGCGCCGCAAGCAGCGGAATCCAGAACTTGCCGTCCTTCACCATGAGGGGGCCGGACCGATGACGGTAGTCCACCCTGGCGCAGCCGGTCCAGCATGCGCTGGAGAACAGCTTGCGGACCTCGGCGTTCGAGAGGGCCTCCCGATCGGCATTCGCGGCGCGTCCGATGTCCTTCTTGTTGTAGCGGATCTTGAGATCGAGCAGGTCGCGGTTGATCTTCATCTTCATCGTCTCCTTGAGCCAGCGGAGCAGGCCCTTGATTTTGTCGAGATGCTTGTTGACGGTCTTCATGGCCAGGCGCGGCACCTCGGCATCACGCTTCTCATGGGCCATATTGTGCCGGTCGATCTGTCCGCTCTCCACACGCGCCATGACCGCCGCCTGCTGGGAAGCCGTGATCGCGTCCGCCTTGGCAGCGGCGTCGGCGCCGGTCAGGTTGCGAAAAACGCCGCGGCCGAGCAGTTTGGGGACCCGGTGCAGCTCATCTCTGAACCGCAACAAGTCCTCCTCCGTCAGGTCGACGACACGGCGGTCCCCGACAAGACTGGCGAAGAGTTCTGCGGCGACGCGGTAATTCCGCTCTTCCTCCTTGCACAAGGAGGCGGACTTGACCGCATTCGAACCACGCTGGCGGTGGCGGACCCATTCGGCCATAGCCTGCTCGATCGTCCAGTCCGCCGCCGGGTTGGACATGGGTGTCTGCCGGTGTGAGACCGTCTCCACCGCATTGGAGGCCGGCTCGACGATCGAGGCCGAGCGTCCGAGCGAATTCGCCGGCTCCATGGCAGGACGAGCCGTGACGAGGACGGGCGCCGGTGCGACGGCGGCGGGATAGGGCTGCTGGAGATGCAGGGAGGGTGTCGCCTCCTGCCGATCAGGCACCGGTCTGGTGCCGGGTTCAACGATGCCGACCGATGCCGCGGGGGCGGCGACCGAAACGGATTGCATCGCCATCTGCGCAGGCATGGTGGCTGGCATCGGAGGCGTCGGCGTGACAACCATGGCGGGGCGAACCTCCGCTGCGGAAGCCGGGTTGCCCGACGGCATCCCGGTCGTCGCAAGGCCGGCCGGCAAAGGCGGCATGAGTTCCTCGAGGTCGTCGTCGTAGGGGATCTGCTCGCGAACGGCGTTGATGCGATGGATGCGGGGAAGCCCGCGCAGCACCAGCCGTGCGAGGTAGCTGTGCTCGGCCGTCTCGGCCGCCGGCACCGGCAGGCCGACGGTGACGGCGCGCTCGAGCACCGCGCGGGCAGCGTCGAGCCGGTTGTGCCGGACGGCGTCCTCGATGGTGGCGACGGCGTCGAGTTCGGCCTGGACCCGTCGGGCGATCTCCTCCTGCCCCCGCTCCCCGCCCAGGGCACGCGCCACTTCCGCCCGTTCCAGCTCGCCGAGCAGGATCGGTTTGAGAAGGGCGCGGAGCGCGCTGTTGTTGATGATGCCGGCCTGCATGACCTCGCCCAGGAGCCTGAGCACGGCATCGACGACGACGCTGAGACGCCGCCCTCGCTGCCGTGCGAGGTCGGCCATATTTGTCCGCAAGGAGAGACGTATCTCTCGATCGGCGCATTTTTCCGAAAAATTTTTGAGAGTGCCGTCCTCACCGGCGGTGCCCCCGCATGCCGGCAGGATCCGGCGCCACCAGTAGACGGAACCGCGGCGGTAGAGGTGAGGGGCAAGCGGCATTGGCGGCTCCGTCTTGAGGAGCGCCGCGCGCGCGTGAGGGCACAGGCCGCTGGCACAGTTGGGGGACTCACCAGGAAGGTCCCGGAGTAGTCGGCCCTAAGTGCTTGATTTACAAGGGAAACAACTGGGAGTTGGTTGGGGGACTAGGATTCGAACCTAGGCTGGCGGAGTCAGAGTCCGCTGTCCTACCGCTAGACGATCCCCCAGACCGTCACCGGGGCGGCTCGTTTGCCGTGCCCCGTGGTGT
>JAEZED010000030.1 GCA_023417885.1 Planctomycetota bacterium
CACACCGCCGGCCGGCCACCGCAGGGGCCGCCGGCCTTTGCGTTGACTTACCGTCCGCCGCGTGAATCGCGGGGCACATCGCGATAGCTTGGCCGGAGACGATGCCGACGATCCTCCTCACCGGTTACTGGCCGCCGACGAACCACATGCTGCGGCGCTTCTCGCCGAACCCGGTGCAGAACCCGCGGGGCTGGATCGGCCGCAACTGGGAGGGTCGTGGCTTCGACATCTACGCCCACTTTCCCGAGTTTCCGCACGGGTGGGGACCAGCGACATCACGCGGGGTCCACGGCTCGACCAGCGCCCGCCCATGGGGTGTCGGCGAGCTGGAGGTGGATTACCGCAAGACCTGGCACGATTTCACGCGCCTCGTCACGCGCTACCGCCCGGCGGGGATCGTCACGTTCAGCCGCGGGAAGCCGGGGGCGCTCTGGTATCCCGAGCCCGCCTGCCGGCGCTGGCGCCTGCCGGGCGAGGCCGGGCCGGCGAACGTGGGCGAGTACATCAGCGATCGACGCGCCCCCGGCGGCCCGATCGGCCTGCCGCCGCTGCGCGATCCGGCGGGAACGGTCTACCACAGCACCCTGCCGATGGGGGCGATCGTCTCCGCGGTGACGAGCGCGACCGGCGGCCGGGTGCGGGCGTTCGTCCCGGTGGTGGATGATCGGTTCGACTACGGCGGGGCGTATCTCTCCGGCTTCATCGGCCTGCTGGGCACGCGCTACGAGCGGCACACGCCGACGTGTTATGCGGCGGGGCATGTGCACGTTGGGATCGACACGCCGCCCGCCGACGCACGGCTGGCAACGGAGGCGACGGTGCGCGAGGTGATCGCCGCGGTGCGCGACCGGATGGATTCGCTGCTGGACCTGTGAGCCGTGACAGCGCGGTAGCGGCCGCGCTACGCTTGTCCGCGCGGCTTCGAAGTTGAGTTTCTCTCATGAAGATCGTCCACGTCATCACGCGCCTGATCGTCGGCGGGGCGCAGGAGAACACGCTGCTCAGCTGCGAGGGGCAGCACGACGCGGGGCACGAGGTGACGCTCATCACCGGTCCGCCGCTCGGGCCGGAGGGGTCGCTGATGGAGCGCGCGCGGGCGTACGGCTATCGCGTGGAGGTGCTGGAGCCGATGCGGCGCAGCATCCTGCCGGGGAAGGATCTTGGCGTCTACCGCGCGCTGGTGCGCCGCTTCGGCGAGATGCGGCCGGACGTCGTGCACACGCACTCGAGCAAGGCGGGGATCATCGGCCGGCACGCGGCGTGGAAGGCGCGCGTCCCGTTCGTCGTCCACACGATCCACGGCCTGTCGTGGACGAGCAGCACCAAGCCATACGTCAACGCGGTCTACAAGCACCTGGAGCGCCGCGCCGCGAAGAAGTGCCACAAGATTGTCGTCGTCGCCGATGCGATGACGCGGGCGAGCCTTGAGGCGAACATCGGCCGGCCGGAGCAGTACGTAACGGTCTACAGCGGGATGGACGTCGGGCCGTTCCTGAATCCGCCCGTGCCGCGCGACGAGGCGCGCCGGCGGCTCGGGCTACAGCCGCACCACGTCGCCGTTTGCACGATCGCGCGGCTCTTCCACCTGAAGGGTCACGAGGACCTGCTCGAGCACGCCGGGCGGATGTGCGCCCAGAACCCCGATCTGCGCTTCGTCTGGGTCGGCGACGGCCTGCTGCGGGAGCGCTTCGAATCTCAGATCTCAGATCTCAGATTGCAGGATCGCTTCATCCTGACGGGGCTGGTTCCGCCGAGCCAGGTGCCGGAGCTGGTGAACGCGTGCGACGTGCTCGCGCACCCGTCGCGGCGCGAGGGCCTGGCCCGTGCCCTGCCGCAGGGCTCGCTGGCGGGCCTGCCGACCGTGACCTACGACATCGACGGCAACGCCGAAGCGCTGATCGAAGGGGAGACGGGCTACGCGGTGAAGGCGTTCGACGTGCCCGCGTTTGTCGCGCGCATCGAGGAGCTGGCGCGCGACCCGGAGAAGCGGCGGCGGTTCGGGGAGCGGGGGAGGGCCTTTGCCCTGTCCCGCTTCGACGCGAAGGTGATGGTGGAGCGCTTGGAAGCGGTTTACCGCGATCGCTGAATCCGCTCGGCGCCGACGAATCGGGCGAGGCGCGACAGCTCGGCGTCGATCTCGTCGTTCATCCGGGGCGCGCCCCGCTCGCGCCAGAGGCCGTTGACACGCAGCACGCCCTCCCGCCGGTCGTGCTTCAGGTCGGCGCGGCCGATGAAGCGGTCGCCGGCGAGGATCGGCAGGACGTAGTACCCGTGCACCCGCTTGTGGCCGGGTGTGAACGCCTCGAAGCGGTAGTCGAAGCCGAACAGGCGAAGCAGGCGCTTCCGGTCGCGCGCGACCGGGTCGAACGGCGCGAGCAGGCGAACGGCGCCGTCCGTGCCTGCGAGGGCGCGCTCGGCCCGCCGCAGCCGCCGCTTCCAGTCCGGCACGGCGTACGACGGAGTCGGCCGTTGTCCGGCGCCCTTCGCCTCCGGTTCCACCAGCACCCGCTCGATCTCTCCCGCCGTTGCCCGGTGTTCCAGCGACGTCTTCGCCTCGATCACGCTGATCGCCCCGAAAAACCCCGCCACCTCCGTCGGCGTCGCGACGCCCAGCCGGTCCAGCGCCTCCGCTGCCGCCCAGGCGACGAACTCCTCGCGCGAGCAGGACGGCTGGAGGTGTGCCTCGGGAATGACGCGCTCCGCCAGGTCATAGACCTTCTGAAAGTGCGGCCGCGCGACGACGCAGAGGTCGCCCCGCCACCAGAGGTACTCCAGCGCCGCCTTGGCGGGCTTCCAGCCCCACCAGGCCGACTCGCCGCGCGGGCCAAACTTCTCCTCGTCGTGCTCGAAATCGGCCGAGCGCAGCGGCCCCTCGCGCCGGATGCGCTCCAGCACGGTGGCGAAGACCTTGTCCGCGTCCGGCCCGACGCGCTTTGCGACCCACTTGGCCCCCCAGCCGCGATCCATGAAGCGCTCGCGCCGGTGATGCCAGCGGCCGAACCATTCGACGGGGAGGACCGAAGCGTCGTGCGTCCACCCTTCGAAGATGTGGCGACGGGCGTAGAGGCGGTCGAGGTGCTCGCGGCGGTAGCTGCGGCGGCGGGCGAAGAGGGTCAGGTGATGGGCGCGCTCGACGACGTTGATGGAGTCGAGCTGGACGTAACCGAGCCGGTCGATGAGCTTGCGAACGGCGGCGGGGGAGCAGGGGGCGTGGCAGTCGTCGAGCAAGCCCTGGGCATGGAGCAGGAGCAGGCGGGCGGAGGACGCGGGGAAGGTGGCGATCGCGGCCGAAGCGCCAGGCCGGGGGGTCACGTGCTTCCGGTTTCCTCGATCATCCCGGGTTCGCATCGGCGGATTCACCGGGGATCATAGCGAAGATGCCGTCAATTCGTGGAGGACGACGCCTGCCGCGAACGCCGTCGCGACCGCTCGGCACGGCGTCAGCGCGGGTGGCGGGAGCGCCGACGCTGCGGCGGGTCGGGTCGACGCTCTGGCGCATCGCATCGACCCACTGGCGACCGGGGTCGACGTCACGTCGCGCGGGGGCGCGGCAAAGCTGCGTGGGCGCGCGGCAACGTCGCGTGGGCGCGCGGCAACGTCGCGTTGCCACGACGCGCACGTTTGCCGGCGAGGGCGATAACCGCTCTTCGCGGTGTTTCTTCGCGCAGGCGGGCGATATTCCCGGACGCGTCGCGTCTTCGCACAGTTCACCCTGTTCAGATCCTGAAGATCGCCCCCATCTTCTTCGCCAGCAGCGCATGCGCCGACAGGATCGTCAGCGTCAGGAGCAGCATCGTCCAGACGCCCAGCGCCGAGGCGATGTAGATGCCGTCGCCCAGCTTGTTCGCCAGCTCGTAGATCGCCTTGGTGATCGGGTAATACGCCTGCTGCTGCGCCAGCACCAGTGAGTCGCTCACCTCCAGCATCGCGAAGGCGAATGCCAGCAACCCGCCCGCCAGAAGGTTCGCCAGGATCAGCGGTAGCGTGATCCTGCGGAGCACCGTCACCCTTCGAGCGCCGAGGTTGCTCGCGGCCAGCTCCAGGTCCTGCGGCGTCTGCTGGAGCCCCGCGACGGCGGAGCGGGCGACGTAGGGCAGGCGCCGCGCCGCGTAGGCGATGATCAGCAGGACGGCGGGGTTTTCGAAGACGTTCAGCCACGAGAGCCAGCCGCCGGCGCGCGTCTGCTCCGGGAACCAGCGCATGAACGTGAAGCTGATCGAAAGGTAACCGAAGGCCAGCACCAGCCCCGGCACCGCCAGCGGCAGCATGGCCAGGGAGTCGATGATCCCGCGACCGGGCACGCGGCTGCGCACGACGATCACGCCCACGCCCAGCCCGACCGCGATTGCGACCGCCGTCGCGAAGGCGGCGTAGACGAGGCTGTTGACGACGCTGTTGATCACGAACGGGTCGATGAGCGCCGTCCGGTAGTGGTCGAGCGTCATCTCCCGGGGCAGCAGGGAGAGATACCACTGCGACTCCTCGCTGAAGCTCGCCAGCACGACGGCGAGGTGAGGCAGGACCGCCAGGAGGAAGACGACGACGAAGGGGACGGCCGCCGCGGCGCCGCGCCAGCCGGTGAGCCTGCGCGGGGTCGCGCCGGTGGAGGCCTTGGTGGTGGCCGCGTCGAAGCCGCGTCCGAGCAGCACCTTGCCGACGAGGTAGAGCAGGACGCTGACCGCCAGCATCACGATCACGAGCGCGTAGGGCACCGGATTGCCCTGCACCTCGACGATGCGCCGGAAGATCTGGACGGGCGTGACCTCGTTGTACTGGAAGATCAGCGGCGTCCCCAGCTCCGTGAAGCTCCAGATGAGCACGAGCGTGCACCCCGCGAACAGCCCGGGACGGATCAGCGGCAGCGTGATGCGCCGGAAGACATGCCAGCGCGAGGCGCCGAGGTTCCTCGCCGCCTGCTCCATGGCGGGGTCGATGTTCGCCAGCGCCGCCTGGAGGTTCAGGAGCATGATCGGGTAGAGGTGCAGCGCCTCGATCACGATGATCGACGGCACCTTCGCCACGTTGAGCCAGTCCACTCCCAGCGGGAGGTCGAAGCCCAGGTACGTCAGGAAGGTCGTCAGCGGCCCGAACGTCCCGAGCACGCGCTGAAGCCCCACCGCCCCGACGAAAGGAGGGAGCACCAGCGGCACGAGCAGCAGCCCGCCCAGCAGCCCGCGGCCGCGGAACTCGTAGCGCACCGACAGCACGGCCAGCGGCATGGCGATGACGAAGCTCAGGAGCGTCGTGGCGAAGGCGATGCCGGTGGCGTTGAGCAGGCCGCGCACGAGCGTCAGGTCGGAGAAGACAAGCCGGATGTACTCCAGCGTCAGCCCGCCCGTCTCCGGATCGCGGAAGCCGACCCAGACGACGTTCAGGATCGGCCAGGCGAGAAAGACCGCGAAGAAGAGATAGAGCAGCCCGGCGATCACCAGGTGCGCGGGCCGGGCCTGCGCGAGGCGCCCGCGGCGACGCAGGAGCGGCGCGCGGGGAGGAATGGCGGGCTGGGTGTCGGCGAGGGTCATCCGCGGCCCCTGATGTTGCCGGTGCGGGGGCGGCGGTCAACCGGGGCCGACATCGATTGTGTCACCGGCCTCGTCGCGTCGGGTCGCGGGCGCGGTCGCGGCCCGGGTGGCGGGCGAGGAGCTCATGCGCTGAACGGCGCTGCGGCGCACCTCCGCCTCGACGACGCGCATCGTGCCGTCGATGCGCCGGAGAGTGAGATCGATTCGCCGGGAGGCGGCCGGCTCCTGCTCCGGTGCGGTGCTATACGTGAGCCGCTGAGTGACGATGTAAGGCCCGCGCCAGAGCTGGACGAGCGAGTCGAGCTGCGTTTCCTGCGTGGTCAGCCCGTCCATCACGACGTTGGGCGTCGCCCCGGGCTCATGCACGGCAGCGACCCAGTCGGCGATCTGCTCGTCGGGGATGTCGGAGTGGGTCATCTCGCGCAGGGCCGCCTCGTCGCCGTTGGCGGCGGCGCTGGCGAAGCGACTGGACATCTGGACCGCCGACGCCAGGCGCAGTCCGAGGACCGTGCCGGTGCCCAGCACCACCACCCACACGACGATGCTGATCGTGCCGAAGGCAATGGCTGCCAGGGCCAGGGGACGGCCGATCCGCTCGCGGCGACGGATCTCCCGCAGCCCGATATACCCGAGAACGACCGCGCCCACGCCGGAGATGACCGGCAGGCACTGGAGCAGCGACGCGGCCAGCCCGAAGGCGGCGGGAATGCTCACGGGAAGCGCGTCCCGCCCCGGGGGCGGGAGCTCGTTCGAGTAGGACTCGAAGATCGGCGGTCGGGTCATCCGCAGGCCATGATACGGCAGGCGGGGCCGGCCTCGCACGCACATAGCTCGACCGCATGTCGGGCCTGCCGGTCAGGCGGCGGCGGGGCGCGCGGCGTCCAGCCCCTCGGCTTCGACGTCCGCCTTCCGGCGCAGCACGAGAAGGACATACTTCTTGTGAAGCACGAACTGCTGCGGATCGACCTCCTCGAGGTTCCGGTCGATCGAACGGCCGATCATTTCCACGGCGTCTTCCAGCATGTAGTGGAGCCACGGCTGCTTCTTGCGCAGCTTGAGCAGGCCGAACTCGAGCAGGGGGATGCCGAAGTTGGTGGCGATCATGTGGATGAGCCCGAGCGTCGGCAGGACGTTGGGGGTGATGTCGCGCTCGTAGGTGATCTCCCAGCCGGCGGCGGAGACGCGGTCGGTGAAATCGTTCCAGTTGTGGCCGCCCTTCCCGCGGGAGGGGCCGATCCGGAACATGTCGCACGCGACCCAGCGTCCGCCGGGCGCGAGGATGCGGTCCATGAGCGGCAGGGCGCGGTCGAGCTTCAGGTACTGGAGCGACTCGGAGGTAAAAACGGTCCCGAAGCGGCCGGCGTGCGACGAGGGATTCGGAAGATCCTCGAACTTGCAGCGGATGACGGGGATTTCGGGCAGCGTGGTGCCGATGTGGGCGGCTTGCGTGCGGTCGGGCGTGAGCGCGACGGGGGAGAAGCCCTCCTCCCGGAGCATCCGCGAAAGGCCCCCCATGCCGCAGCCGACGTCCAGCACGGGAAGCTCGCGATCCTGCGCCAGCTCGAGCAGGATCTCGGCGTAGCGGGTCTGGGCGCGGCCGAACTCGGCCAGGCTGATCTCCTCGGGCGGTCGGGTCGGGTCGTCGAAGTAGCCGTAATGCAGGAAGCCGCCCGGCAGCATACGCGCCATGAGGGCGAGTTGGGGGTCGTTGCTGGCGCGCGACTCCTTGCGGCGATGCCGTTGAAGGGCCAGGGCATGGCCTATGTGCCGGGGGTGGAACAGTCGCTTTGCGACGCTGCCGGCAACGTTGCTGATCTTGACTTTCTGCATGCAGGGCTCCGTCCCGGGAGGATCGGCCGAGGGTGGCCTCAGGGAGATGGGCCGCCTCTGCGAGGCGGTCACCTTCATTCGCCGCCGGACACACCTTTGTTCGGCGATGAGCAAGTTACCCGCCGCGGGGCGTCCGTCAAAATTGGTCCGCCGGCTTTTCGGGGGGCATTCCCGGGCCCGCGAAGGCGTTAATCTGGCCACTCCATGCGATTCCTGATCCCGCTCCTGTTCCTGCTGCCCGGCATGCCCAACTCCCTCCACGCCGCCGATTCCGTCGAACTGGGCGCCCTGGACCTCGCCCGCATGTCCCGCGGCTGGGGCACGCCCCAGCGCGACCGGTCGATCACCGGCAAGCCGCTCACGATCGGCGGGCGGACGTTCGGGAAGGGTGTCGGCACGCATGCCGACAGCGTGCTCTGGGTGGAGTTGCACGGCCGCGCGACGCGGTTCACGGCCCATGTCGGCGTGGACGACGGGGCGGGGGAGCGGGGGAGCGTGCGGTTCTACGTCTACGTGGACGACGAGCCCCTCTTCGAAAGCCCCCTGATGAAGGGCGGGGACGAGGCCGTAGCGGTGGACGTCGATCTGACGGGTCGCCGGAAGCTGGTGCTGATCGCCGCCAGCGCGGGGGACGGAATCGACTTCGACCATGCCGACTGGGCGGAGGCGCGGATCGAGTTCGAGGGACAGGCGCCGGTAGCGGGCGATCCGCCGCGCGAGGAGGCGGTCATGCTCACGCCGCCGCCGGGCCCGGCGCCGCGAATCAACGCTGCGGCGGTCTACGGGTGCCGGCCGGGCCGGCCGTTTCTTTACAGGATCCCCGCGCAGGGGAGCCGGCCGATGCGCTTCGAGGCGAGCGAACTGCCGGAGGGGATCGAGCTGGACGCGGAGGAGGGGATCCTGCGGGGCGTCGCGCCGGAGATGCCGGGTGAGTATGCCGTGACGCTGCGGGCGAGCAACGGGCAGGGCGTCGACGAGAAGCCGTTCACGATCATCGTGGGAGACAAGCTCGCGCTGACTCCGCCGATGGGGTGGAATCACTGGTACACGTGGTACCACCAGGTAGGCGATGCGAAGATGCGCGCCGCGGGCGATGCGATGATCGCATCGGGCATGGCGGACGTGGGGTATGCCTACGTGAACATCGACGACTGCTGGATGCGCATGACGCCGGAGAGCTTCGAGGAGCGGGCCGGGGTGCGGAAGGACACGCTAAGGCCTGACGAGATCGTCGGCGAGACGCGCGACGCGCAGGGGCGCATCCTCTCCAACGACCGCTTCCCGGACATGAAGGGGCTGACGGACTACCTGCATGCCCGCGGTTTGAAGGCGGGAATCTACACATCGCCCGGGCCGCGCACGTGCGAGTGGTTCGAGGGGGCGTGGGAGCACGAGGAGATCGACGCACAGCAGTTCGCCGACTGGGGGTTCGACTTCCTGAAATACGACTGGTGCAGCTACGGCGGGGTGGCGACGGGCCAGGGGAAGGAGCGCGCCCGCCGGCCATACGAGGTGATGGGGGCGATCCTGGCGGATCTGGATCGCGACATTGTCTTCAACCTCTGCCAGTACGGGATGGAGGAGGTCTGGACGTGGGGCGAGGCGGTCGGCGGTCACTGCTGGCGCACGACGGGCGACCTGGGCCTGGAGCCGGGCGGGGCGCTGCCGGGCTTCTACCACATCGGCCGTGCCAACGCGCGGCACTGGCGTCACGCGCGTCCCGGCGCGTGGAATGACCCGGACTACCTGCTCCTGGGCCACATCGGCACGCCGCACGCGCAGGATGCCGAGCCGCAGCCGACGCGCCTGACGCCCAGTGAGCAGTACAGCTACATGAGCATGTGGTCGCTGATGGCGGCGCCGCTGATCTTCTCCGGCGACATGGAGCGGCTGGACGCCTTCACGCTGAACGTGCTGTGCAATCCGGAAGTGATCGCGGTGAACCAGGACGCCCTGGGCCGGCAGGCGGAGCCGATCGTGATGGACGACCGGCGGATGGTTCTCGCCAAGCCGCTGGCGGACGGCTCGGTGGCGGTGGGGCTGTTCAACCTGTTCGAGGTGCCGCTGGAGATTGGCGTGACGTGGGAGCAGCTGGGCCTGGAGGGCCCGCAACGCGTGCGCGACGTCTGGCGTCACGAGGACCTGGGGGTGTTCGAAGGGGAGTTCAAGGTGAAGGTGCCGCGGCACGGCGTGATGTTCGTGCGCGTGCATCGGCCGGGGGAGTAGGTCGTTTCCCCGTCACCTTCGATGTCGATCGCGCCCCCTCTCATGGAGGGAGAGAAGGCGGAGGTGGCAAAATCTCTTCGCACCTCCGGCCCCAGCGGCCCGAGCATCGGCCCCGATGCCCCGGGCGTCGGCGCACGGTGATCGGGCGTCGCGCCCGGGTTTGCGGGGCGTGCGCCAAGGTTTGCGTGACGCGCGCCGAGGCCTGCGGAA